>JAHHSK010000035.1 GCA_020025255.1 Ruthenibacterium sp. | reverse complement strand
TTGCATCTCCTTGCAATCTGTGGTACAGTGCTTTTATACGTTTTTATAGTACCCTAAGAATGGAGGATCAAAGAATGAAACCGATCGAACTCAAAGATTTTCTCAGCTACCGCTATCTATCCGCGCTGAAATACGCCCCCGGCGGCAAAAGTGCGGCGTTTGTCGTTTCCGTATGCAACGAAGAGGAAAACATCTATGAAAGCCGCCTGTGGCTTTATGAAAACAAAGCCCTGCGCCAGCTGACCGATCTTGGCAGGGAACGCAGCTTTTTCTGGGAGGATGAGACGCATCTGCTCTTCCCGGCTGTGCGTTCTGCCAAAGAAAAAAAGCGCAAAGAGGCAAAAGAGGCCTTCACCTCCTACTACCGCCTTGACATCCACGGCGGTGAAGCCGTGCACGCCTTCACCCTGCCCTTTGCTGCACAGTATCTGGAAAAAACAGATTGGGGCTATGCCGTGCTTGGCGATATCGACGCCGCTTTCCCCGATTATTACAAAATGACGCCCGAACAGCGGGAGCAGACCGCAAAGCACTACGAAGAAGAAGCGGATTACGAAACGCTGGATGAGATCCCGTTCTGGTTCAACGGGGCAGGCTTTACGAATAAGCACCGCACGGCACTGTTCACTTACCGCGACGGTAAAATCGAACGCATCACCACGCCCGATTTTGATGCGGAAAACCTTGTGTGCATGGGTGATTTCGTCTATTTTTCCGGCACGCCGTTCCGCACCAAGCGCCCGAACAAAAACGGCATCCTGTACCGTCTGGATGTGCGCACCGGCGAAGTATCCCGCGTCGTGGAGCATCCCGAACTTTCCATTTCCCGGCTGCTGCGCGTCAAGGATCGCATCCTTATGGCTGCCTGCGAATGCAGCCGCTTCGGCATCAATGAAAACGATTGGGTCTATGCCTTCGATCCCGCGGACGAAAGCTTTACCCTTGTGCGGCGCGAGGAATACAGCATGTACGGCAGCGTCGGCAGCGATTGCCGCTATGGCGGCGGCAGTGAATGGCAGGCCAAAGGCGATGATCTGTACCATATTGCAACACGCGAAGGCAATGCCGTTCTGCTGCGTCTTTCCCCGGACGGCGAAAGCACACCCGTCATCACGAAAGAAGGCAGCATCGACGCACTGGCTCTTTCCGATGATACGGACGAAGCCCTGCTGATTGCGATGTACGATAACCGCCTGCAGGAGCTGTACCGCGCCGACCTTTCCGCGAAAACAGTGGAAAAGATCAGCAGCTTCAACGAAGATGCCCTGCGGGACAAATACGTTGCACAGCCGCACGCCATGAAAATCCACAGCTGCGGATACGATATCGAAGGCTGGGTGCTTTTGCCCAAAGATTACGACCCTGCCAAAAAATATCCGGCTGTGCTTGATATTCACGGCGGCCCCAAAACCGTATACGGCCCGGTATTCTATCACGAAATGCAGCTGTGGGCAGGCATGGGATATTTTGTATTCTTCTGCAACCCCAAGGGCGGCGACGGGCGCGATAATGATTTTATGGATATCCGCGGTGATTACGGCAAAACGGATTACCGCAATATCATGGATTTCACCGATGCGGTGCTTGCCGCCTATCCGCAGATCGACCCCGCGCGCGTATGCGTAACCGGCGGCAGCTACGGCGGCTTTATGACGAACTGGATCATCGGCCACACCGATCGCTTCTGCTGTGCTGCCGCGCAGCGTTCGATCAGCAACTGGCTGAGCTTTTACGGCGTAAGCGATATCGGATTTTATTTTGCCGCCGATCAATGCGGCGCAGATTTCTTTGAAAACCCGGAAAAGCTTTGGGAGCATTCCCCGGTGCGGTATGCTGCCAGCGTGAAAACGCCCACGCTTTTCATCCATTCGGATGAGGATTACCGCTGCCCGCTGGAGCAGGGGCTGCAGATGTACACCGCTCTGTGTGCACGCGGCGTCCCTGCGCGCCTTGCTCTGTTCCACGGTGAAAATCACGAGCTTTCCCGTTCCGGCAAGCCCAAACACCGGGTGCGCCGCCTGTCGGAGATCACCCGCTGGTTCGAAACATACAGCAAATAACCGTATATTTTCTGCGCCCTCTTGTCCATAAGGGGGCGCATTTTTTCTGCTGTTCCCCTGCGATTGACAATCGGGGCACGGATTGTTATACTGAATGCACAATCATTCTGCACGTTCCGGCGCTTTCTGCCCCGTGTCAGCCCGGATTTTGCACCGTTTGACGGTCTGCGGAATCCGGCTTTTTCTTTTTACGCAATTTCCTTGATCCGGCAAAGGAGGTTCCCGCCATGCTGAAAGGAAACGGAATCTGTATTCATCCCGGCATCACATGCGGTCGTATCTTTGTTCCCGATACGGCTTCTTGCGCGCCTGCGTGCACCCCATGGGACCCGGCTGCCGAAAAAGCGCAGCTGCAGCAGGCACTGCAAGCCGCCAAAGCGCAGCTTTCCCAGCTGATCGAGGAAACCACTGCATCCTTGGGCGAAAATAACGCCCGGATTTTCGATATGCAGCTTTTGATGCTGGAGGATGCTTCGTTCCTTTCGCATATCGATGCGCAGATCGATAACGGAAAAAGTGCCGCCGAAGCCGCGAAAGAAGCCGCAGACGGCTTTGCTGCACAGTTTGCCGCACTGGATGACGACTATATGAAGGCTCGCTGTGCGGATATCCAGGATCTTTCCCAGCGCCTGGTCCGCATTCTGTGCCGTGCGCGCGCGCAGGCGTTTCCCGATGAGCCCTTCATCGTTGCCGCGCGGGATCTTACCCCAAGCGATACCGTGCGCATGCCGCGCGAACGCATTCTGGCTATCGTCACACACAGCGGATCGATCACCAGTCATGCTGCCATACTGGCGCGTTCGCTCGGTATTCCGGCACTTGCGGGCTGCGATCTTCCGTTTGATCGGCTGCAAGGCCGGGAAATGCTGGTTGACTGTGAAAGCGGCAGCTGCTGGGTCGATCCCGATGAAGCGACCAAAGCCCGAATCCTTTCAAAGCGCCAGCCCGAAAAGGAAACGCAGCCGGAACTTTTGATTTATAAGGATCGTCCCGCTGTCACAAAAAGCGGGCGGCGCATCGGCGTATATGCCAACATCGCCTTTCCCGAAGAGGCACGCACTGCGCTTCTGCACGGGGCGGAAGGCATCGGGCTGATGCGCAGCGAATTTTTGTATCTTGGGCGCGAGGATGCGCCGACTGAAGACGAGCTGTTCTGCGCATACCGCACCGTTGCCGAATGCATGCAGGGCCGCTGCGTCATTATCCGCACACTGGATGCCGGGGCCGACAAAGCCCTGCCCTATCTCGGGCTGGAAAAAGAAGAAAACCCCGCCCTCGGCCTTCGCGGTGTGCGCATCTGCCTTGCCAACCACGCGCTGTTCCGCACGCAGCTGCGGGCGATCTATCGCGCTTCCTGTTACGGCAATCTATGGATGATGTTCCCCCTGATTTCTTCTGTCTGGGAAGTGCAGCAGGTGCGCAGCCTCTGCCGTCAGGTGCGCCAGGAGCTGATGCACGAAGGGATCGCGTGCCGCGATATCCCGCTGGGCATTATGGTCGAAACGCCTGCGGCGGCACTCATCAGTGATGCGCTTGCACGCCACGCGGATTTTTTCAGTGTCGGCACAAACGATCTGACACAGTATACTCTTGCAGCCGACCGTCAGAATGCCGCACTCGGCCGCTATGCCGACGCGCATCATCCTGCCGTATTCCGGCTTTTGGCAATGGTTGCAGAAAATGCGCATCGCGCACACATTCCCGTGGGGCTGTGCGGTACGCTCAGCAGTGATTTTTCCGTCACGCAGCAGCTGCTGCAAATGGGGTTTGATGAACTTTCCACTGTGCCGGAACACATTTTGCCGCTTAAAAAGATCATTTGTGAAAGCGAGGTTCCATATGAAGGAATTCCAGTATGTGATCCACGATGAACTGGGGCTGCACGCGCGCCCTGCCGGGCTGCTGGTTCGCCTTGCGTGCGGTTTTGTCTGTGATATCCGCATTTCCGTATGCGGACGGTCTGCCAACGCAAAGCAGATCCTGAGCGTGATGCTGCTTTGCGCAAAGCAGGGGCAGGAACTGACGATCGTTTGCTCCGGCCCGGATGAGGAGCAGGCGGCGCACGAGATTTTGACGCTTTTCTCTTCCGAAAAATTATAAGCCCTGCCTGCTGCCGTTCCAAGCGTTTGTACAATTCAATAAAAGCCCAATTTCCTTTGAACGAAATGCAAAAAAGAATGTAAGATAATGCATGAATCCTCTGCCCGGTTTCGTTATAATCAGGTTAAACAAGCAATCATTGCTTTAATTTGCTTATCGCAGCAAAGGAAGGTTTATCGATCATGAATTTTGCTATTGTCGGCTGCGGCGTCATTGCACTGACACACGCCAAAGCCCTTGCCCGTCTGCCGCAGGAAACCCTTTATGCGGTTTGCGACATCATCCCCGAAAAAGCAGATGAATTTGCGAAAGAACACGGCGCAAAAAAGGTTTATTATAACGCCGATGATGTGATGAAAGACCCGCAGGTCGATATTGTCTGCG
This sequence comes from Ruthenibacterium sp., assembly GCA_020025255.1. Classification (GTDB taxonomy): domain Bacteria; phylum Bacillota; class Clostridia; order Oscillospirales; family Ruminococcaceae; genus Ruthenibacterium. The sequence continues at coordinate 15,672 of JAHHSK010000035.1, read as the reverse complement.
TTTGTGTCCCCAGCGGCACACACGGCGAAATCTGCATCAAGGCAGCCCATGCCGGCAAGGCGATCGTGTGTGAAAAGCCCATGGAAATCACACCGGAACGCATGGAAAGCGTAGTGCGTGAGGTTGAAAAATCCGGGGTCAAAATGCAGTGCATTTTCCAGCGCCGCCTGATGCCTGCCGCAGTTGCAGTGCGCAATGCCATTCGCGAAGGAAAGCTCGGCCGGGTCTGCCTTGCGCATGCCGATTTGAAATATTACCGCGATCAGGCCTACTACAACAGCGCAGGATGGCGCGGCACATGGGATCAGGACGGCGGCGGCGCATTGATGAATCAGGGTGTGCACGGTGTCGATTTGATTCTTTGGATGCTGGATGACAAGGTGGATACACTGTACGGTCAAGCCCGCACGCTCGCGCGCGATATTGCGGTAGAAGATACGGCAAGCGCTTTGCTGTGCATGAAAAAGGGCTGTCTGTGCACCATTAACGCGGCAACCACCGCATATCCCGGTTTTTCCACCTCGTTTGCGATCCACGGGGAAAAGGGCAGTGTCTGCTTCAACGATCAGGGCATCGTATCCTGGGATTTCATCGACGAAGCCAGTGCGCCCCTTCGCCCGGATGCCGGTGCGCGCGTCGGCGGCTCCAAATCCAATACCGATATCACGATCGATGGTCACATTGCACTGCTGGGTGATATTGCACAGGCGCTGCGGGATGACCGCCCTGTGATGATCCCGCCGCAGCAAGCCATGGACGCGGTTCGTGTCATCTGTTCGATCTACCGTTCCACCAGGGAACATGCAGTCTTGAAGCTGTAGCTGTTTTTTCCGCTCTCCTCAGAAAGCAGCATTTTCAAGAGTGCTGCTTTCTGCTCTGTGCATCACAAGAAAAGGCTGCCGGCAATGCCGGCAGCCTTTTCTGCGCTGCTTTCAGTTTGCTTCGCCCTGTTATTTTTCTTCACCATGGACGCGCAGCCCTACTTCAAACATCCGTTTCCACGGCTGGAAGCAATCGTCGATCACAGGCACCACCTTCAGCGAAGACAGGTTTTCCCGCGCAAATGCATCCAGTTCTTCTTTGATTTTTCTGCTTACGATGCCGCGGGCGTCATCCCCTGCATCGAAGTAATGGAAGCCCTGTTCGCGGAACCATTCCGATTCCGAAATGCTGCGCCGCACGCAGGAACAATAGCCCGCATCCTCCAGATAGCGCAAAAGCATGAAGTCGTCGTGTGCCTTGGTGCGCCCGCTCAAAAGACAGTGCACCCCTTGGGCAATCGCCGTTCCCAGCGTATTGGCGGATGTGTTCCAGCCCGCGTAGCCGTCGATCGTCAAAAGCAAGCCGGCTTCATCCAGCATCTGGATCAATTCCAGATCCGCACCATTGGAATAAGCGATATCTCCCACGGTCACGATCTTTCCGTTTTCCTTGCAGTCGGCTATCTGCATCACAAATTCGGGTAATGTTCGTTCCACTGTGTATTCACGCATGGCTGCCGGCTGCTTATGCACCCCGACCATTTCATGGGCCGGACCGTTGATGGCCAGCACAAAGTCTGCATTTATGCTGTCGGCTGTCTGCAAACAGCCCGCAGCCGCCAAATGATATTTTACGGTTTCCGCAAACGGCCGGTCTTCGTAATTCGGCACTACAAACGGGGCAAGTGCTGAGCTGTACTGGATATAAACATGCGGCCTTTTGCCTGTGAAATGCAGTGCCATGCGCGTTATCAGCGTATTGCCCACTTCATCCGCACCGGGATACATCAGCACATGCAGCTGCAGCCGCTGCTGCGCAATTACCGTGCGCACCTTCTGCTGGTCGATCGCCGTAAAGCCGTATGGGGCAGAATCATCCTGCGGAATGATCATAAAATCATAGATTCCCTCCTGTGCAAGCTCCAGGCTCTTCATCACAAAGGAAAGGTTGAAGCTTCTGCGCTGAAGGTAATCATCCAGATATTCCGGCGCGACCGGTGATTTCAGCTCCTCTTCTTCCTGCCGGCTTTCCAATCCCAGCTGATTGCGATGCCGAATAACACCCGTCAGCCAGATTTCGCGCCCCCATTCGCCATAATAATCCGGTTCTTCGTCTGCGCATGAACTGCTGGGGCAGCGCATGATCGTATGGAACGCGTAAATCAGAAGCTTCGGGTTCCGGCGCTTGAGCTGACGGATAATATCCAAACGGCTCTGCACGGTTTCCTGCGAAAGACGGTGCAGGCGTGAAGGGATCAGCCCGCCGTACAGCAGGGTATCAACCGCAAGCACCAAGCCGTCGGCATCTTCACATTCCCGCTGCAAAAACGCAATCAGTTCCTCCACGCAGGCCGCTTGTTTTTTATACCCCATTGTTTTCGGACTGACAATATTCCATTCTTCCCCAAACAGCATCTTTGGAAAATCAGCATTGCATGGACGCTCATCCAGCGGCAGATAAACAATTTTTTTCATTTGTTACAGCCCTTTCATTTTTTCAGGCTCCCAGTGCAGGGCAACGCCGCTTTTTTGTAAAAGCGTTTGGAATTCTTCCAAATATTCATCCAGAACGGTGCCGGGCGCAACGTTCTTTTCAAGGCAAAATGCCGCCAGATGCCCTGCCGCCTCGCCGATGTTCCATTCCACCGGATGCAGCCGGAAGCAGCCGTTCGTCAGATGCGTACAGCCAATATTCTTGCAGGCCGGGAGCAGATTATCGAAATCAATGGGGATCATGGCAGAAAGCGGGATTTCAAACGGCCATGTCGGTGTGTAAAAATAGGTATGCGTGCGCGTCGTGGGGTGCAGATCGATCGCGTAGCTGCCCACGCCCACGGAATCCGTTCTGTGCAGGATCCCATCTTGCTGCTCACGCGTCACATCCTGTTCCCGGACGATGCCGCGCGCCACGATGCGCCGTGATTCGCGGATATACGGTGCCAGTGCAAGCCCATCGTCCGAGCCTACATACTCCGGACAATATCGCACGGGGTATCCTGTTCCGCCGTCCGGCCGCGGTGCATCATAGCGCAGCCAGTAAACGGCACAGCGCGTCAGCTCTTTCGCCATTTCCCGATGCTGCTGTGCATGGGGGTCATCAAACACATTGCCAAATGCATAATCGTTCTGCGGCCAATTAAACAGCGTCACTTCGTTTCGGCCGTCCGTATAGTGATCGGCGGCCACGATGCGGCGATAGCTCCATAAGCCGCCGCAGTGTATGGGGTCCTCCCCGTCAAACATATAAAAACGTGTCTTTTTGTGATCGGTACAATTCGGGCCGTACCAGCTGAGCTGGAAATCATCGTCATACGGCGCTTTCAAAAGCCGGAATAGATCGTACAGCGCCGGCCGCTCCAGCGGTTCCGGTTCTTCTTTGCACAGTTCCAAGGCAGCGACCCATGTACAAGGCTGCATATCTTCGGCACACGCCTTTTCTGCCGCGTGCGGTTCGCCCGTCTGTTCTTTGCTTTCCGCGCCGGTGCGGTACTGCGCGCCGACGATCGGCAGCAGATCGCCGCAATCCGTTGCATCCAGAAAGTATGCCGCCTCGATCGTGCGCACATCCCCGGTGCGGTCGTTTTGCACGCCTACACAAACGATATTCCTTCCTTTGACCACTGCACACACTGCACGCGTTTCCAGCTCCAGTTCGATCCGGCCGGCATCCATATGCGGCTGCAAATAGCCTGTCAGGATATGCAGCGCAACGCGCGGATCATGCGCCACACGCGAAACCCACGAACCGCCCGGACAGAACTTATCTGCCTTTTTCATTTTATCGCTTGCATGCGGGGCATTCCGATAGTATTTTCGCACATCCTCGCGGAATCGGCGGTATTTTTGGGTTGCACCGCATTCCTCGATCCAAGGATGCTCATCCGGCGGAACCGCCTGACTTGTCAGCTGCCCGCCGATCCATTTTGTCGGTTCACACAAATAAACATGGTATCCGTGCTCTGCCGCACTGATCGCCGCCTGTACACCGCCAAGACTTGCCCCGATCACTGCCACATCAAATCGCGTACCCGCCTGTTTGTTTTTTGTTTCCATGGATCCTCACTCCCTAAAAAATCAAATCGGAATTTACCGGGTATCCTGTTATATTTCTTTTCCTATTTGAAAGAGTTTTTATTTCGCGCTATAATAAGATTTAAACTGATTTGCTTCAACCAATAATTCTGATCGGAAAGGACTGTGAAGCCGTATGACAGCCGGATTTCTCGGTGCTCCCCGCTTTGAGCAATTCCACATGTCCCGGATGTTTCGGGCAGGAGAATTCTGCAAAATATATGCGATCGAATCCCCTCAGCAATCCGGAGAGATCCTTCATTCCCATGATTATTATCAAATCTGGTACGTCACCCGCGGCGAATGCACACATTTTATTGAAAACCAAAAACACGAAATGACTGCGGGGGATGCATTTATCCTGCCGCCGAATCTGATGCACCGCATTGAGATTGGAGACAAAAGCCGGATCCTATGCTGTGATTTTTTCCTGCGCAGCAGCTTTTCGGATGCCGCCGATATCGTGTTTCAGAAATTCCGCGAAATCACAAACGGCATGTCCTTTCTGCTGCTGTTTCAAAAGGAACTGCACGATGCAAAAGAAAAATTTTCGCTCAGCACCCGCGCCCAAACCCGCATTGAAAAGCTGATGAATTCGATGCTGGAAGAGTATCAGGATGCCGATCTTCTGTTTGAAGATGTCCTGCAGGCGCAGCTGATGCAGCTTCTGCTGCTTTTTATGCGGGAATACGCACAGAACCCCGGCTCAAAACCCGCAGATGATATTTACGGCCGCTACAAAAACATTGTAGACGATTCTCTGGAATACATCCGCACCCATTATAACGAGCCGCTGACGCTCGAATCGGTGTGCCGGCGTGCCATGATGTCCAAAACCTATTTCTGCTATCTGTTCAAGCTGCAAACGCACCAAACTTTTGTGGAATATCTTTTGCAGCTTCGCATCGAGGCTTCCAAACAGCTGCTGGAATCCACGGATCTTTCCGTTACCCGCATAGGGGAGGAGGTCGGCTTCCAATCCTCGCCCCATTTCACCCGTACATTCCGTAAGCTGACCGGGCTTACCCCCCGCGAATACCGCAACCGGGCAGCGGGGCGCACTTCGGGATAACGCCGCCTCTTCCGGCCTGCGTACCCCTCTTGCGCTTTTTTGCGGCACCCCGCTTTGAACTGTTTTTATTGCAAACCGGCAAAACGATCCAGCTCGATGCTTTTTCCTCCCTGAAGCCGGGATTCTTCCGCAGCCAATGCCATGATATGGCTTTCTACCGAAGCATCCACGCTTGTCAGCGCATCGCCGTGCGGCTCGCCGTTTTCAAACATATGGCATACATACTGCATCATCCTGGCATCGCCGCCGCCATGTCCGGCAAAGCGATCGGTCAGCGCGTCCAGATCGATCTTTTCATCCGGCTTTCCAAAGCGGCGCAGCACCAAGCTGTTTGTATCCATATTGCCTTCGATTTCCCCTTCGGTGCCCATGATTTTTAAAGTGCGGTAGCAGCGCTGCGTAAAGGCGCTCATGGTAAAGACTGCCGTGATCCCGCCTTCAAATTCCATATTCACCGTCTGATGATCCACCACATTGTTATCGCAGTGATATACGCATCGGCCGTATGGGCCGTTTTCCAGTGCTTCATACAGATTTTCCGGTGTGGGCTGCTGGGTTAGAACCGTCAGCGGCCATTCGCGGTTGCCGGAATGATATCCGCTTTTTTCATGGAACAAATAGATTTTCTCGGCATCATACGGGCAGCTTTCCTTGGCTGTGCACCCGGAAAGGCAGCGTTCCGATGCCCCTTGCGGCGCATTTTCCGCTTTGAACCAATCCAGTGAACCGTATGACGAGATACGCTTGCAGGGCCGATCGACAAGCCAGCGGATAATATCCATATCATGGCAGCTTTTTGCAAGGATCATGGGGCTGGAATCTTCCTTCCTGCGCCAGTTGCCCCGCACATAGCTGTGTGCGTAATGCCAATAGGCTACATTTTCCGCCGCTTCTACGCTTTCGATGCGTCCGATGCTTCCTTGCTCCAGCAGCTGCTTTACGGTTCCGTAAAACTGGGTATAGCGCAGAACATGGCAAACGATGACCATGCGGTTCGTGTCATGCGCTTTTTTGCGCAGTGCGATGCACTCTTCCAAATCGGGAGAAATCGGCTTTTCCAAAATCAGATGATATCCCTTTTCCATGGCCGGGATCGCCTGCTCCACATGCTGACGATCCTGCGTTGCAATGATCATCACATCCGCAAGGCGCGGCTCGCGCAACAGCTCCTGTGCTGTTTCATAACAGTGCTGCGCGGGCACTGCGTATTCCTTTTGTGCAATTTCCCGGCGTTCGGGGTCGGGGTCTGCAACGGCGGTAATGCGCATTTCTTCGGGATGCAGCTTTTGATACGAAGCATACGCTTCCATTCCGCGTATCCCAAAGCCGCAAACTGCAAAAGTAACGGGTCGGTTCATACTTTGCCTCCTAAAAATCGAACGTTTTTTATGACACAGACAGCCCCCGCCGGTATGCGGCACGCTTTTGTCTGCTCGGTGTCCAAATCCGGTTTCAGTATAGCACATACGGCGATGCGTTTCTTTGCATATTATCCAATACTTTTCTCTTTTTTTAAACACTTGTCCGCGGCATGCCTCCTAGTGTCCCCCGGTCGGCTGCTGCTTTTAAGAACGAGGTGCTTTTTCATGTTTGGTCTTTATCTTCATATTCCCTACTGCCGCCAGAAATGCCGCTACTGCGATTTCTATTCCGCGGCGTGTTCGTTTGGTGTGCCGCAAGAGTACATCGATGCTCTTTGCCGCGAGATCCTGCGCTTTGCACCGGATATGCCGTCCCAACATCCCGAAACCCTGTATTTCGGCGGCGGCACCCCTTCCCTTTTAACGCCTGCGCAGGTGCAGCGTCTGATTCGCGCGGCCGACCCTGCGGCGGATGCAGAAATCACTCTGGAAGCCAATCCCGAAACGGTTACGCTGGATCTTCTGCGCGATTTCCGCCTTGCGGGTGTAAACCGCATCTCGTTCGGTGTACAGACAGCATTTGACGAAAGCCTTGCACGGCTTGGCCGCCGGCACACGGCACTGCAAAGCCGCCGCGCCCTTTCGCTTGCATCCAAAGCGGGCTTTGAAAACATCAGCGGCGACCTCATGCTTGCGCTTCCCGGCTATACCGAAGCGGAGCTGGATGCCACGCTGCAGCTTCTTTCCTCCGGCGGCTGCACGCACATCAGCAGCTATCTGCTGAAAATCGAGCCGAATACCCCCTTTGGCCGCAGACCGCCCGCGCACCTGCCGGATGACGATGCCGCCGCCGATTTTTACCTTTCCGCCTGCGAAAAGCTGGCCGCTCTGGGCTACCGGCAGTATGAGATTTCCAACTTTGCAAAACCCGGCTTTGAAAGCCGCCACAATTTGATTTACTGGGACTGCGGCGAATATCTCGGCCTTGGGCCTGCCGCACACAGCTGCATAAAGGGACGGCGTTTTTCCTGCGATGTCGATACTGCCGCCTTTATTGCACGCCCGGCCGTATATCATGAACAGGGCGTATGCGATGCGGAAGATTACATCATGCTGCAGCTTCGCCTCGCTCACGGCCTTTCGCTGGATGCGCTGAAAGCACAGTACGGCGTTTCCTTTTCGCCGCAAAAGCTTGCCTTTATTCAAAGGCTGTGCGAAAACGGCATGGCATTTTTCGAAAACAACATCCTGCGCCTGACTGCGCGCGGTATGCTGATGCAAAACAGCATCCTGTGCGAACTGCTGTAACCGCATCGGCCGCTTCGTTCGCACAGCAGCGTTCGATGTTCCATCCTTTTCAAAACGAAAAACGGAACGCGCCGCTTCCAGCGCAGCGGTGCGTTCCGTTTTTTATTTCAATATTCGATGCCCCTGCGCGCTGCGATCGGCGGTTCGCAATCAAACGGATGCCGAACCGCTTGGATGACACTGACGTAATCGCCCAGCGCGATCAGCTCCTGTGGCGCGCCGCGCCCCGTGAGCACCAGCTCGGTTTCGGGCGGCCTTTGGCGCACCGCACGCAGCAGCTCATTCAGCGGCAGCATGCCGGTATTGAGCGCGCACAGCACCTCATCCAGAACCACCAAATCATACTCCGCCATATGCTCGCAGGCGTGGCGCAGCGTTTCGTTCTGGCGGCGGCGGCATTCTTCCTTTTCCGCATCGTTCATTTCCCATGTGAATTTTTCATCCGGCACCGGGCAGTAAAAATCCGTTCCAAGCGCGCGCAGGCTTTTTTCTTCGCCCGTGCCGCCGCTTTTCAGGAATTCATAAAACGCCGTTTTCAGCCCGCTGCCTGCCGCGCGTGCGCACAGCCCGACCGCCGCCGTCGTTTTCCCCTTGCCGTCGCCGGTGTAGATATGCACCATAGCCATCATTCTTCCTCGTCCAGATAGCCGTACGGCAGGATATCGCTCACTTCCGCAATGCCGTCGCGCATCCACATTTGCGGGCTGCATTGCAGCACATATCCGCAGCCGCGGTCTGCCATCCATGTTTCCGGTGCGCGCTGGGGCATTCCCCGCTGCGCAAGCATGCTCATGATCACGCCGCCGTGCGTCACGCATGCCGCCTGTTCGGTATTCGTTTTCATCATGTATTCAAACATGCCCATAAGCACTTCGGAACAGCGCTTATGAAACTCCGGCGCGCTTTCGCCGCCTTCGGGCGTATAGTGCTGTGCGGGATCCATCCACTTTTTGAAGTGGTCGTCGTTCAAAAGTTCCTGCACGCGGCGGCCTTCAAATTCCCCGAAGCTGTTTTCCCGCAGATCTGCCAGAATGATCTTATCCTTTGCGTCGGGAAAGAGCATTTCCACCGTTTCCACTGCGCGGCGCAAGGGGCTGCTGAATACCATGTTGACCTGCGGATAGGTAAAGCGCTGCATCAGGCTGCGGATCTCCTCGCGCCCGGCTTCACACAGGGCATCGTCGGTTCCCCCTCCTGCATAAATCCCATCAAGGTTGCTTTGCGTCATGCCGTGGCGGATCAGATATAAACGATAATTTTTCATGTTCTTTCCTCCGGTTTTTTGCCAATTTGTATCGGCGGTTTTCATTATTTTCAAAAAAAGTTTTTGTTCAATTTCCCATATATCACACTATATTTAGACGTTTTTCCACATGGAAAGCACAGATGTAGCAGTTTCATGCAGAACATGCCGCGGTTCGCCGCTTTCTGTCGTTTTTTTGTGTTTACAAATTGTTTTCTATGTACTATAATTTACAATACGTAATTGTGTAAGGAGTATACGGGCATGGCTTCGGATTTCAGCAGGATCATCACGCTTCTGCGCAAAGAAAAAGGCGTGACGCAAAAACAGGCAGCAGAAGAACTGGGGGTTTCTCAGGCGCTGCTCTCACACTATGAAAAGGGCATCCGTGAATGCGGGCTCAGCTTTGTTGTGCGTGTTGCTGATTATTATGGAGTTTCCTGCGATTATCTTTTGGGGCGCAGCGCAGACCGCAGCGGGCTGACCCTTTCTGCGGAAGATATCCCCAACCCGGAAACGGCTAAGGACGGCATTTTTCGCGGCAGCGTACTGCCCACCTTTAATAAAAAGCTGATTTCCAACAGCCTGAACATTTTATACGATAAGCTCAATGCCTGCCCGGACAAGGGGCTTGTCGGCGAAATTTCGGCCTATCTGATGCTTGCCGTGTACAAGATGTTCCGCCTGCTGTATGGTGCCGGGCCCAAGAACGCCACCGGCATGTTCGGCGTTAAAAAATCACTTTACAGCGGCTATTCCGATGCCGCGATGCATATTGCCGAATCGAACGTCAAGGCGATACTGGCCGGCGATGACATCGGGCTGGGCGCGCCGCTCAAGGATACCAACGCATTTGCCATGACGACGGAAAGCATTTCGCATGATTATCCGCTGTATGCTTCCAGCCTGTGGCATCTGATCAAAACAAGCGAAGCGCGCATCGAGAAAAAAGACGATTGAATCGCCATTTTATATCATAACCGGAACCAGAATAGAAGAAAAGCCGCTGGAAGCGGCTTTTTTTTATGCGTTTGCTTGCATTTACTTCAGGTTTCCGATTGCCTCGCGGCATACGCGGCAGATGTTGCGTCCCTGATACTGTTCAATCTCCTCCGCACTGCCGCAGAAAATGCATGCCGGCTGATACTTTTTCAGTACGATACTGTCCTTATCCACATAAACCTCAAGTGCAGAATCCTTATCAATATCCAGCACACGGCGCAGTTCAATCGGAAGTACAATGCGGCCCAGGCCATCGACCGGACGAACCATTCCTGTTGATTTCAATCTTCCACAAACTCCCCTTTCCCGGATAGCTTCCAGCACTATCCTATATCGACACTTATACTATACATAATTTTACATTTTATGTCAATATGTGGTATAAAAAGAATTATCTGGAAGATGCCGCATCGGTCTTAAACCGTCGAAATGGCTCCATTACGGCTGTAAAAAGCCGACTTTGCGGTAAACCTTGGATACGGTGCGGTTTGCAAGCGCGCCGGCACGCTGTGCCCCTTGTGTTATGACGCCGTCGATATATGCCTTATCCTCCAGCAGACGCTGATACTCTTTTTGGATCGGGAGGAAGCGATCCTTTACCACCTCGGCCACGGCAAGCTTGAATTCCCCATAGCCGCGGCCTTCAAATTCGCGTTCGATCGCCGCAAAATCCGCCCCGGTAAACGCGCTGTAAATACTCATCAGATTCGTTACGCCCGGCTTATCCTGCGCCGCGCGCACACAGCCGTCGGAATCCGTCACCGCGCGCTTGAATTTGCGCACAATGGTATCGGCGTCATCCAGCATCAGCACAAAGCCGTTCCCGTTGGTGTCGCTTTTGCTCATCTTTTTTTCCGGCTCCTGCAGGCTCATGATTTTTGCACCCGTTTTTGCAATGTATGGCTCAGGCACCGTAAAGGTATCCCCATAAAGGGTGTTGAAGCGCTGGGCAATATTGCGTGTCAATTCCAGATGCTGCTTCTGATCCATGCCCACGGGGACAAGATCGGCATGGTACAGCAGGATGTCTGCCGCCATAAGCACGGGATAGGTAAACAGCCCCGCATTGATATCCTCTGGATGCTTTGCACTTTTTTCCTTGAACTGATGCATCCGCGTCAGTTCCCCAAACGGGGTGCTGCAGGAAAGCACCCAGGAAAGCTCCGCATGCGCGCGCACATGGCTTTGCACAAACAGCACGCTCTTTTCCGGGTCGATCCCGCATGCCAGCAAAAGCGCGGCGGCCTGCCTTGTTTTGCTGCGCAGCTGTGCCGGCGTCTGGCGCACCGTAATCGCGTGCATGTCTGCAATCATATATATACAATCATAATCGTTCTGCAAAGCATCCCAGTTTCGCACAGCACCCACATAATTGCCCAATGTGAACGTGCCCGTCGGCTGAATGCCGCTCAAAATGCGTTTTTTCTGATTTTCCATTTCGGTTCCCCCGCTTTGTAAAAGTTAAATATAATTGTAGCACAATCCCCTGCCGAAAGCAATTGACAAACGCAGCTCGAATGGCTAAACTAGATAAGGAATAACAGTGCGTCTGCAAAGCGTTTTTCCTTTGCCGCACCACCAATACAACTACTTGAGGAGCACCAGAACTATGGCATCGAAGACTGTTCGTACCCGATTCGCCCCCAGCCCCACAGGCTATATGCATGTGGGCAACCTGCGCACCGCATTATATGCCTATCTGCAGGCAAAGCACAACGGCGGCACTTTTATCCTGCGCATTGAAGATACCGACCAGGAACGTTATGTGGAAGGCGCAGTCGATATCATCTACCAAACCCTGCGTGAAACCGGCCTTCTGTGGGACGAAGGCCCGGATATCGGCGGTCCGGTCGGCCCGTATGTGCAGAGCGAACGCATGCACATGTTCAAAGATTATGCTGAACAGCTTGTAAAAGAAGGCAAAGCCTATTACTGCTTTTGCGACAAGGATCGTCTGGAGGAAATGCGCCTTGTTCAGAAAGCAAGCGGGCAGGCACCGCATTACGATGGACACTGCCGCAACCTTTCCCCGGAGGAAATCAAAGCAAAGCTCGATGCCGGTGTCCCTTATGTCATCCGCCAGAAGATGCCCAAAACCGGCAAGACAAGCTTTGACGATGTTGTGTACGGCCATATCGAAGTGGATAATGATACTCTGGATGACCAGATCCTGATCAAAACCGACGGCATGCCCACCTATAACTTTGCAAACGTAGTCGATGATCATCTCATGGGCATCACGCATGTCATCCGCGGTTCCGAATATCTTTCCAGCACCCCCAAATACAACCTGCTCTATCAGGATTTCGGCTGGGATATCCCGACGTATATCCACTGCCCCCCCGTCATGAAGGATGCGCAGAACAAGCTTTCCAAGCGCAACGGCGATGCAAGCTATCAGGATCTGATTGCAAAAGGCTACCTGACACAGGCAGTGCTCAACTATATTCTTCTGCTTGGCTGGAGCCCGAAGGGGGAAAAAGAAATTTTCTCGCTGGATGAAATGATCGAAGCCTTTGATGAATCCGGCATCGGCAAAGCCCCTGCGATCTTCGATCCCGCAAAGCTGCGCTACATCAACGCCGAATACATCCGCGCCATGAGCGAAGAAACCTTCTACTCCATGGCCGAACCGTATATCGACAGCGTTGTGAAATCGGAATGCGACAAGCATCTGCTGGCGCAGGTGCTGCATCAGCGCTGCGAAGTGCTGAGTGATATCCCGGAGCAGATCGATTTCATTGATGAGCTGCCGGATTACGATATCGCCCTGTACACCAATAAAAAGATGAAAACAAACGAACAAACCGCCAAGGAAGCATTGGAGGCCGTTCTGCCGGTGATCGAAGCGATTCCCGCTGACAACTTCACCAAGGATGCGATCCACGCGGCTGTGTTTGCACTGATTCAGGAAAAGGGCGTCAAGAACGGCTTTATGCTCTGGCCGCTGCGCGTTGCCGTTTCCGGCAAGCAGTTCACTCCGGGCGGCGGCATCGAACTTGCTGCGATCCTGGGCAAAGAACGCACGGTTGCCCGCATCAAGGACGGCATTTCCCGCCTGTAAGCCGGTTTTCCGTTTTTCCCTGTATTGATCCATAGAAAAGTAAGTCCCCGGCACGAAGAGACAAAATCTTCGTGCCGGGGACTTTTATAATAGGGTCAGCCCCTGCGCCTGACGCTTCGGGCATACAAGGAAAGAATGGTGAACCTGATGTCCGTCGTACTTCGTGAAAAAGAACCAGCCGATACCTTGCCGCGGCACCGGAGGAATCCGATGCTGCACAGCGGCATGCTGCACATTTTGGCTGCGGGTGCTGCGTTTATCGCTTCGTTCGCGCCGATCTTCGGCAGCCTGCATCCGCTGGGAATGGGGCTTTTGCTGGCGGTTCCGAACCGCTTTTTCCCCATGGCCGCATTGGGCGCGGGTGCAGCCAGCCTGTTTTTCGGCCTGCACGATGCCGCCGCTTATCTGTGCTGCATCCTTTGCAGCACCATACTGCGGCTTTTTCTTGCACTTGCGCACCGAACCAGCCGTCCGTTTCTGGTACAAGCCGCTGCGTGCATTGTGTTTGGCGTGGTTCGCACCGTTTTTATGATGTCGGAAACAAGCTTTTCTTCCGGCTTTTTTACTGCCGGAGCGGAAAGCCTGCTGATTTTCGGAACCTACTTTTTGCTTTCGGGGTTTTTTGCCCTGCCCTTTCCCCTTTCTGCTGCCAATCGGGAAGACCGCATTTCGCTGTGTGCAGCGTTCTGCTGCGCGGTAGCCGCCCTTGCCCCTTACACGGTATTTTCCCTTTCCCCGGCACGCATCCTTGCCGCCGTGTGCATCCTTCTTGCCGCCCGATGCGGCTGTGTCCCTTCGGATGCCGTCATCGCCGCCGTGTGCACTTGCGCCGCACTGTGCGCTGTGGATCCGTTTCATCTGCATGCCGGCTTTTCTCTTGCGTGCGCAGCTGTCGCCGCGCTCATTTTTCGGCGGGCAAGCCCTTTTGCTTTTGCGCTTGCTTTTTTCATCGGGGGCTTATCCGGTGTTGCCTGTGCTCCCGATCCCGATGCCGCTGTCATCCTGTGCACCGAGCTGGTTTTATCGTGCCTGCTCCTTTCCTTTATGCCGGGCATCCGAACTGCCTCCGTATGCTCTTCCGGCGCGCCGTCCGGCACCGCAGTGCGCGCACAGCAAACGGCACTTTCGGCGCAGCTGGAAACCGTATCCGAAGCCTTTTGTTTTGTAGGAAACACGATGCGCACCGTCTGCGATCATCTGCCGCTGCCAAGCGAAAATGCATCCGAGCTGGCAGATGCCGTGGCCGAACGCTGCTGCAAAAACTGCGGCAAGCGCATGTACTGCTGGGTGGACTGTGCCGATGAAACCTACGAAGCATTTGCCAAGCTTTCCGCTCAGGCCGTATACCCCGATGGACTGCCCGCCACAGAACTGCCGACGCTCCTGCGGCGGCGCTGCCAAATGCCGATCCGGCTGACCAATGCGATCAATTCCGTTTTTGCCGAACGCACGGCACGGCGCGTGATCCACGCGCAAAGCCGCCGCACACGCGCCGCCTTGTGCGAACAGTACCAGGCCTTTTCCCTGCTGCTGGCCGAACTTTCCCGACAGGTATACTGCACCGATCTGCCCGATCGGCGCAAAGCGCAGAAGCTGGAACAGCGCTTTGCCGCACTGGGGCTTGATGTGCTGGAAAGCAATGCCGCTGTCGATGCTGCGGGTGCTCTTTCGGTGGGGGTCTGCCTTCCGGATGCCCCGCTTTCCCAAGCGGAGCTGGCTCGGCTGAAAGCCGAAGTTTCACACATCTTCCGCCGCAGCTTTTTTTCAGCCCAGTGCACTCATTCGGGCGTCGCCGTACAGCTCCGCTTTATCGAACAGCCCCCCTTGCGTGCCGAATATGCCGTCTGTTCCCTGCCTGCGGATGGTGCGGTTTGCGCCGATGTCACCGAATGCTTTCACGATCCGCTGGGTAAATTCCATGCCGTTTTATGTGATGGCATGGGCACCGGGAAAGCGGCTGCCGTCGGAGGGACGCTGTGCGCCCGCCTGATGCGTGAACTGCTGCACGCGGGCTTCTGCGCGCAGAATGCCGCAAAGCTTGTGAATATCGCACTGACTTTGAAAAGCGATGACGAAAACGCAGTGGCTCTGGATGCTCTGTGCATCAATCTCTATACCGGCAGTGCCGAGCTTTACAAGGCAGGCGGTGCCGCCTCCTTCCTGCTGCGCGACGGCCGCATCCTGGCCTATGATGCCGATACCCTGCCAATCGGCATTCTGGGCACCGTGACCGATCACCGCGAAACCCTGCCGCTTGTCTGCGGGGACACGCTGATCCTTGTGAGTGATGGCGTGCTGTGCACCGGACGCGAGGTGCTGTGCGATGCCATACTGCGTGCGCAGAATGAATCCTTGGAAGCCTTCTGCCGCAGCTGTGCCGAAACCGCGCGGAGTGCCTGCCCCCAAAAAAGCGATGACATCACCGTGCTTGCCGTGCGTCTGTGCGCTGCGCCTGCCCCCTGACAGCAGACGCAAGCCGTCTGCTGTGCACCAATCGATGACGCCAATAAAAAAGGAGTGCCGTGCACTCCTTTTTTGCATTCCTTTGCCGCTGTCTTATGCCCTTATCC
>JAHHSK010000034.1 GCA_020025255.1 Ruthenibacterium sp. | reverse complement strand
GGAGGCGGCGGCCCTTTGGAAATCGTGACAGAAACAACACTTCCGCGAACCAGCATGGAACCGGCTCTGGGATTCTGATCGATAATAGTACCCGGTGGCTCCTGCGCTTCCGCGTACTGTGTTTTCATCAGCAGCCCGTTGCGCGTCAGGCGCATTCCCGCATCCCGTTCCGATGCTGCTCCCACACACACGGGCACTGTCACATAGGCGATTTCCGATTTTTCCCGATAAATATACATTTTAACTGTGGTATTGCGTTTTACAATCGTTCCAGGCGCAGGATCCGTTCGAATCACGCAATCCGGCGGAGCCGAGGCATCCTCAGTCGGCAAAATCATAAGGGTAAGCCCCAATGCGCGCAGTTTTTCCTTTGCTGTATCTTTGTGCCAGCCGGTAATATCGGGCATCGTAACGGTTTCTACCCCTTTACTCACCTTGACCAGGATCCTCGAACCATCTTTCACCTTACGCGGAGCTCTGGGATTCTGATCCACTACTTCGCCATAGGGTGCACTTTCATGGAACACCTCCTGCTTTTCCAGCGTAAAATCACGATATGCGATATCGCTTTTTACATCCTTCCAACGCAGGCCGACCAGGTTTGGCAGCGGCACATCCTGCCGCTCGTTGAACAAATCCAGCTGCGGGATGCTGAACAGCTTGTAAATCCATACCGCAGAGCCGATCACAACAACCAGCGTCAGCAGCGCAATGTACGTCAGCGCATAATGCCTTTTTTTGCGCTTTTTCTTTTTGACACCCATTCCTTTGGGGATTTCCGGAAGAACAAACGAAAACGGCTCGTTCGATTGCGTCTGCGGCCGGGGCATCTCCCCTTCCGCCGATGCTTTTTCTTCCTGTTCTTCGCACGTTTGTGTGCTGCTTTTTTCATCCGCGGCAGCTGCATCGCACGCCGGCTGTTCGTTATCCGCCTGCCCGATCGGTTTTTCCGACTCCAAGGCAGTGTGCTCTGTTTCATTCGGCTGATGCTGCGCCGCTTGTGTTTCTGTTCGCTCATCTGCCGTTTGCGCATCGCTTTCGGGTTGCGGATTTTCATTCGCTGCGTTCGCCTGCTCGGTTTTTTCCTGAATGTCGGAATGCTGCGCCCCTGCTTTTTCAAGCTGCGGTTCGTTCTGTTGGGGCGCATCCTGCGCTTGCTCTGTCTGCACCGATGCCGCTTTTTCAGCCGGCTTGTGCTTTGCGGCTTGATTCTGCCGCTGCTGGAGGCTTGCCGCGCGGTTTTTTCTTTTTTTCTTGTTTCGTCCGGATGCCACCGTTTACTCCTTTCGCACACCGCTTGTGTGCAGATGCAGCGGCAGAATGCCTGCCGCTGCATGTTATTACTGCGTTTGTATGCTCAGATGAAGGGACGCTTATTCCGCATCGGCATCGGATTGAGAATCGGATTCCGGCTCTTTGTAATTGCCGCCGAACACACCAAAATCAAAGGTTTCCTGTCCTTGCGGCCCAAAGTCCACATTGATCTCCTGGATTTCCCCATCCGGCTTTTGCAGTGTAACCGTGGCGGTGCCAACCGAGGTAACCGTCCAGACGTATTCCGAAGCTTCGCCCGCAGTGGGGGACCATGCCTGCGGCCCGCTTTCGGAAATCAGCGTATAGGTGCCGCCTTCATTTGTTTTGTCTACCGCGATCTTGAAATACCGTGTACGCTTTTCTACACCCTTGGAAACAACGACATTGATGATATCGTTCCACTGCGCAAAGGTATCGCCCGCCGGATCCTGCGAAATGATTGCTCCCGAAGGAACCGTATCACTGAATTCTTCCCTTGCAACCTGTACATACAGGCGTTTTTCGCTCAGCGCTTTCTGGGCATCCAGAACGGAAAGCATTCCGGTAACATTCGGAACCTTGACTGTTTTGTCCACTTCTTCCTGACTGATATACACCACGACACTGCTTTTATCGGTGTTGGCTTCCACCTGTTCGCCGGCGGCCGGCTCTGTGCTGCTTACGATTCCGCTCGGCTGCCCCTTCGCTACGGTCACAAACTTAAAGGTTGGAATCAGCCCCAGCTTTTTGCAGGTGTCCTGCGCCTCCGAACGCGTCATTCCTTCCAGCTTCGGCATGGGGACGACTTCAATGCCCCGGCTTATGGTCAGCGTGATCCGCGCATTGTCTTTTACCATTTTCGGATCAGCCGATGTCTGGGCACGCGGATACTGATCGCATATTACACCCGCTGCATACTCTGTATTATATGCTTCTTCGGTGTTGAAACTGAACTTCAAATCCGGATATTTCGATTTCACTTCCTTCATTGTCAATCCGACAAAATTCGGCAGTTCCACATCCGGATGCTGACTGAAAATCCCATTTCCTTCATACTTGAAAATCAGGAATACCAAAATCGATGCGCCAATCAGGAAGGCTGCTGCCATACCGGCCAATACCGGCAGCACCAGCTTCTTTTTTTTGGGTGCGCTGCCGTTTTTCCTCACTGCCGATCGTTTTGCTCCCGTTTGCTTACCCGTAGCCGTTTTGTTCACCACCTTGTCCACATATCTTGTCGGCTCAGCATCCGTCAGATACTGATACTCAAATTTGACGCTTGGATTGCGCTTGAATGCATCGATATCCTGCAGCATTGCCTGTGCGCTTGCATATCGATCGTGCGGCTCTTTCGCCATAGCCCGTGCGGTGATTGCCGCCAGCGCTTCCGGCACAGCCGGATTCAGTTCCCGCAAAGGCGTGGGAATATCCGCAATCTGCTTGATCGCCACCGACACCGGACTATCCGATTCAAACGGCAGCTGACCGGAAAGCATCTCGTACATCATGACGCCCAGTGAATAAATATCCGATTTTGCATCGGTAACATCGCCCTTTGCCTGTTCCGGGCTGATGTAATGTACCGAACCGATTGCCTTATCGGTCATGGTCTGGTTTTCGCTTCGGGAAAAACGCGCAATGCCAAAATCCATCATCTTGATCGAGCTGTCGGCCTGCAGCATGATGTTCTGCGGCTTGATATCCCGGTGCACGATCCCTTTTTCATGCGCATGCTGCAAAGCCTGAAGAACCTGTGTCACAAAATGCAGCGTTTCTTTATAGGTAAGCGGCTGCGCTCGATATTCCATATATTCTTTGAGCGTAATTCCGTCGATATATTCCATAACGATATAAGGCTGCTGTCCATTTACGCTGACATCATATACCTTGACGATGTTCGGATGATCCAGCACCGAGATCGCTTTGGATTCATTTTTAAAACGCCGAACCAATTCTTCGTTATTGCGGCATTCCTCGCGCAGGATCTTTACGGCAACCAGACGATTTTCGGTAATATCTGTCGCCTTATAGACGATTGCCATGCCGCCGGTGCCGATCAATTCTTCCAAGCGGTAGCGCTCGTCCAGTTTTTTTCCTATCATTTTATCCATTTTTCTCCTCCGCTGCCTCTATCATCATCAGTAAAACGGTAATGTTGTCTGCTCCGCCTGCTTCAAGGGCTTTTTCCACCAGCACCTGCGCTGTGTCAAAAAAAGGTACTTGTTCCAGTGTCTGTCCGATTTCCTGTGCTGTAACAAAATTACTCAATCCATCGCTGCATAAAAGTAAAATGTCCTGCGGTTTTACTTCGGTCTGCCCAAAATCCGCATCCACATCCTGCACCACACCAAGTGCCCGTGTAATCAGATTTTTTCTCGGGTGATTTTCCGCCTCTTCCTGCGTCAAAAAGCCTTCTTCCACAAGCTCCTGTACCATGGAATGATCTTTTGTCAGCTGCGTGATCGTTCCTTCCCGATATAAATAAGCACGCGAATCCCCCACATGTACATATTGGGCAACGCCGTGGTGCACAATCACCCCAACCGCCGTAGTGCCCATTCCATGCAGCTTCGGCACCGCCTTTGCCTTTTCGTATACAACACGATTCGCTTCATCCACTGCAATCTGCAAAAGATCCAGTCCTTCGGGGGCGTTCCTTACGTCATCCACTACCGCCATGACTGCTTTTTCCCATGCATCCACTGCCATGGTGCTGGCCATGCGGCCGCCGCGTGCGCCCCCCATGCCATCGCACACAACACCCCAAATCAAATCATCCGGGCGCCGCCCTGCGCGGTAGCTGTCCTGATTTTCCATACGCTGATTGCCGATGTCGGTTTTCGCGACAAGCTTCATTCAGCCGTTCCCTCCTTTGCTTCTTCGCGCCGCAGCTGGCCGCATGCCGCACTGATGTCTGTTCCCAGACGTCTTCGAACGGTTGCATTTACACCAAGTTCTTTCAGCATCTGCTGAAAACGCCGCACATTCGCAGCATCCGTTGCAGAATACGGAGAGCCGTCCACCGGGTTTATGGGAATCAAGTTGACATGCGCCCCCATTCCCTTGATCAGCCCCGCAAGCGTTTTTGCGGTTTCCGGGCTGTCATTTACGCCATTGACCATAGAGTATTCAAAGCTGACACGCCGCCCTGTTGTCTTCTGATAATCCCGGCAGGCTTTGATCAGCTGTTCGATCGGATACGCATCGTTGATCGGCATCATCGAACTGCGCATCGGATTCAAGGGTGCATGCAGAGAAACCGAAAGCGTTAAGCCGAGTCGTTTTTCAGCCAGTTCATAGATTTTGGGCACAAGCCCGCAGGTCGAAAGACTGATATTCCGCATACCGATATTAACGCCATTCGCAGAAGATACAATGGAAAGAAAATCCATAACATGATCAAAGTTATCCAGCGGCTCGCCAATTCCCATAAGCACAATATGGGAAATGCGCTCCTGGATATCCTGTGATACTGCATAGATTTCGTTCACGATTTCGCCTGCCGTCAGATTTCGGATTCGCCCGCCCTGCGTCGATGCGCAAAAACGACACCCCATGCGGCAGCCCACCTGCGTGGATACGCATACAGTATTGCCGTAGCTGTAGCGCATCAATACCGTTTCGATACAGTTTCCGTCTGCAAGACGGAACAAATATTTGACGGTTCCATCTTTCGACTGCTGGCGACGCGCAATTTCAAGCGATTCAATCGTAAAGCGTTCTTCTAGTTTTGCCAAAAATGCTTTCGGCTGATCCGTCATTTCCTGAAACGAGCGCACCTGCTTTTCATGCAGCCATTTAAAGATCTGCTTTGCACGGAAGGCAGGCTGCCCCATCTCTTTTACGATCTGCGCAAGCTGCTGTTCTGTGCAGGAGGAAATCCCTTTTCTTTCCATTTCATCACTCTCTTTCAGAAAATCGGTCTGCCGTGCATCGTCCGGCTGGCCGCCCTTTATTTCTTCTTTTGCATCAGGGCAACAAAAAAGCCGTCCGTACCGGTTTTATGCGGGTACAGCGTTGCAAAATGATCCGTCATATCGGTTCCCGGTATCGGATTCGGAATCGGCAGCACCGTAAATTCCGGATGCCGCGCAAGGAACGCGGTTACAACCCCGGCATTTTCATCCGGATTGAGGGTACAGGTGGAATAAACCAGCCGTCCTCCGGGGCGCACATAGCGCGAGGCCGTTTCCAAAATGGATTGCTGCAGCAGCACAAGCTCCTGCAGTCCCTCCAGTGTTTTATTGCGTATATCCGGTTTTTTGGCAAGCACCCCTAAGCCGGAGCAGGGCACATCGCACAGAACGGCATCCGCATTCGAAAAATCATCGCGGTATACCGAAGCATCGTTTTCAAGCACCTGCGCGCAGCTGACACCGATGCGCTCAAACGCCGCTCGGATCAGCGAAAGCCGGTTTTTTGCTGCATCGCAGGAAATCAGCGTTCCGCGATCCTTCATATCTTCACACAGCGTTGCACTTTTCCCTCCGGGTGCAGCGCATAGATCCAGCACTTTTTCCCCCGGTTTGACACAAAGCGCCGCGCAGGCCATTTGCGAGGCTTCGCCCTGCACATGAAACGCCCCGCGCCGAAACAGCTTCAGCGCGGTGATGTCTCCTTTGAAATCAACATACAGGCTGCCCTTTATATGTCCTTTTTCCACCGGAACCTTCTGCTTTTCGAACTCTGCAGTCAGCTGCGCCTCATCCGTTTGCAGCGGATTGACCCGCAGACACAGCCGCGGCTGCACAAAGCTTGCTTTTAAGATCTCCTCACATTCCTGCGGGCATTTTTCCAAAAGCAGCTGCGCGATTTCCCGTGTTACGCTGTACTGCACAGAAAGGCGCTGCACCTCATCTTCAAACACTTGTGCCGAAAGATCATATTCGGCAGCACGCCGCAGCACCGCATTGACAAGCCCGGCCGCACTGCTTTTTCCCATTTGGCGGATCAGCGTCACCGATTCATAGATTGCCGCACGCACCGGCACATGATCCATAAAGCGCGCCTGATACAATCCGCTTCGCAGCACTGCACGAACCGCAGCATCCAATTTGATCAAGGGCTTTTGCAGAAACTTCTGCAAAATATAATCCAGTGTGATCATGCGTTCTACTGTGCCGTAAAACACCGCGCTCAAAAAGGCGCGATCGCGTGCAGAGCCTTGGAATTCCTCCAACACATGTTGAAGCACCAGATTGGCGTATCCATTCTGTTCTTGTTTCATCAGCGCAGCAGCCGCCGCGCGACGGGGATCGTTCATAGATTTTCCTCCGGCGCCGATAATGCGCCCATTATATATACGACAAATGCGCGGATTTTATTGCAGCGTGTCGCCTTTTGCAAAACGGCGTCCTGCCGCCCACGCGCTTCCTTCCATAGGACGGCTGCCCTCCGGCACCACTTCCACAAGCGTCAGTGCGCCGGTTTCACATGCGACCACAAGCGGCTTAATGCTCAGGATTTCGCCCGCTTTTCCCGATGCATCGGGATCGCACAGCGTGCGGCGCACCTTCACCTTTTTGCCTTCATATTCAAACCACGCCACCGGCCACGGATTCAGCCCGCGAATCAGATCATGCAGCTTCTTGGCCGGTGCGCAGAAGGTAAACTGCGCCATTTCTTTGGTCAGCGGGGGCGCGAGTGTTGCTTTCGCATCATCCTGCGGTGTTGCCTGTGCTGTGCCTGCCGCAATATCTGCAATCGCACACAGCAGCGTGCGCGCACCCTCCTGGGTAATGCGTTCAAACAGTTCTCCGGAGGTTTCGTTTTCCCCGATTTCCACCGGAGAAACACGCAGAATATCCCCGGTGTCCAAGCCTTCGTCCAGATACATGATGGATACCCCGGTCTGTTTTTCCCCCTGGATGACCGACCACTGTACCGGAGCCGCGCCGCGGTATTTCGGCAAAAGGGAAACATGCAGATTGATGCATCCATACTTCGGCAGACACAAAACCTCCGGCGGCAGCAGCCGTCCATATGCCACCACAACGATCAATTCCGGTGCAAGGGTGCGGATTTCGTCCACCACAGCCGCTTCCCGCAGCGTTTTGGGCTGAAATACCGGGATCCCGTATTCCTGTGCAAGCTGTTTGACCACGGGCGCCGTCAAAACCTGTTTTCGTCCCACCGGTTTATCTTCCCGCGTATACACGCCGCACACCTCATGTCCGGCATCCAGAATCGCTTTCAGCGAGGCTGCTGCGATGTCCGGCGTCCCCATAAACAGGATTTTCAACGTTTATTCCTCCTCGTCGTACTCCTCATCCTCGTAAAAGGATTCCGCAAGATCCATGATCGTGATGCCATCCAAATGATTGCTTTCATGGCAGATGCAGCGCGCAAGCATGCCTTCACCTGTCAGTGTGAACGGATTTCCGTTTCGGTCAAACGCACGCACCGTCACCTTTTCCGGGCGGGTAATGGACGCAGTGCGTCCCGGGAAGGAAAGGCATCCCTCATAGCCCGTCACTTCCCCTTCCGTTGCGATGATTTCGGGATTGATGAACTCGATGTATTTCGGTTCGGCTCCTTCTTCAAAGGATGCTCCTTCCGGCAGATCCCGTTCATCCAGACTGATGAACAGGCGGCGCATCATGCCGACCTGCGGGCCTGCCAGTCCATAGCCCTGTGCTTCGGTAAGCGTTTCCTTCATATCGTCAAGCAGTTCAGCCAATCGCTCATCAAAGCGGGTGACCGGACGGCATTTTTTCTTCAAAATCGGATCTCCATCCTGAACAATCGTGCGTAACGCCATAATTTATTCCTCCATATTTTTTTACAAATCATAACATGTATCGGTTAATTATCGGAATCTGAATGAAAATCAAGGTACACCGATGCCTTTGCGGGCAGCCCTTTTGCATTATATTCGCCCAGCACATCCCCCATAAGGGCGCGAAACGCCCTGTCGTTGCGGCATTTCATCGTCAGCTTGTAGCGATAATGATCGTTGATCTTTGCCACGTTCATCGGGGCAGGGCCTAGGATCCGCAGCGGGATACCGGTTCTTTTCTGTGCCAGATTCTGCACCTGCTGCGCAAATGCGTGCGCAGCCGCCAGCACCTCGGCTTCTTTTGTGCCCGAAAATACCGCAAGGCAGATCGAGCAGAACGGCGGGTACAGATTCATTTTGCGGAACGCGATCTCATCGCGGTAAAACGCCTTATAATCCTGCTTTGCCGCAAGCTTCAGCACCGGATTTTCCGGATCCACCGTTTGGATCACCGCTCTTCCGGCCTTCTGCGCCCGCCCGCCGCGCCCGATAACCTGTGTTACAAGCGAAAAAACATTTTCGCTCGCCCTGTATCCCTGCGCAAACAGCATCTGATCGATCCCCAGCACGCCTACCAGCGTGACGCGTTCAAAATCCAGCCCTTTTGCAACCATTTGGGTACCCAGCATGATGTCATATTCGCCCTTTGCAAAGCGGGCAAGCATTTTTTCATGTGCATTTTTTCGGGATGTCGTATCCAGATCCATGCGGAGCACACGCGCCTGCGGGAAAAGCTCTTCCAGTTCTTCCTCCACGCGCTGCGTCCCAAATCCTGTGTATTTCATCCGGCTGCCGCATTTCGGGCAGTTTTCCGGTACGGGGCGAAGTGTTTTTCCGCAGTAATGGCACAAAAGATGCCCATCTGCTTTATGGTATACCATGGGCACACTGCACGATTCGCACCGCAGCACCTCACCGCAGCCGGTACACATTCCCACCGTCTTATAGCCGCGCCGGTTGAGCAGCAGGATCGTCTGTTCCCCCCGCGCCAGGTTCTGGCGGATAGCATCCGCCAGTTCTGTGCTTATCGAGGATGTGTTTCCCGATGCCAGTTCCCCGCGCATATCCACGATGCGCACTTGCGGCATCGGCATCTGATTGTACCGTTCCAACAGCTCCACCAGCACATATCGTCCCTGACAGGCGGCATAATAGCTTTCCGTCGAAGGCGTTGCCGATGCCAAAAGCAGCAGTGCATGGTGGGATGCTGCGCGTCTCTTCGCTACGTCATGCGCTGCGTAACGCGGCGCACTGTCTGACTGATAGGTTCGTTCCTGTTCTTCATCAATGATAATCAGTCCGATATTCGAAAGCGGCGCAAAAATTGCACTTCGCGTACCAACCACAATATCCGCCCCTCCGTTTTGGATCTGCTGCCACTGAAGCAGGCGTTCCGTATTGGAAAGAGCCGAATGCTGAACCGCCACGCGTTCCCCGAAATGTGCTTTCATCCGATAGATCATCTGCGGTGTGAGGGAAATTTCCGGCACCAGCACCAACGCCTTGCGCCCTTGCGCCACGGTCTTTTCGATCAGCTTCAAAAACACAAGTGTCTTGCCGCTGGAGGTGACACCGTGAAGCAGTGCTGCGGCAGGCTTTCCCGAATCCAACAGGGCAGCTAGTGGATCGTACGCCGCCTGCTGCGCCGGTGAAAGCGTCACGTCCTGCTGGGCGGGAACATATTCTTCGTAAACCGCCGCACTTTTATCCCGCTGCGATACGCTCAGCACGCCTTTATCCACCAGCCGATCCAGCACTGCCTTGCTGATCCCCTGTTCTTCCAGGCGATGCAGCGTCACCGCACCTTGTTCCAGTGCCTGCCATGCAGCCATTTGCTTTTCGGTTTTTCTTCCCTGCCACGGGGCATCCGTGCGTTCATAAACCGATTCCGTATGCCGAACGATTTGTTTTTGCAGCTGCGGAACCGCTCCGGTGTTCACTGCTTTATACTGCGCGCCATACGGGATGATTGCCTTTACCGCTTCATAATAGGTGCAGAATGTATGTTCTTTCAGAAAGTAAACCAGCTCCAGCAGCTCCGGCGAAAGCTTCGCCTGTTCGGGCGCGGCATCGTAAATCGACTTGACCTGTTTGCCCTGTGCCCCGCCTTCGGAAAGCCCCAGTACAACACCCATTCGCGCCGCACTTCCCCGCCCGAACGGCACCAGCACCATACTGCCAATAAAAACACGCGGCTGCAAATGCACCGGGACACGGTACGTATACAGTTTATCAAAGTGGAAAGTAGCGTTATTGACCGCCACCTGCACCCATTCAGCCAAACGCACCTCTCCCCTTTCTTTCTAAGGCTGTGTCATTCGCCGCGCCGCTGGTTCAAAATCGCATAGATTTCCTCAGCACATTCATCCACGTTCTCGTTTACGACACGAAAATCATACTCCTGCGCATGCTTCATTTCTTCCTGTGCACACTTCATCCGACACTCGATTTTTTCCGCTGTCTCGGTACCGCGTTGGCACAAGCGGGAACGAAGCTCCTGCATGCTGGGCGGTGCAATAAATACAAGCGTGCTTTCCGGATACATTTTCTTGATGTTTGCAGCCCCGATCACTTCGATCACAAGCACCACCGGAATTCCAGCATCCAAACGCTTGTCCACTTCCGATTTCGGCGTGCCGTAATACTTATCACAATACTGAACATGTTCGAGCATTTCACATTGTTCGATTTTCGACTCGAACTGTTCCTTTGTCATGTAATAATAGTTGACGCCGTCCTGTTCGCCCGGGCGCGGTGCGCGCGTGGTGGCAGAAACCGAAATTTCAATTTCGGGATGACGTTCTCTCATTCGACTGACAACCGTATCCTTGCCGGCTCCGGACGGCCCGGAAACCACCAGTAAGTTGCGCTGTTTATTCATCATCTTCCAACTCCGTTTCATCCTCTTCATCGTTCAGGCGATTTGCTACAGTCTCTGGCTGTACCGCTGAAAGAATCACATGATCCGAATCCGTGATGATTACAGCGCGCGTGCGGCGTCCGTAGGTTGCGTCGATCAGGGTTCCCCGATCGCGTGCTTCCTGCACAATTCGTTTGATCGGTGCAGATTCCGGGCTGACTATGGCGATCAGGCGGTTTGCGCTGACCATATTGCCAAAGCCGATGTTGATAAGCTTCATCCATTTTCCTCCTAAGCAGTATGCGCCGCTCTTTGGGCGGACATTCGGTATTTCGGCATTCTTATTCGATATTCTGGATCTGTTCGCGTATTTTTTCAATTTCTGCCTTGGTGTCCACTACCATACGCGTGATGGCAAGATCCTGTGCCTTGCTTCCAATGGTATTGATTTCCCGATTGAGCTCCTGTGTCAGAAAATCCAGCTTGCGCCCCACCGGCTCGTGCAGCTCCAAAATATCGCGGTACTGGCGAATATGGCTGCGCAGGCGCACTGTTTCTTCGTCGATTGCTGTTTTATCCCCGAAAATCGCCGCTTCCGTCAGAATGCGTGAATCGTCGATATCCGTATCCGCCAGCAGCGTTTTCAGCTTTGCATACAAACGCTCAGTATATTTTTCAACGCGTTCCTCGCTTGTTTTTTCAATTTCTTCCACTGTGTTTTCGATTGCATCCAAACGGGAAAGCACATCCGCCTTCAGCTTTTCTCCTTCGGCTGCCCGCATCGCAACAAAATTATCCACAGCATCCTGCGCTACCGCCTTGACATCCTGCCAAAGCGCATCTTCATCCAGCTGAGCCGGTTGTGTCGTGAACACATCCGGAAAACGCGTCAGCATTCCGGCGCTGACATCATTTTTCACGCCGAGAGTTTCGCTCATCTCATTGATTGCATCCAAATAGCTCTTCGCCAGCTCCATGTTGACACGGATCGTTGCTTCCGGCGCATCGATATTCACAACGGTCAGTGCAAGCTCCGTTTTGCCGCGGGATATCTTTTCATTTGCCAGCTTTTTCAGCTTATCCTCCAAAAATGAAAATGCGCGCGGCATGCGGGAAGAATATTCAAAGTAACGGGAGTTTACGCTTTTGATTTCCACTGTTATATCGCGTCCGCCCCGTTCCTGTTGGGCACGGCCGTAACCGGTCATACTCAATACCATAAAAACAAGCCTTCTTTCCCATGGTGATATATAAGATATATTTTACTTCTTTTCTCGCTTTTTTGCAAGTTTTCTCGCGTTTTCTCTGCCTTTCGTGTTTCTTTCTTTCTTTTTATGCTATTGGCACGGAATTCCTGTGCAAAGGGCACAAAATATATGCTCCGAATTTCAAAACCGAATGTCTCAACGTGCATTTTCCTGCACACAATGGCAGAAAATCCATGCCGCTGTCTCCGGTATTGGAATCCCGCATTCCTTTTTCTCAACCTTGCAAACATATTTCTCCGTTCCGTTCTCTGCGCACATTTCCGTTGCCGCGTTTGAAAAGAGACAGCAAGCAAAAGGCAGCGCCGTTTTCTCCTGCACCTTTGTTCTTTTGCGTAAAGCGTATGCGAAGCACGGGTTCGCAATCGGATACAAAAAATCCCGAGGCCGGTTCCGTTTTTGAACCTTCCTCGGGATTTTCCCTTTTGCATTCTCCTGCATAGGCGCTTTTAAAGAATTTCCGATGCATGATGCATCTCTTTTCTTATCTGCTTCTATGCGATCCAATACCGTGTTTTCCTATTTATCCCTGTGCAAAACGCTTATCGTTTTACGCGGTTTGCTTACACCGGATGCGATTTGTTTTGGAAATCAACATGATCCCCATCCACACCGGCAAGCTTTTCATTGCGCTTATCGAAGAATTTCGGAGCAACCTGCGGGAACATGGCATAGGTAAGAACGTCTTCTTCCTGCATGACATACTTGCTTGCTTCTTTCTTGAGCTTTTCGATTTCCGGCTCAAGGAGATCTGCCGGGCGGCAGGTAATGGGCTGGTCGTCGCCAAGGATCTGCTTTGTGAACTCAGGGCTGATCGGAGCCGGAGTCTTGCCGTAATCGCCGTGAACAAGACCCTTGAATTCCTTCGTGACCATTTTATAACGCTCGCCCAAAATCACATTGAACACAGCCTGTGTGCCGACGATCTGGCTGGTGGGTGTAACCAGCGGCGGATAGCCTGCATCCTTGCGGACACGGGGGATTTCCTGCAGCACAGCATCAAGCTGATCTTCCTTGCCTGCATCCTTCAGCTGCTTGAGCAGGTTGGAAAGCATGCCGCCCGGAACCTGATAAAGCAGTGTATTTGCATCAACGCCCAGCATCTTCGGGCTGAGCTGACCGTTATCCAGATATTTCTGGCGCAGTTTCGCAAAGTGCTCACGCACCACGTTCAATTTCTTCAAATCAAGACCCGTGTCATACTCGGTTCCCTGCAAAGCCGCAACCAGGCTTTCCGTGGGCATATGGCTTGTACCCAAGGACAGCGGGCTGATTGCCGTATCAATGATATCCGCACCGGCCTCAATGCCCTTCAGAATGGACATCGATGCCAAGCCGGAGGTATAGTGGCTGTGGATATCCACGGGGATCGAAATGCTTTCCTTCAGTGCCTTGACCAGTTCATGCGTTGCCGTCGGCGTCAACAGACCCGCCATATCCTTGATGCAGATACTGTGCGCGCCCATTTCTTCCAGCGTTTTTGCATATTTTGCAAAATACTCGTTGTTGTGAACCGGGCTGAGCGTATAGCTGATACAGCCCTGAACGTGCGCTTTTTCCTTGATCGCTGCTTTGATTGCAGTTTCCAAGTTGCGCGGATCGTTCAATGCATCGAAAATACGCAGGATGTCGATGCCGTTTGCAACAGACTTCTGAACAAAGTATTCCACTGCGTCATCTGCATAGTGGCGGTAGCCCAGCATGTTCTGGCCGCGGAACAGCATCTGCAGCTTTGTGTGCGGCATTTCCTTGCGCAGGATGCGCAGACGTTCCCACGGATCTTCATCCAAAAAGCGGATGCACGCGTCAAATGTTGCGCCGCCCCAGCATTCCGCTGAATAGTAGCCCACTTCATCCATTGCAGGCAGGATCGGACGCATTTCGTCCATCGTCATACGCGTGGCGATCAGAGACTGATGCGCATCGCGCAGTGCGACTTCGGTTACTTTAATCGGTTTTTTTGCCAAAATCGTTCACCTCTCTGTTTAGTTCAAGGAAACAAGCATATCGCCAACGTTTACAACGTCGCCCTTGCGGCAGTTTACAGAAGCAATCGTGCCATCCTGCGGAGCAACGATTTCATTTTCCATCTTCATTGCTTCCAAAATGCACAAAACGTCGCCCGCCTTGACCGAATCGCCGACAGCGACCTTCACATCCAGAATATTGCCGGGCATCGGCGCGCTGACTACAACTGCGCCGGTGCTGCCCGCTGCGGCCGGGGCTGCTGCGGGTGCGGGTGCTGCTGCCGGAGCCGGAGCTGCAGCCGGTGCAGGTGCTGCTGCGGGTGCCGGTGCTGCCGCCACGGGGGCTGCTGCGCCGCCTGCGGTCTCTTCAACGGTGACACTGTAAGCGGTGCCGTTCACGGTGATATTGAAAGTTTTCATTGAGGTATCCTCCTGTTTATGATCGTTTAAATTTTCAATTACAGAGACATGTTGCCGTGTTTTTTCGGCAGACGCTGTGTACGCTTGGTGGAAAGCATATCCAGTGCGCTGACAAGCGCCCCGCGCACACCTGCGGGCGCAACCGCCACATCCGCAAGCCCTGCCTGCACTGCAGCTGCTGCACTGCATTCTTCTGCTGCGTATTTTGCAGCAAGACGCGCTGTATCCGCAGCAATATTGGTTCCGTTATCCAGTTCTTCTTTATACAAAACGGTAACTGCCGCCTTCGGATCAAGCGGAGCAACTGTGCAGCCCTCCACTGCGATCGTCAAATCGGCGTTTGCCAGTGCCGTATAAGCAACACCCACAGCCTTGCCTGTGATAACTGCTACCTTTGCCGTGGTTGCATCGGCATACGTCCCGGCAAGACGTGCTGCCTCGCGCAGCCCGCCTGCCTGATCATCCGAAGCGCTCTTAACAAATCCATCCGTGTTGATCACCGTAACGACCGGGATGCTGAATGCATCACACAGGCGGACAAAACGTGCTGTCTTGGAAACGCAGACGCGGCACAGGCCGGCCTCGGCTCCTTCGGTTGCTACTACGCCCACCACATTGCCCGCAACGGTAGCCAGTGCTGTGTACACGCTTTTTCCGTAGCCGGCATACAATTCAATCGCACTGCCTGCGTCGATCATGCTTGCAGCCGCTTCAGCAGCACAGTATTTTGCAAGATTCAATGCTGCCACCGGTTCTGCCGGTTCAAACACAGCAGGAGAGGAAAGATTGTTTGCGGGCAGAAGCCCCACAAGCTCGGCTGCCTTTTTCGCTGCCTGCTCTGCATTTTCTACAACGATCGATGCCACACCTGCTTTTGCCGCAAACTCTGCGCTGCCTGCCCCTTCCAGCTTATCGCCTGCTGCTGCCGATGTAAACGGCGCGGTCAGGAACAGTTCGCCTTCTTTGCTGACAATGCAGATATCGGCCGATGCCGCTGCCAAGGCGGAGCCCGCGCCGCACACGCCGGTTACCACCGCGATCTGCGGCACAACGCCGGAAATCTTTGCAACGGCTGCTGCCACAGCGGCGCTGCCGGAAAGTGCCGCAAGACCTTCTTCAATTTTTGCGCCCACCGAATTATAAAATGTAACGACGGGATTGCCCGTTTTTGCCGCCATATCAAGAACCTTTACGATTTTCTCGGTATCCTTTGCGGCTACAGCTGCGCCCGTTTGGCACACAGCATAAACGGGGGTGCCGTTTGCGCTGCCGAAAGCAGCAGTTACAGCGCCCTGTGCGTACAGCGCACTGTATGCACCTTCGTCGAAGAAATTGGCAAGTACATCCTTGCCGGTTGTTGCGATAGCCATTAACAGCCCTCCTGCATTTAAAAAAATTCCGAAATTAACTTTATTATACTATTTCGTGAAATCAATAACAAGTATTCTTACACGATTTTCCGCAAAATAATTGCTTGATTTTCATTTTTCCCGTCCAAAAACAGATGAAATGCGATTTTTTTATTTTTCCGCTCTGCTTTTTCGCGAAAACCCGTCGTTCAGCGGGGATATCCGCCATATTTTTTCTTTGCCGCAACAACACCCTTGGGCGCACGAGGATGCCGGCTTGCCTGTGTGTTTTTGCGAACGGCATTTCGTTCGGTGTTTTTAGCTATGGTGGCCGTAGTTTTTCCGCGTGTTGCCGCAGTGCGCAGCGCCACCAGTTCCTGCTTTGTCAATTCGCGGTACTGCCCCGGCTGAAGCATCCCAAGCTTGACAGCCCCCAGTGCCGAGCGGCGCAGACGGATCACATCCAGCCCCACCGCTTCACACATGCGGCGGATCTGGCGGTTTTTTCCTTCGCGGATCGTCATTTCCATAACGGTGCGCTCCGGTTCATCTGTCACGATATGGATCACCGCAGGCAGCGTTTTGGAGCCATCATCCAGCACCACACCATCCGTCAGTGCCACGATCTGTTCTTCCGTCGCGTGCGGGCGCACGGTAACACGGTAAAGCTTCGATACGCCATGGCTGGGGTGCGTCAGCAGATTGGCAAATTCCCCGTCGTTTGTCAGCAGCAAAAGCCCTTCGCTGTCTTTATCAAGACGTCCCACCGGATAAACACGAGCCTTCACGTCATTACCCAAAAGATCCATAACGGTCTTTCGGCCCCGTTCATCGCTGGTGGTCGTGATATAGCCGCGGGGCTTGTGCATCATATAATAATATTTTTCTTGTTTTTTGGGCACATAGATAGCTTGGTTATCGACCGAAAGCCGGTCTTTCACCGTATCCATTTTATCCCCTACGGAAACCGGGCGTCCGTTCAGTTTCACACGTCCTTCCCGGATCAGCTGTTCTGCCGCACGGCGCGAACAGACCCCCTGTTCGGCCAAGACTTTCTGGATTCGTACGTCGCGCATGTTTACTCCTTTTTCTTATGAAATCGCCGCAAGGCTTTCCGGCAATTTCGTTTACTCCGTTTTGGTTTGTATTGTTTCTTTCATGGCCTGCGCCAGCTTTTCATCCTGCTGACGCTGCTCTTTTTTGCGGCTGTCCACCAGAGATGTCACCTGATCGACCAATTCCGGCAGCAGACTGATTGCCCGATCCAGGCTTGTTGTGGTATCCGAAAGCTGCAAAAGCCGGACATTTCCGTTATGGCTGATAAGGAACGCCACCGGCTGGATCGTAACCCCGGCACCGCTGCCGCCGCCGAACAGATCCTTTGTTGTCTTTGTCGGAAAATCCGATCCTCCGGAAGCAAATCCAAACGTAACCTTTGATACCGGCAAAACGGTTGTCCCGTCTTCCAGATGAATGGGGTTTCCGATAATCGTATTGGAATCCACCATGCTTTTTATTTTTTCGAGAGTCACTCCCATGAGTCCCTCAATCGGATGCTGGCTCATTTCAATCCCTCCAACTGATTCATCGTTTTGTCCGCACTTTCCTGCTTTGCAGGGAGCTTGTCCTTCAGCCGAATGACAGCGTACACGGCCGCTGTTATCATTATAATCGGTAACGCACTCACTTTACAAGAGAAATATGGTCCCGCCTTGATATCTCCGGTAAAATTCGGAAGAATATGCACACATTCAAAGCGCAGATGCAAAAAATTATTGAAAAACGCCGCTGCTGCGCCGACGCCCGCCTGCACCTCGGCACAGCGCAGTGCTGTTTTGGCGGCGTCCTCGTCCTGTACGGGAATGATCAGAATGATTTTCGTAATATGCAGCGCACGGAAAACCCGTTTCATAAAATGGCCCGCTGCCTCGAAAACCGCTTTGATCTCTTCAAGCGAAAGCTTTTTCTTTTTACTGTTTGTATCGGTTGGTTCCTTCGGTTCTTTTTCCTGCTTTTTTTCTTTTTTCCCTGCCCTGTGCTTTGCCGTTGTTTCCGCGCGGGGATAAATCGGAACGGCAATTCCGAACAGGCAAAGCCTTACCGCGAGCCTGCCTTCTTTATATTCAAGTTCCAGCCCCAGCGGCACAATAAGCGCCAGAACCGCCAAAAGAAGAAGCCCCAAAAGCAGCCAAAGCAGTACCGCTCCCAAAATATGCATTACGCATCCCCTTCCTGACGGCTGTCCGGCAGGCTTTCCGCAGCTTCACTGTGCAGCGGCGGCAGCCCTGCCAGTGAAGTAAGCCCGAAGGTGCGCAAAAATGTATCGGTTGTTGCAAAGGCAATCGGTCTTCCCGGCAGATCCAAACGCCCGGCTTCTTCAATCAGCCCCTTCTGCACCAGCTTATGCACCGTAGAGGAGGAATCCACTCCGCGCACCTGTTCAATAAAGGAACGAGAAACCGGCTGATTATATGCAATGATCGCCAGCACTTCCAGCGCAGCAGGGGAAAGCGGCGTATTGCGCCGCTTATCCAAAATGGTTTTCACATACTTCCCGCAGGCCGATTTCGTTGCCAGCTGCCACTTTTCTTCCAAGTGCAGCAGTTCGATGCCTCGATCTGCCGCATCGTATTCATCGCGCAGAACATACAGAACCCGTGTTACTTCTTCACTATCGAGTTCCAGCACTTCTGCAATACGCTGTGCCGACACCGGCTCGCCATGTGCAAACAGCATGGCCTCCGTCGCCGCTTTGATTTCCTTGAATTCCATACTTCCTCCTGTCCTTGCATCAGTTCCCGCGAGTTCTTTTTTTCATGCTCAGCGATTCATCTTCATTGATCACGATACGCCCTGCGCGCACAAGCTCCAAGACAGCCAGAAAGGTTGCCACCGTTTGGCTGCGGCTGCCGCCTTTCACAAAAAGCTCCCGCAAGCGCTGCACCCTTCCCGTCATCAGCCCGCGCAGAACATGGATGATGCGCGATGTCACCGAAACGAACGGTGCTGTTGTAAGCGGTTCAAAGGTTTGCTGCAAGGGCTCCTGCCTGCGTCTGCTTCGTCCTTCCACTGCGGCATAGGCCTGTTCCAGCAGCGAAATATCATGCCGCAGCTGGTATTTTTCATCAAATTCCATTTCCATAGGCGGGCGCACCGTATGATCGACCTGTTCAGAAAGTTCCTGCAGCTGCTGTGCAGCGCGCTTACATGCGCTGTATTCGATCAGCATGCCGGTCAGTTCTTCGCGGATGCGCTCTGCCTCTTCACTTTTCGGCAGAAGAAAATACGATTTCATCTGCACCAGGCGTGCCGCCATCTCGATGAATTCACTTGCACTTTCCATTTGATGCGCCGGAAGACGGTTCACGATCGAAACATACTGGTCGATCAGCTGCACGATTTCGATATCATAGATATTCATTTTATTTTGGGTAATCAGGTGCAGCAGCAAATCCAGCGGTCCCTCGAACTCTTCCAGTTTGAATGTAATTTGTTCCATTGCGTTCCAAACTCCTATTTTTTCCGCTTACCAAACTGCTTTCAAGATCCACTCTATAAAGCCCGTCGTGTGCACCAGCAGTCTCCATACTGTCCCATTGACGATGCGCAAGGGGCGATCCAGCATCCCTGTCATCAATACGATAAACAGTCCAAACATAATATAACGTTCATATCTCATGATGCCAAAATAAAGGTGCGGCGGAAGAAAAGCGGTTGCAATGCGCGAACCGTCCAGCGGCGGTACCGGAAGAAGATTGAAAACAGCCAGTGTAATATTCACAAGCACCATTTGAAACAGTACTTCCCCTATAAAGTTCCACGCCAGCGTAATCGGGGCAAGATAAAACACCAATTTATAAAAGCACATGCACACCCATGCCATAAGAAGGTTCGATACAGGCCCTGCTGCCGCAGATAAGGCCATATCGCGGCGCGGATTGCGAAAGTTTGACGTTGCCGCAATCGGCACAGGCTTGGCCCAGCCGAACCCCGTCAGGATCATACACAGCGCACCAAACAGATCGAAATGATGTGCCGGATTCATCGAAAGACGCCCCATGCGCTTTGCTGTCGAATCACCCAAACGGTCAGACATCCACGCATGTGCCGATTCATGCAGCGGAATCGCTGTCAGCATCGCAGCCGCACGCGCCACATACAGCGCAAGCATATCCCAGTTCATATTTTGGATTCT
This sequence comes from Ruthenibacterium sp., assembly GCA_020025255.1. Taxonomy (GTDB): domain Bacteria; phylum Bacillota; class Clostridia; order Oscillospirales; family Ruminococcaceae; genus Ruthenibacterium. The sequence goes on along the minus strand of JAHHSK010000034.1, from coordinate 722 downwards.
CCTTTATTCCAATATACAGCCTTCTTTTCTATTCTTATAGATGATTTATCATACCATTTTTCGGCTGAAAGCACAAGCACGACCATAGTTCTTACGTTTATTCCATTGTTCTTGCATTTATCCCATCTCGGTTCTTTTCTGTGGCCGTCTTATCTGAAAAGCAGTCTGCCAAGAAGATACCGTATCCTTTCATTTGGCCTTTGCGCAGTACGGTAAGTAAGCCGCCTATGGTATGCATCGTGATCTTCCTTCGGCGTATTGGTTCCGATATCTTGCGTCCTTTTGCAAATCCGACGTATGCTTCCGGCCGATTTCTTCGCGATTTTTGCATGTTTTCCGTTCAAAACGCGTCGTTCTTCTCGAAAAACAAAAATAACTTGCATTTATTTTTCAAAACATCTTGCTTTTTCATAAAACTTTTGATATTATACTATAGTGACTTGAATTGAGGAGGTGCAGTAGATGGCTAAATGTGATTGCTGTGGGAAAGGCGTGAGCTTCGGTATCCAAATATCCCACTCGCACAGACGTGCAAACAGAGCTTGGAAGCCCAATGTAAAGCGGGTAAAAGCTATGGTCGACGGTTCTCCCCGTTACATCCACGTCTGCACCCGTTGCATGCGTTCGGGTAAAGTTACCCGTGCTCTGTAATTTCAGACGGATTAAAATCCCCTGTGCACTGATGTGTACAGGGGATTTTTTTCGTTTGTAAATCCCTCGGT
>JAHHSK010000033.1 GCA_020025255.1 Ruthenibacterium sp. | reverse complement strand
TGGTGGACAGTAAGGGACTCGAACCCCTGACCCCCTGCACGTCAAGCAGGTGCTCTACCAGCTGAGCTAACTGTCCATACGAATATTGCTGCTTGATTAGTATATCAGATACCCGCGCAAAACGCAAGTCTTTTTTTCATTTTGTAAAAACCATATCTTCGGCACAGCCATTCTATTTCGGATATTTCCTTTAAGCAAACCGGATTTTCCCTATTTTCCAAGGAAAAGCCGGATTTTCTTGACAAGTTTCGCTACATATTATAAAATATTATGTCTGACAAATTCATTATTAAATATTAAAAGAGGGACGATCGTTTATGGAACAGAAAAACATTCGCAATATTGCGATCATCGCCCACGTTGACCACGGCAAAACCACGCTTGTGGACCAAATGCTGAAACAGGGCGGCGCTTTCCGCGAAAACCAACAGGTTGCGGAACGCGTAATGGACTCTGGTGATATCGAGCGCGAGCGCGGCATCACGATTCTTGCCAAAAATGCCTGCACTTATTATGATGGCGTAAAAATCAACATCGTTGACACCCCGGGCCACGCCGACTTCGGCGGCGAGGTTGAGCGCGTTTTGAAAATGGTCAACGGTGTATTGCTTCTGGTCGATGCCGCTGAAGGCTGCATGCCTCAGACGCGCTTCGTTCTGCAGAAAGCACTGCAGCAAAACCTTTCTCTTGTGATCGCGGTAAACAAAATTGACCGCCCGGACGCCCGCATCAAAGAAGTCATTGATGAAATCCTGCTGCTGCTTATGGATCTGGGTGCAACCGATGAACAGCTTGACAGCCCCATGGTATTTTGCTCCGGCCGTGCCGGAACGGCAAGCTACAGCCCCGATGTCCCCGGCGAAAGCCTGGAGCCGCTGTTCAAAACGATTTTGGATTACGTCAAGCCGCCTGAGGGAAACCCCAACGCCCCGTTCTCCATGCTGTGCTCTTCGGTCGATTACAACGACTTCGTCGGCCGTATCGGCATCGGCCGCGTAGAAAGCGGTTCCATTCGCTTGGGACAGGATGTTGCTGTTTGTGACTGGCACGATAAAAGTCTTTCCAAACGCGGACGCATCACGGCGCTTTACAGCTTTGAAGCAAACGGCCGCACACCGATCGAATCGGCCAGTGCCGGTGATATCGTGGCATTCAGCGGTTTGACCGATATCAATATCGGCAACACGCTGTGCGACACACAGCTGGTTACTCCCCTGCCCTTTGTACGAATCAACGACCCTACGGTCGAAATGACCTTTGCTGTCAACGACAGCCCGTTTGCCGGCAAGGAAGGCAAATTTGTCACCAGCCGTCAGATCCGCGAACGTCTGCACAAAGAGCTTTTGAAGGATGTCGCCTTGCAGGTTGAGGATTCCGCCACAACGGATTCCTTCCGCGTTATGGGCCGCGGCGAAATGCATCTTTCGATTTTGATTGAAACCATGCGCCGCGAAGGCTACGAGCTGCAGGTTTCCCCGCCTAAGGTTTTGATCCACGAAGAAAACGGTGTCAAAATGGAGCCTATGGAACATGTCGTCATTGATGTTCCGGTGGAATATCAGGGCAGCGTGATGCAAAAGCTTGGCAGCCGAAAAGGCGAGCTGCTGCAAATGGCTCCTCTTGGCACGACGCGCATGCGCATCGAGTTCCGCATTCCGTCCCGCGGCTTGTTTGGCTACCGCAGTGAATTCCTGACGGATACGCACGGAGAAGGGATTCTGAACACGATTTTCGACGGCTACGATGAATGGCGCGGTGATTTGCCTGCCCGCAGCAGCGGCAGCCTGATCAGCTTTGAAACCGGTGTCGCTGTGATCTATGGTCTGTTCAACGCACAACAGCGCGGCACTCTGATCGTAAATGCCGGTGAAAAAGTCTACGAAGGCATGGTCGTCGGTTATAGTCCGTCGGGCGAAGATATTTCCGTCAACGTCTGCAAAACAAAGCATCTTTCCAACACGCGTGCATCCGGCAGCGATGACGCTCTGCGTCTGACCCCGGTTTCCAAGTTCTCTTTGGAAGAAAGCCTTGAATTTTTGAATGAGGACGAGCTTTTGGAGGTCACACCGAAGAGCATTCGTATCCGCAAGCGTATCCTGAATCACGATCTGCGCATGAAGGCTGCCAAAGGAAACAAAAAAGTCTGATGCGGTCAGCGGTTGTCACCAACCATTGTATCGCGCAAAAACCATACGGCTGTGTTTGTAACGCACAGCCGTATTTTTTGTTTTCTCTGCACCCAAACGGGCGGCCTCTGCGCTCTTTGTCATATCAGGGTCAGCATATCGCTGCCCTTTTTTCTAAAAAAACCGAAGCCGGTTCTGCTGCTTGTGCAGACTGCCGACTTCGGTTTTTCCTTTTGCCTGTTTTTCTATCGTACTTTTCGTTTCTGCCGCTGTTTCATCCTCTTACAGATCATCCACGATTGCACCGGATTTCGCATAAGCCGTGGATTTTGCCTCAAAGAAATCCGTTTTGATCTGATTGGCGTTGCTGTACATATTGACCCACTGCATCGATTCAGGAATCTCACGAAAACCTTCATACAGCGGTTCAAAATTAAGCGCGGCTGCGCGCAGATTTCCCAGATAGTGAATGTAATCGGATATCATTTCGATCGTCAAGCCCTCGATGCGGTTGCCCAGAACATATTGTGCCCAGGCGATTTCTTCCTCGACTCCTCGCCGGATCATGCCGCGGTATACTTCCACTTGTTCCGGGGTGAACAGCTCGGGCTCTTCTTTTTGAAGTTCCAGCAGAATACTGCGAAACAGCCACAGGTGGGTGTTTTCATCGCGGTTGATGTATCGGATTTCCTGTGCACTTCCCAGCATCTTTCCCATGCGTCCCAAATTGTAAAAAAACATGAATCCGGAATAAAAATAGATGCCTTCCAAAATATAATTTGCCATCAGGGTTTTTACAAGATGCTCGCGATCCGGATTCTGCAGGAAGGCATTATACTGCGCGCCTATAAATTCGTTTCGCTTGAGCAAGTGTGCATCAAATTTCCACTGATACAAAATCTCATCCCGCTTTGCCGGCGAGCAGATCGAATCCAGCATATAGCTGTAGCTCTGCGAATGCAGTGCTTCCTGAAATGCCTGAATCGTCAGGCACAGATTGATTTCATTGGCAGTGATATATTCCTGTATATTGGGAAGATTTGCCGTCTGCAAGGAATCCAAAAAAACCAAAAATGACAAGATCTTGTCGTAAGCCGTGCGCTCTTCCTCTTTCAGCAGACGGTAATCCTTGATATCCTGCGTCAGATTGATTTCCTCCGGGATCCAGAAATTATTCATTGCCTGCCGATACCATGAGCTGACCCATGTGTACTTCATGTTGTTGAAATCGTTCAGATTTGTAGTATTTCCGCCGATCATGCGCCGCTTGCGCACATCGGTATCGCCCTGTGCATTGAACAATGCCTTTTTTATCAGTTCCATACGCTTCTCCTGTTCTGTCTTTTCGCCTGTTCAGGAAGAACAGGATTCACATTCCTCAACTTCCAATGACTGATTCCGCACATAGTAAATCGTCTTGACGCCCTTTTCCCATGCGCGAATGTAAAGTTCCAACACTCGGCGGAATGTAAACTCACTGGTAATATACAAATTCACAGATTGAGCCTGATCGATGTGCCGTTGGCGCACCCCTGCTGCATCCACGATCCAGTTCTGATCGATATGGTGGGCATTTTTGTACAGCCAGAAGGTTTTGGGGCTAAGATCCGGCGCAACGCGTGTAATCATGCTGCCCTTTTTTTCTTCCATAAAATATTTTTTCATCACCGGATCCACCGCAGCCGTTGTGCCGGCAATGATCGAAGTGGAACTGGTGGGTGCTACTGCCATAAGATACCCATTGCGAAGCCCCGTCGTCCGTATCTTTTCGGCAAGCGCTCTCCAGCGCGGTGAAGTATAGCCGCGCTTTTCAAAATAAGCGCCGGTTTCATAATCGCTTGCCGCAAAATAGGCATAAGCCGATTTTTCAGCCGCCAGTTCCATAGAAGCCTTCAGCGCATAATAGTTGATTTTTTCATATAAAGCATCCACAAAATCCAGATGTTCCTGCTTTTCAAACAAAAGCCCCTGTTTCACCAGCATATGATGATATCCACTGGTGCCAAGGCCGATTGCACGGTACTTCTGGTTGGTGATCTGCGCATAGGGCAGCGGATAATAGTTCAGATCGATCACATTATCCAACGCCCGCACCACGGTGGCAATGGTATGCTCCAGTTCTTCTTCGCTATTTACATCCATGCGCCCCAGTGTCAGCGAAGCCAGATTGCAAACCACGAATTCTCCGGGATGCGTCTTTTGCACCACAACCGTCTCGCCCTCGATTTCCACTGTCTGCGGCTGCTCCACATGCATGGGGCTCATGTTCTGCGCAATTTCTGTGCACAGGTTGCTGCAATAGATCATTCCGGTATGCCCGTTCGGGTTCATGCGATTTACCGTATCGCGATTGAACGCAAAGGGCGTACCGGTTTCAACCAGCGATTTGATAATCAGGCGAACAATTTCCTTCACCGTCATTACGCGCTTGCGGATCCGTTTATCTGCAACACAATCATAGTAACGCTTTTCCCATTCGTCCCCATAAAAATCTTCCAGATGATACCCTTTCACCGTATAGATATCATGCGGGCACATCATATTCCAATCGGCGTCCAAATCGCTTTTGGCAAGCTTCCAAAAAAGATCCGGATAGCACACGGCGGGGAAAATATCGTGCGCTTTCATCCGGTCATCGCCGTTATTGGTGCGCAGCTGTAAAAATTCCGGCAGATCGCTGTGCCATGCATCCAGATACACGGCCGCGGCTCCCTGCCGCACGCCCAGCTGATCCACTGCCGTAGCCGTATCATTCACCAGCTTGACCCAGCGGATCACGCCGCCGGCCGCACCCTCAAAGCCGCGGATGCTGCTGCCATTGGCGCGCACCTTGCCGAAATACAGCCCCATGCCGCCTCCATGCTTGCTGACTTGGGCAAAGTTATCAATGCTGCGGTAAATACCTGTCAGCGAATCCTCCACGGTATCAATAAAGCATGAGCTCATCTGATGAAACGGCTTACGCGCATTGGACATGGTCGGTGTAGCCATAGTCACTTTCAATGTACTTAAAATATCATAAAATTCCTTAGCCCAGTATACACGGTCTTTTTCCGGAATCGCCAAATGCATTGCGATCCCCATAAACATTTCCTGCGGACTTTCCAGCAGATGATGCTGATGATCCCGAATCAAATAACGCTTTGCGATCAGATCCAAACCACTGTAATTGAACAGCTTATTTCGTTCCGGCTTTAGGTAAGCGGCAAGCTCTGCCACATCGCTGCGGCTGTAGCTTTCCAGCAGAAATCGCCCGGTATAGCCTTCCTGCGTCAGCCATGCCAGCTTTTCATACCAATCGGAAAAGCCCAGTGCCTGGGTCTGTTCTGCGATCTGCCGTTCCAAATCGCGCGAAAGGAAGCGCGCCGCGATCATCTCCCATTGCGGGGCATCCCGGCTGACTAATTCCACGCTTGCACGTTCGAGTGCTGCATACGCCTGATGCAATGTCATTCCCTCTTTATAAAAAGAGCGGAACTTTAACACCAGCATCCGCAGAGAATAGCAATCCTCTGTAAAATCCTTCTGCACATCGGCAAGCAGGCTTGGCAGGGATGCATCGTGTACCAGTTCCGTCAATTCGCCGCTGAGCTGGCGCATTTCGGCACGATGCTGCCGATAAAGTATGTATGCTTTTGCCGCTTTGGTATAACCATGCCGCATCAGGCTTTCCTCTGCATAATCCTGAATCTGCTCTACCGTACTTCCCTGTGTAACGCATGATTCCACTTCCGCCAAAAGCGATGTCATTTTTTCCTCTGAAATTTCCTGCTGTACCGCATGAAACGCTTTGCAAAGCGCATTTTTTATCTTAGTACGGTCGTATATCTGAACATGACCGTTCCGTTTTAAAATCTGCATGGTGTCTGTACTCCTTTTGTTCTGTATGCCGAAACAGTATATTTTCCCTTCCTGTAACCGACCCGGACACAATGCATGCCCTTTTCCGGGCGGCGCGCCGCTTATGCTGCGGAGCGCTGTACCCGGATATCAAAGCCGGCCGATATTTGGCCGGCAAAAACACACTGCCAAAAATATTCTACAAGAGAACCCGGTCAAATGCAACACCGAAAACGGCATCGTTTTTCACCCTTCGCGCGATATCTTTTCTTTTCGCGCGGTCGAAAAAGAATGCAATCCTGCACAAATTATGTTATACTAGGATCAATATTCTCCTAGGAGGCTGATATCGTGACTGTATCAGAGCGCTTTGCCCGCAAGCGAAAACGGCTGCAGGCAAAATTAGATCGTCTGGAACAACTGGAAATGCGCGCATTGAAACGGGAAGCGGCACACAATGATCAGATCGCCGCAGATCTTGCGGGCGTGCCCGATCATTTTGCACATGGGCTTAATTTTTACAAGCTGTTTTGGATTTTTTTCATCTGTTGTTTTCTGGGTGTTGTGATCGAAACGGTTTTCTGCTTTTTCACTTCGGGGCAGATCATGCAGCGTACCGGCCTTGTCTGGGGGCCGTTCAATCTGATTTACGGCATCGGTGCTGTGCTGCTGACGGTATGCCTGTATCCGTTGATCGGCAAAAACGACCGCTGGATTTTTTTGGGCGGTGCATTCATCGGCGGCGCATTTGAATATTTTTGCAGCTGGCTGCAGGAAACCGTTACCGGTACCGTAAGCTGGGATTACACCGGATACCCCTTCAACCTGAACGGACGCATCAATCTTCTGTACTGTATTTTCTGGGGCGTGCTTGCGTTATGCTGGGTTCAGGAAATCTTTCCGCGCATCAACGGATTCATTGAGCGGCGCGTTTCCAAAAACTACGGGATCGTTATCAGCTGGATCTTGATCCTTTTCATGCTGGCTGATTCCCTTGTCAGCGGTGCTGCGGTATTGCGTCAAAGCCAGCGCTATGAGGGCATCCCTGCCACCCATTCCTGGCAGAAGATATTGGATGAGCGTTTCCCGGACGAGCGGCTTTCCCGAATCTATCCCAGCATGGTGCGCTGTGAAGAGAAGGATTCCAAATAGTTTGATCCGAACAAAACAGGGGAGTTCAAGGCATCCCGCCTTGAACTCCCCTGTTTATTATATTGCGATCAGGAATCGCTTTCTTCCTTTTCGTCCGCCGGCGTTTCCACAGAAACTTCGCTCTGCTCGGCCGATGGTGCAGCCGCTTCTTTTTCGTGCTGCTCTTTTTCTTCTTCCCGTTCGGAAAGGGTTCCGCCCGTCATTAGGGTTCGGAATTCTTGTCCGGTCAGTTTTTCCCGTTCCATAAGTGCTTTTGCAACCACATGCAGCTGATCGATGTGATCGCTGAGGATCACGCGAGCCCCTTCAAACGCTTCATCCAGCATTTCGCGGATTTCCGCATCGATTTCCGATGCAACTGTTTCCGAATATCCGCGGCCGGAGCTGAGGTCTCGCCCAAGGAAGGTTTCACCCGGATCGGTTCCGTACACAACCGGGCCCAAACGTTCCGAAAAACCATAGCGCATAACCATGCTGCGCGCCGTACTTGTCGCGCGTTCCAAGTCGTTTGATGCACCGGTCGAAATATCATCCAGCACCAGTTTTTCTGCCACACGTCCGCCCAAAAGCGTGATGATATCCTCTTCCATTTGCTTTTTGGTGACATAGTTCTTGTCTTCTGCCGGCAGGCTCATGGTGTATCCACCCGCCATGCCGCGCGGAATAATCGAAATTTCATGAACCGGATCGGATGTCGGGCAATAGTAATGGGTGATTGCATGCCCTGCTTCATGATAGGAGGTGAGGCGTTTTTCATCTTCGGTTACAACGCGGCTTTTCTTTTCCGGCCCCGCGATAACCTTGATGCTGGCTGCCTCGATATCCTCCTGCGTGATCGCCTTACGCCCCAGCCTTGCCGCCATAAGCGCCGCTTCGTTGACCAGATTTTCCAAATCCGCACCGGTAAAGCCAGCCGTTGCCTTTGCCACTGTTTTCAGCACGACATCCGGTGCAAGCGGCTTATTGCGTGTATGCACTTTAAGGATTGCTTCGCGGCCTTTCACATCCGGATAACCAACATATACCTGACGATCAAAACGACCCGGACGCAAAAGTGCCTTATCCAGGATATCTGCACGGTTGGTGGCCGCAATCACAATTACGCCCTCATTTGCCCCAAAGCCGTCCATTTCCACCAGCAGCTGGTTCAAGGTCTGTTCGCGTTCATCATGTCCGCCGCCCAATCCTGTGCCGCGCTGGCGTCCCACCGCGTCAATTTCGTCGATAAACACAATGCTGGGCGCATTTTTCTTTGCTTTGTCAAACAAATCACGGACACGAGATGCACCGACACCCACATACATTTCCACGAAATCGGAACCGGACATCGAATAGAACGGTACATTTGCTTCCCCCGCACATGCACGAGCCAAAAGCGTTTTGCCCGTACCCGGAGGGCCGACCAGCAGCACACCATGCGGGATGCGCGCGCCAAGCGTATTGAAGCGGGTTTGATTTTTCAAGAACTCCACGATTTCCTGAAGCTCTTCCTTTTCTTCATCCGCACCGGCAACATCGGCAAACGTTGCCCTGCGCCCCTGCTCGGATTGATCTTTCACCTTTGCGCGGCCGACATTCATTGCCCCGCCGCCGCCGGACTGCTTATACATCATATAGTAGAAGCCGCCCATAAGAAGCACCGATATCAGCAGCATCGGCATCATCGTCAGCCACATCGGGGTTTCCGTGGCAGGCAGAAGATCCATTTTCATTTCTTCGCCGTTATTCTTTTCTGCATAGATTTCACGATACCGCTTGATATTGTCATTATCCAGCAGCTCGCCCGCATACGGCAGCGTATACGAAATAATGGCCTGCTTGCCCGCTTCGGGCTTTTGATTCGTGCCGCCTGCCTGTCCCCATGTGTTTGTTCCGCTCATCGTGATGCTCGGACGGCCAAACGTGCCTTCTTTTTCACGTTTTTCCAGCAATTCTTTGGTTGCATTTTCCGTCAGCATCAGCTTCATGGCGCCATTTTTCATATTCAGCTCGAAGCTTGCCACTTCCCCGCGCTCGAAATAATCAATGACCTCATAATACTTCATCGTCTGCCGGTCGCCGCCTGTGCTGAACAGGATAAAGGCAAGAATCACCAAACCAAGCAAGGCAACAATCATCAGACCACTTGTGTTTTTTCGATTTCTGTTCAAATCTGTTTCACTCCTGAAGTCGGCATTACGGCGCGCCGACTTTATTACACACCGCCGCAGTGCATTCGTTTAAAATGCGATCAATCCGAATAAACCTCCGGTTTCAAAATCCCGATATAAGGCAGATTCCGGTATCTTTCATCGAAATCAAGGCCATAGCCCACAACAAATTCATCCGGAACTTCAAATCCGGCATAATCGGCCTGCAAATCGACCTTGCGCCGTGCCGGTTTATCCAGCAGCGTAACAATCCGGATCGAACGAGGGCCGCGGCTTTGCAGCAGTTCCTTGATATAGCTCAGTGTCATTCCGGAATCCAAAATATCCTCCACGATCAGGATATCCTTGCCCGCAAGCGGAACATCCAAGTCCTTTACGATCTTGACCACACCGCTGGATTTGATCCCGGAGCCATAGCTGGAAACAACCATAAAGTCGATTTCTGCCGGAACGTCGATCTGGCGCATCAGATCCGCCAGGAAGACAACGGCTCCCTTTAAAACTGTAACAAGCAGAAGATTTTTTCCTTTATAATCTTCGGAAAGCTTTTTTCCCATTTCCTGCACTTTGGCACGGATTTCATCTTCACTGAGCAGGACGCGCAGTACATCGTCTTTCATGTTATCGTTCATTTTATTCCTCCGTCTGCTGCGGCTGGATCGTCACAGCGATTTTTGTTGCATCGTCCGGGGCATATCCTTGTGCAAACCCAAAGCCTGCGATCCACAGAATTTCATGTCCCGCTGCCAGAACCGGAACCTTGTCCCTTATCTGCTGCGGCACCTTCTGTTCTGTAAAAAAATCCTTCAATGTTTTGGAAATGCCCCGTCCCATAGGCCGGTAACGGTCTTTTGCCTTTCTGGTACGAAAAATCGGATACCCTTGCATTTTAGCATAATCCGCATAAAAATTTAAGTGTTTTCGTGCATCTTTCGCATAATTCATGTTTTTTTCATAATTTATAAGACTCACCTTGTAGAAAAGGCCGTCCGGAGCCTGAAAATATCCGCTTTTCATCGGATGCTCCCAGGGTTCCGCCGACTTTGCAGCTTCCCGCTCGATGCCCAAAAGCCCCTGACGCACCGCAAGGCAAACGCCTTTTCCAAGCGGCAGCACCCCGTTTTTCTGGTACAGAAGCTTCTGTGCATTCGGTACAAGGCTTGTTTTCTGCTGCACTGCCGCCTGCGCAATCAACATGCGCAAGGCCGCTTTCTGCACTGCACAGGGAGCCTGTGCTATCATCTGCGCATCATACCGCTGCACCGCAGCGGCACTCGGCAGCTTTGGCTTTGCTTCTGCCTGCTTGAGCAGACTTTGTGCTTGGCTGTCCAAAAACGCATTGACATCCGCCATTTCCGCTGCAAAATGTGCAATATTGCGCACTGCGCCTTCATGTGCCGCCGCAAGCGAAGGCAGGGCGCCGTGGCGGATACGGTTGCGCGCATAGGCATCGGTTTCATTGGTTTGATCTGTAACATAGTTTTGTCCGCACCGTTCCAAATAGGCAAGCACATCCTTTCGCTCGGCCCATAAAATCGGGCGGCAGAACACACCGCGCACCGGCGGGATCCCTGCGGCACCGCGCACCGCTGTACCGCGCGCAAGTCGAAACAAAACAGTCTCTGCGTTGTCGTTTGCGGTGTGCGCTGTTACGATTTTTGCACTGTGTTCGGCTGAAATCCGTTCAAAAAACGAATACCGCTTTTCGCGCGCCCATTCTTCGCTCGCCTTTTGCGGCGCAGCCAAATGTTCCACATCCAGCGCAATCTCAAGCTTTCGGCACAAATCGCGCACAAATGCTTCATCCGCATCCGCCTGCGCACCGCGCATTCCATGATTCACATGCGCCGCACGCAGACAAATGCCCAGCCTTGGCGCCGCAGCTGCCAGCACGCGAAACAATGCCACGGAATCCGCCCCGCCGGAAAGTGCCGCAATAACAGTATCCCCTGTTTGCAGCATTTCATAACGACGCATATAGTTCAATGTCTGCGCTTCAAACTCATCCATGTACATAATCCACATTCGTAAATCGTGTGTGCGCACCGTCCCAGCCAAGATCCACCTTGCCGACTTCGCCATGGCGGTTTTTCGCAACGATGCACTCTGCCGTACTGGCGTCGGCTTCCTCGCCGTTATCATAATACGCATCGCGGTACAAAAACAAAACCACATCGGCATCCTGTTCGATCGAGCCGGAATCACGAAGGTCACTGAGCACCGGACGATGATCGGTTCTGTTTTTTTCTGCACTTCGGGAAAGCTGGCTGAGCGCGATGACCGGAACGTACAGTTCCTTTGCCATGATTTTCAGATTTCGCGTGATCTCGCTGATTTCCTGCACTCGATTTTCTGTGCGCTTTCCCGTGCTCATCAGCTGCAGGTAGTCAATGATCACAAGCCCGATGTCCGGCCGGGCCGGATCCTGATTGATGCGGCGGATCTTCGCCTTCATCTCGGGTATGGTGATATTGGAAGTATCGTCCATGTAGATATTTGTTTTGGCAAGCACTTCCGATGCCCGCGCCAGATCCTGCCAATCCTCTGTGGAAAGCCCGCCGGTGCGGAATGCCTGACTGTCAATGGCCGCCTCGCTGGAAAGGATTCGGCTCACCAGCTGATCTTTTGTCATTTCCAGGCTGAACACTGCCACCGGAACATTTTGTTTTTTTGCAACATTGGTTGCAATGTTCAGTGCAAACGAGGTTTTCCCCATGCCGGGGCGTGCGGCAAGAATGATCAGATCCGAACGGCCCAGACCGGTAAGCATCGTATCAAGATAAGTGAAGCCGGTTGGGATGCCCAGATATTTATCCCGATTCGGCCCGGATATTTCCTGCAAATGCGCATAGGTATCTATGATTACGCTGCTGATCGGCGTAAGCGCTGAGGTATCACGCCCGGAACGGATTTCATAAATTTTCTGTTCTGCACTTTCCAGCAGAAGATCCGCATCCGTTTCTTCCCCGGTCTGTTCCAAAATCGTCTTTGCCGCATTCATCAGCTGGCGCACACGGTATTTTTCCGCAATGATTTTCACATACACTTCGGTATGGGAAAGCGAAGGAACCGTTTCCGCAAGCTGCGTCAGATACACCTTTGCCGCGTCTTCGGTATCAAAAACACCACCGTCTTGTACGGCTGCAAGCAGTGTCACAAAATCGACAGGGGAATTCCCAGTAAAAAGCCGGACGATTTCTGAAAAGATTTCCCCGTTCTGCCGCGCATAAAACATTTCCGGGCGCAGCGTTTCCACCATTTTCGGAATGGATTGCGCATCCAGAATTGCAGCACCGAGCACAGCCTGCTCTGCTTCCATACTGTATGGCAGATTCACACCCAAAGATTCCAGCGAAAGATCCAATCCGCCGGAAGGTGGTTTTTTATTGTTTCCGGCCATGCCGTGCCCTCCTTATAAGATAATCGAGGGGACGAATGCCCCGCACTCGTCCCTGTCGTTCCCCTTACTCTTCAACCTGAACCGTCAGCTTTGCCGCGACCTTCGGATAAACCTTGATTTCAACCGGGTATGCCCCGAAATTCTTGATTTCCGCATCCAAAACGATCTTGCGCTTATCGATCGTCTGTCCGAGCTTTTCCGAAAGTGCTGCCGCGATATCCTTGGATGTGACCGAACCGAACAGGCGTCCGCCCTTACCGGCTTTCGCCTTGATCGTGATGCTCAGGCCGTTGAGCTTTGCTGCCAGCTCCTGTGCCTTTGCCAATTCTTCTGCTGCGTGATGCTCGCTTGCAGCGGCCTTTGCCTTTACTTCATTCAAAGCAGCTGCATCTGCGGCTACTGCAAGGCCGCGGGGCAGCAGATAGTTGCGCGCGTATCCATCGGAAACTTCATGCATTTCATCTTTTTTCCCGATTGCTTTCACGTCTTTTTTCAAAACTACTTTCATGTAGAAATCCTCCTTATCGAACCAAAGCGGGGGTATCACCGCAATATTATACATAATATAACTATACCAATTTTACACAGGTTTAGCAAGTTCTTTTTAACAAAGCAGCGGTATACAAAGGGATACCCCTTATATACCGCTGACGGAATCTGTTTATTCTTTTGCCTTTTGCTTTTCTGCAAGCTGATTTTCACGATATTCGGAAATCGCCGTCAAGAGACGATCTTTTGCCTGTGCCAAAGATGCATCCCTCAGCTGCGCCCCTGCCATGGTAAGGTGTCCGCCGCCGCCCAGCTTTTCCATTATGACCTGCACGTTCACATCTCCCATGCTGCGCGCCGAAATGGAAATCTGCTGTCCGTTATCCACCGCTACAAAGCTGGCCTGCACCCCATCGATCGTAAGCAGGTCATTCGCCGCCTGCGGCACAGCAACATTGACTTCCTGCGGAAGATTATCCGAAAACACAACCGCGCACCCCATATAAATTTCCGCATCGGTAACCAGCTGTGCTTTATACGCGTAGCTTTCGAAGGAAGTATTGAACAGCCGCTTTACCTCCTGTGTCTGTGCGCCCATGCGGCGCAGATATGCCGCCGCCTCGAAGGTGCGCACGCCGGTATGAAGTGCAAAATTGCGCGTATCCAGCATGATTCCTGCCAAAAGCGCCTGTGCCTCCAACGGAGTGAGCCGATTTTCCTTGGTCATATCAATATATTGCAGCAGCTCGCTGACAAGCTCGGATGCACTGGATGCATACGGTTCGTGATAAAAAACGACACTGTCATCAATATGTCCTACGCATTTGCGGTGATGATCGATCACTACAACGGTTTTGGCCGCCTCATACAATGCCGGGCTTTCTAAAATCGCCTTCAGGTGCGTATCCACGATGATCAAAAGCGTTTTCTTATCCATGTACTTTTCCGCTTCTTCCGGAGCGATAAAGTCTTCCCCCCGTCCGGCGCGGCGGAATTCTTCGACCAGATTTGCAGCAAGGCTCTGCTTTTCATTCACCACGATCGCCGCAGGCTTATGGCACAAGCTTGCAAAGCGCAGCATGCCAACCGCCGCCCCCAAGGCATCCAGATCCGACGCGCGATGTCCCATAATCAGCACACGGTCGCACTGCGCCATAAGATCCCGGATCGCAGAAGCGATGATACGGCTGCGCACCTTGCTGCGCTTTTCAACACTGCGCGATACCCCGCCGTAAAACGCAAAGCCCTCCTGCGCGTTTTTTACCGCAGCCTGATCGCCGCCGCGCCCAAGCGCCATATCCAGTGCCTGCACGGCCATAGCCTCTGCTTCGCGCAGCGTCTTGGCACCGCGCCCGACTCCGATGGAAAGCGTCACCGTTCCCGGCTCATCCCCGATCTCGCGCGCACGATCCAGCACAGCAAACCGGTCTTCAATGATTTTGCGCATGTGGCGTTCTTCCACAACCGCAATGTACCGAGATGCGCTGATTCGCCGCAGAAAACCGGTAGTTGAACCGATCAGACGCTCCAACTCCCGATCGATCTGCCCTGCAATGTGCGCACGCTCGCTTTCTTTCATCTGTTTGAGAACCTCGTCATACGTATCCACCGTGATCATCATTACCGATGGCCGTGTAGCAAGGTATTCTTCCGCATTGTTTTTCAGCGTGGTGTTATCCACAAAGTACGCAACGAAGTACTCTTTTTTCGTTTGCATACTGCTGCCGTATGCCGTGATTTTTTTATTGCCCAGCAGAAGATTCTGCCCCGCCTTATCCTGCGAAAGCTCCTGTGAAAAGCCCGGAACTGCGCGGCTGATCGGCAGAAGCATCATATCCTTTCCGTCAAGGATATCCGTGCGGAATGCTTCATTATACCAAATCATGTCCCCATCGCAGAGGATCGCAACCGGTACTTTCAGTCCCGCAAAGCTGTTGTGCACGGTATCCTCCGATTCCGCCTTTCCCCGCAGCGACCGTGCAAGCATATGCCGAAAATGCCGGATATTCAGTACCACGGCAGCCGCTGCAGCGATTACAACACCTGCAACATACAGCAGATAAGCCGGCCTTGCCAGTGCCAGTGCTATGCCCAATGCGATGCACGCAGCACTTAAAATCAGAACAGCTATGTCAATGCCCATTCGCTTTTTTCTCACAGCTTATGCCTCCCTTCCCGATTTGACGCGCTTCATCATACCTCCATGATGATCGGAAGGATCATCGGGCTGCGCTTTGTCTTACGGTACAGGAATGCAGAAACCGCCTCTCGGATACGCGTTTTCACACCGCCAAAATCCCGTTTATCCATATCATCCATGCGGCTCAGCACTTCGCGCACCTGTTCGCATGCACCCACCAGCAGCTGTTCACTTTCTCTTACATACACAAAGCCGCGTGATACGATTTCCGGCCCGGCCAAAACCTCGCCCGAAGCCGAATCGATCGTTGCCACCACGATCACAAGGCCATCTTCGGAAAGGTGGCGGCGATCACGCAGAACCACATTGCCCACATCGCCGACGCCAAGCCCATCGACCATAACCGCGCCGGCCGGAACGGGATCACCCAAAGTCAGGGCATCCTGTGAAAGCACGATGCAGTCGCCGTTTTCCCCGATATAAATATTCTTTTCCGGGATTCCTATTGCCCGTGCTGTCTGGGCATGCTTTTTTAATTGCTTGTATTCGCCGTGCACCGGGATGAAGAATTTCGGCTTAGCCAAGGTCAGCATCAGCTTTTGTTCTTCCTGGCAGGCATGCCCGGAAACATGCACTTCGTACATCGACTCATAGATGACCTCTGCGCCAAGCTTCAGCAATCCATTCACTACCTTGGTAACCATTTTTTCGTTGCCCGGAATCGGATTTGCTGAAATAATGATAAAATCGCCTTCCCCGACGCGCACGTTCCGGTGGCTTGCGCCCGCCATGCGGGAAAGCGCGCTCAGCGGTTCTCCCTGACTTCCAGTGGTGATCAGCACGATTTTTTCCGGGGGATATTTATTGATATCTTCAATATCGATCAGCACGTTATCCGGCGCATGAAGATATCCCAGTTCCAGCGCCATCTGCGTGTTGTTCACCATGCTGCGTCCCGATACCGCCACTTTTCGCCCGGCTTTTACGGCAAGGTCGATCAGCTGCTGTACCCGATACAGGTTGGAAGCAAAGGTGGCAATGATGATGCGTTTTTTGCCCGCGCGGTTAAACAGGGCCGCCATGCTTGCGCCGACTTTTTGTTCTGTTGCAGTAAAGCCCGGACGTTCGGCATTGGTGGAATCCGAAAGCAGTGCCAGCACTCCGTGTTCCCCATATTCCGCAATCGTAACAAGGTCGGTCGGCCCGCCCGAAATCGGAGTATAATCAATTTTAAAGTCTCCGGTCTGGATGATGGTTCCCGCCGGGCATGTGATCGCCAGCGCCACGGCATCCGGGATCGAATGGTTGACATGAATCGGTTCCACCGTGAAGCAGCCCAGCTTGAATTTGCGCTTGGGCGTGATTTCCGTCATCTTCGTGCTGCGAACAAGGCCATGTTCTTCCAGCTTGTTTGTGATCAGCCCAATCGTCAGGCGGGTCGCATAGATCGGCACATTGATTTCCTTGAGCAGATACGGCAGGCCGCCGATATGATCCTCATGCCCGTGCGTGATCACAATGCCCTTGATTTTTTCCCGATTCTGGACAAGATAGCTGAAATCCGGGATGACAAGATCCACCCCGAACATATCACTGTCCGGGAAAACAATGCCGCAATCAACCAGCAGCATATCCCCCTGACATTCATACAGCGTAATATTCTTGCCCACTTCGCCCAAACCGCCAAGCGGCATGATGCGCACCGGGATCGCAGGTGCCGCCCCGCCCGCTGCGGGCTTGCGCCGATAATTGCGGTAGTTTCTCCGTGCGGGCTTTTGCGCCGCAGCATTCATCTGATTTGCTGCGGGCGCTGTTTTTTTATTTTCGTTTTGAGCGATATCATTCTTTTTTTCCGCCGGCTTTTTTCTCGGCCTGGAAGCGCGTGACGGCGCTGTTTTCTGTTGATTTTGATTTTTTTCCATTCGTTCCTCCGTTCCCTCGCATGCCAAAAGGTTCTGCCGTTGTTCACGGGCAGCCTTTTCCCTTTTCAAGCCTTTGCGGGTGATTTTGATTTTTAAAGTATTTGTTTGATCAGCGCAAAACGCCGATTATTTTATCCTGCCTTTGCATATCCTTTTCTTATTATCTTTCTGCAAAGTCATTATCGGTAGAATTATATAATTTTATCATATCGTTTTTTGGCAACACTGTCAAGTTTTACCATTACGATTTGTATGTATTAAATAAAAAAATGCCGTTATTCCTGTATTCTACGCATTTGTATTTTTTGCGCGGTTTTATGCGCCTTGCATGAACGTATGTTTTTTCATATAATATCAGCATACATATAAGAATATGCAAAGGCGGAATATTTATGAAGCAGATTACAATCTATACAGACGGAGCGTGCAGCGGCAATCCCGGCCCCGGCGGCTGGGGCGCAATTCTGGATTATAAAGGGATTCGCAAGGAGCTTTCCGGCGGCGAGGCCGGCACCACCAATAACCGCATGGAGCTTACCGGCATCATACGCGCCTTGGAACAGCTGAAAGAACCGTGCGAAATCACATTTTGCAGTGATTCCAAATATGTGATCGATGGTCTTTCCAAAGGCTGGGCCAAAAGCTGGCGTGCCCGCGGCTGGGTAAAAAGCGATAAAAAGCCTGCACTCAACAGTGATTTATGGGCTCGGCTGCTGGATCTGTGCGAACCGCACATCATTCACTATAATTGGGTAAAGGGGCACGCGGGGCACCCCGAAAATGAGCGTTGTGATGAACTTGCCGTTCAGGCGGCTGCCCAGTATAAATAAACGCTTCCCCTCCGGCTGCCTGCTTTTTTTCGGTTGAGCCTGCGAATTTTTGTTTTGATATTGCAAACAACACCAAAATAGTATATATTAATATACGGTACAGTCGGCCAGTCCTCTTTTCCGGGACCCCGGCTTTTCAATAAAAAAGAAGGAAAGGCGATATAAAATGAATCAACTCATCTATGTGGACAACGCCGCAACCACCCCGGTGGCAAAACCGGTTTTGGATGCAATGACCCCGTATTTCTGTGAAGAATACGGCAACCCTTCCAGCCTGTTTTACTCTGTTGGCGCTGCCGCGGCGCAGGCTCTTGCCGATGCCCGCCAAAAAGCCGCCAAAGCACTTGGCTGCGATGCAAGCGAACTCTTCTTCACCAGCTGCGGTTCGGAAGCAGACAACTGGGCCATCAAGGGTACGGCACGCAAAATGGGAGAAAAAGGCAAAAAGCATTTGATCACCAGCTGCATTGAACACCATGCTGTGCTGCATTCCATGAAA
Organism: Ruthenibacterium sp.; assembly: GCA_020025255.1. Classification (GTDB taxonomy): domain Bacteria; phylum Bacillota; class Clostridia; order Oscillospirales; family Ruminococcaceae; genus Ruthenibacterium. Next base: position 3,152 of record JAHHSK010000033.1, on the reverse strand, counting down.
GCTTTGGAGCGCGAAGGATTTGAAGTGACTTACCTTCCCGTTGACGAAGAAGGCTTTGTAAATCCCGCAGATGTAGAAGCTGCTATCCGCCCGGATACAGCCCTTGTCTCGATTATTTTTGCCAATAATGAAATCGGCACGATCGAACCGATTGCCAAAATCGGTGAAATCTGCCGCAGCCATAAGGTTTGGTTTCATACCGATGCCGTTCAGGCGGTAGGTGCGATCCCCATAAACTGCCATGCGCTGCCGATCGATATGCTGAGCTTATCTGCACATAAATTCAATGGCCCCAAGGGAGTCGGTGCGCTGTATATCCGCAAAGGAGTACTGCCGTTCAATTTGATCGATGGCGGTGCACAGGAGCGCAGCCGCCGCGCAGGCACCGAAAATCTTGCAGGCATTGTCGGGCTTGCCACGGCACTGGAACTTGCCGTGAATAATATGGAAGAAAAAAGCAGCCATATTTCCGCTGTGCGCGATCGGGTCCTGCATCATGTACAGGCCATGCCGCAAGTCAAGATCAATGGGCCGCTGGATCTTTCCCGCCGTTTGCCCAATAACCTGAATGCCAGCTTTACCGCTGCCGAAGGCGAAAGCCTTCTTTTGATGCTGGACATGCGCGGGATCTGCGCTTCCTCCGGTTCTGCCTGTGCATCCGGCAGCCTTGACCCCAGCCATGTGCTGCTTTCGATCGGCCTGCCGCATGAAATCGCACATTGCAGTCTGCGCTTCAGCTTCGGTGTTCAGAATACCATGGAAGATGCGCAGGCCATATGCGATGCGCTGGATGCCATTGTCCCTGTTGTGCGTGAAAGAAGCCCGCTGTGGCACGAAAATTAAAATTTACGATTCCGAAAGAAGGTAACGATTATGTATAGTGCAAAAGTTCTGGATCATTTTGCAAATCCCCGCAATGTTGGCGAAATTGAAAATGCAGATGGCGTCGGAGAAGTCGGCAATCCGCAGTGCGGCGACATCATGAAAATGTATCTCAAAATCGACGGCGATGTCATCACCGATGTAAAATTCAAAACCTTTGGCTGTGGTGCTGCGATCGCAACCTCCAGCATCGCAACGGAAATGATCAAAGGCAAAACGATCACCGAAGCATTAGGCCTTACCAACCGCGCCGTAGTGGAGGCTTTGGACGGCCTTCCCCCGGTGAAAGTTCACTGCAGCGTTTTGGCTGAACAGGCGGTAAAAACCGCTTTGGCTGATTATTACCGCCGTCAGGGTGTTGACCCCGAGCCGATTGTCGGCAAGCTGGAGGAAGACTGCCATGCCTGCGCATGCGGCGAACATTCCTGATCGATCGGTTCGTCCGGGTGCGGGCATATCGGCACTCGGAACACCGTATTTCAGTTCGAATTCCATAAAAACAAAGGAGTTGTTCTCATGACGGACGAGATTTGCTGCGGCGATCACTTTGGCACTTTTGAAGAGCAGGATCGGATTTTGGTCGGGCTTTCCGGCGGTGTAGATTCCTCTGCCTGTGTTCGCATTCTGCAAGATCAGGGCTTTGCAGTACAAGGTGTGGTACTGCGTTTTTCTGCGGCACACGATGCAGCCGTAAGTGCCGCTCAAACAAGTGCAAGGCAGCTTGGCATTCCTCTGATCGTGGAGGATTGCTCGGCAGAATTTGAGCGCAATATTATCGAGCCATTCTGCCATGAATACTGTGAAGGGCGTACTCCAAGCCCCTGTGTAATGTGCAACCCCCTTGTCAAGTTTGCCACTCTGGCGCGTGTGGCTGACCGTTTGGGCATCCATTTCATCGCCACAGGACATTATGCCCGCATTGATGAGGCAGACGGTTTCTACTATGTTCGAAAGGCCGTCAGTACAGCACGCGATCAAAGCTATATGCTTTATGCGCTTACGCAGGATATTCTTTCGCGGCTTTGTCTGCCGGTAGGCGAATTTGAAAAGGATGATATCCGCGAACTGGCCGCTGCGGCAAACCTTTCCAGCGCCACCGCTCCGGATAGTCAGGAAATCTGCTTCATTCCCGACGGCAAGTATGCGGAATATATCGAAAGCCGCGGCTTTACTCCCAAGCAGGGGCGGTTTATCGGCCCTGAGGGCGAAGATTTGGGTGCTCATAAAGGGGTTGTATATTATACCGTCGGGCAGCGAAAGGGTTTGAACATCGCATATGGCGAACCTCTTTTCGTGCGGCGTATTCTTCCGGATGGGAATATTGAGCTTGCGCGCGGCGGCAATGAATTTTTCTCCGGTGTTGTGCTGACTCATGCAGTTCGCACCGATGGAAAGCCCTTTGCCGCAGGACAGCATTACGAAGTAAAAGTGCGCAGCCGTGCCGCTTGTGCGGCTTGCACGATCGAAAGCGTACAAGACGGTCTTGTGACGGTTCGCTTTGCCGAACCGCAGCGTGCACCGGCTCCCGGACAATCTGCTGTATTCTATGACGGCGAGCTGGTTTTAGGCGGCGGCGTCATCTGCGAAATGCTGTAATATTTTGCGATGCGGTATAAAAAGATCACCTTGCCCCATACTGGGAGCGAGGTGATTTTTATGTATCAATATCTTGGCGACCATGATTCTGTTTTCAATTCCGTTTTGAAGGAAAATCCCGAGCTTGCCGCATACTATGACAGCCTTCCGGGTTCGCTTCGGGAAAAAGTTCGCGCATCCGGCCTTTATGACCCTCAGGCGATTGGTGCATGTATTGATGAACTGATAGCAGGCGGGAATTGATTTTCCCGCCTGCCTTATTCTTTTATACCGCCCTAATGGGAAGGCAGAAAGCATGTATTTTTGTCCACCGGGTTTTCTAAACCTCGTTGACCGGATTCCTTTTTTATTTTTTTGCATTTCCCCTATCTTTTTGCCGTTACTTATGGTATACTTGTTTATATTGTTCTGCGGCCTTGTAAATTCATGCAGTTATATCGCTTGTTCGATTTTTCTGCCTGCTGCGTTTTTCGTCAACGCAGCGAAGCTCTGCCGCATCCTTTTTGATAAAGCGGATTTTTCCGTTTTATATATCGTGGATTAAGCGTAACGCTCCACCTCGGGAACCTGACCCGTGTAAAAATATCAGGCATTATGCGGATCAGGCTATGTGCCCCGCCTCGGTTTCCTCGCCGTGTAAAAATCAGAGGACCAATTTAATATGCGGGTATGGC
>JAHHSK010000032.1 GCA_020025255.1 Ruthenibacterium sp. | reverse complement strand
TGCTCATGATGATGCCCGCAGCCGCAGTTATCCTCATGGTCGTGGTGGGCATGAGCCTGCTCCTCTTTTAAGGCCTCCAGAGCCGTGGCAAGGCTTTCCGTCTGTTCTGTCACACTGCGCAGCTGTTCGCCGGAAAGCTCCTCCCACGGGGTGGTGACGATCGGCGCAGATGCGTTGATGCTGCGAAGCAGCGCAACGGCGGCATCCAGTTTTTCGGGTGCCATGCCCTGAGTGCGGCTCAGGATGACGGCGCTGGCATTTTCGATTTGATTATTGTAAAATTCACCGAAGTTGCGTGCGTAGATGCTGCACTTGGATGCATCCGCAACCGTGACAAAGCCGGAAAGCTCGACATCCGCATCCAGATTCCGCACGGCACCGATGACATCCGAAAGCTTGCCGACGCCGGACGGCTCGATCAAGATGCGGTCCGGATGATATTCTTCCAGTACGCGGCGCATGGCCTGACCGAAATCGCCCACCAGGGAACAGCAGATGCAGCCGGAATTCATTTCCGTCACTTCGATCCCCGCATCCTTCATAAATCCGCCGTCAATGCCGATCTGCCCGAATTCGTTTTCGATCAGCACCAGCTTTTCGCCGCGGTATGCTTCGGAAATCAGTTTTTTGATCAATGTGGTTTTGCCGGCGCCCAGAAAGCCGGAAAAAATGGTGATTTTCGTCATAGGAACTCTCCTTTAAAAGATAAACGCCGCATGGAAAACAGCGGCACAAATAAGCCGAAACAAGCGTGCGGAAGATTACTCCCAGTCCTGAAAATCGGCAGGGTCTGCAATTTTTTTGGGGTCGGTTTCATGCGTGACCGGGGCGGCATCGACCGGGTTTTGGTTGGGGCTGGAAGGCAGCGAGGCTTCCGGGCAGAACGGGCGGGAAGCCGTTTCCGGTGCACAATCCGCGCTTGTGTGCGGGGTATCCTCATCCGGGAACTCGCCGGCTTGTGTGGTATATACAATGCCTTCCAGGTCATCTTTTTGACGGTTGAAAAATTTTACGGCGGCAATCGCGATGCCGGCAGCGGCGGCAACGGCAGCAAGCGCACCGAATTTCGGAAGAATACTCATAAAAACCTCCAGCTGTGACAAAAATAATGTCCCAAAAACGAACATTTTCATTATACACCGCAGCGGTATACTTTTCAAGCGCGGCAAAGCGGAAAAAAAGCAAAAAAACTCTTGATTTTTGAAAAACACAGTGCTATAATGCAAACAATATACGAAATTCCTCAGACGGGAACAAGTAGCGTCTGGTCAGCCTTTTCAGAGAGACAGCGGGTGGTGCAAGCTGTCAGGGCAGCCAAAACGTGAAATCATCCCCGAGAAGCAAGCTGAACAAATAAGTAAGCGCGCCGGAGTCAAGCCACGTTATCGGTGAGCTGCATTGATCGATGCAGAAAGTGCCGGATCAATCCCGATCCGGAATTAAGGTGGTACCGCGGTTTACAAGAATCGTCCTTTTGCAAGGACGGTTCTTTTTTATTTTGCGGCATCAATGCGCCGAACGATCATACGCGCAGCAATACGGGAGGTATAATGATGAAATTGGGAAAAAAACAAATGGTGCTCGTGAGTTTTATGCTGTTTTCGCTGTTCTTCGGTGCAGGAAATCTGATTTTCCCGCCGTTTTTGGGGCAAAGCGCCGGCAGTGCAACGCCGGTTGCCATGCTGGGCTTTTTGATCACAGCCGTGGTGCTGCCGGTGCTGGGCGTAATTGCCGTAGCGGAGTTTGACGGCCTGGATAAGCTGGCAAGCAAGGTGGATGCGCGTTTTGCCATGGTGTTCACGGTTCTGATCTATCTATCGATAGGCCCGGGGCTTGGCATCCCGCGTGCGGCATCCGTTCCGTTTGAAATGGCGATTTCGCCGTATCTGCCGCAAGGGTCTTCGTTCCGCCTGTACATGCTGGCCTATTCGCTGGTGTTCTTTTTGATTGCGGGCTGGCTTGCCCTGACGCCCAATAAGCTGGTTGACCGCATCGGGCGTTTTCTGACGCCGAGCCTTCTGACACTGCTTGTCCTGCTGTTTGTATGCTTTGTGGCAAACGGAACCAGCGGCATTGCCCAGCCGACCGGTATGTATCAGGAAGGTGCCTTTGTGAAGGGCTTTTTGGAAGGCTACAATACTATGGATACCATTGCCGCACTGAATTTCGGGCTGGTGATCGCGACAACCCTGCGCAGTATGCAGGTGAAGGAAAAGAAAAGCGTGATGAGCTATACAGTCAAAGCGGGGATCGCGGCGGGCAGCATCCTTTCCGTCATTTATGTGATGCTTTCCTTTATGGGTATGAAAAGCTCGGCTGTGTATGAGCTGAAGGATAACGGCGCGTGGACATTGCGCTGCATCGTGCAGCAGCTGTTCGGTGAAGCAGGGGCACTGCTGCTGGCGGCAATCTTTACTCTGGCCTGCCTTACCACATGTGTCGGGCTGATCACTTCGATTTCGCAGTATTTTTCCGGCTTGACAAAGCGCGTTTCCTACCGCGGCTGGGTGCTGATGATCACCGGATTTTCGTTTGCGGTCTGCAATCAGGGGCTGAATGTCATCCTGAGCATTTCCGTTCCGGTTTTGAATGCGATCTACCCGGTTTCGATCGTGCTGATCGTGCTGGGTCTGCTGGATAAAAAGCTCAAAGGCAGCCGTTTGGTCTATCCGTGCACGATCGGAGTGGTTGCGGTTGTCAGCGTGATCTATGCAGTGGATCAGCTGGTTGCGCCCGAAAGCTTCTTCTGCCCGTGGCTGCCGCTGTACACCTACGGCATGGGCTGGGTGCCGGTGGCACTGGTGACAGCACTTTTGAGCCTGGTGCTGGAAAAAGTATGCTTTGCCGAAAAGGCGGGCAGCGAAGGCTGAACCGATCCGTGCCGCACAAGCGCGGCGTGAAATCAAGGAAAAAATAAAGACCGCACCGGAATTTCCGGTGCGGTCTTTGTCTTTGCGGTACAGAAAGCATACGGCAAAAGGCGGCATGCTGCAAAGGAATGCTTATTCCACCCAGCTGATCAGTTCCTGCGCTGTTTTGCGTTTTTTGGCACGCAGCGCATCGCCGGGGGCAGCATAGCCCAAGGCAACCACAAGGCGCACATGCGCCGATGTGTTCACAATCGACTGCACGGCCGCTTCCTCGAACCAGCCGATGATGCACGAGGAAACACCCAGCTCCTGCGCGCGGCATACAAGCTGCGAGACGGCAAGCCCGATATCGACCGAAGCGTAATGCTCCGAAGTGCGCGGTTCGCTGGCGGGGACATCATCCGTCACAACAACAAAGGCGGGGCAATCGCTGGCGAATGGGTTCATCCCTTCGCCCTGCAATGCGGGCGCAAGGCGGTGCGCGGCTTCGCCGGTTACGGCAAAATAATGATAGGGCTGCCGATTGCAGGCACTGGGCGCAAGACGCGCAGCATCCAGGATTTCGGCCAGGACATCACGGGAAACCGTGCGCGCGGCATCATACGCGCGGCAGCTTTGGCGGGCAAGGATCAGATTTTTGTAATCCATAAAAAACCTCCGAATCAAAATCAATCGTGTTCTGCGGATGCAACGAGATATTTGCAGATCTGCGGTTTGAATTTTTCATACAAGCCCAGGGATTCGTACAAATGCTTATAATAAGCAAAAAGGGTGGATTTCGTTTTGATGACACCTTTCAGGTCGATCTGTGTCTGTGTGATGCTTTTTTCGTTGCGGACATAATAATAGATCGGGGTGTCGATCGCACAAAAGCGGTGTGCATAGCGGATGTATTCCAGATTGAACAGGAAATCCTCACTCCAGCTCAGCTCTTCGCGGCACAAGATCCCGTTATCCCGGATCAGTGCGGTGCGATACAGCTTGTTCCACAGCACGCCGTAATAAAAACTGGCCGGTTCACACATCAGTTCGCGTGCAAATTCACGCTGATCCATAACGTCGCGGCGGCGCAGGAACCCGTGCTGGGTGATATCGCTGCCGTCTACCCGGTAATAATGGGCTATGACAAGATCGGCCCCCGCGTGCTCGGAACATTCGATCAGGCTGGCGGTGGCGCTGGGGGCAAGATAATCGTCGCTGTCTACAAATTGCAGATACTTGCCCTTCGCCGCGCTGATCCCGATGTTCCGTGCGGCAGAAACCCCGGCATTGGGGCGATCGATCACATGTACGCGCGGATCGATCCGTTCATACATGTGGCAGATCGGGCTGGAAGCATCCGTGCTGCCGTCATTGACAAGAAAGATTTCGATATGATGATAGGTCTGCTTGCGTATGCTTTCAATGCACCGCGCAAGCCCCGGTGCGGCATTGTACACGGGTACAACAATGGATACGAGCGGCTGTTCCAACGGATGATTCCTCCTTTTCTATCAGCGGTAAGCGTTCAAAAAACAGTAATTTATAAAAGCGGCTGATCCAGATTGGCGGCCGTGGACCAAAGGTCATAGTATGCGCCTTTGCGTGCCAGCAGCTCGGAATGCGAGCCTTCCTCTTCGATGCCGTTTTCACCCAGCACAAGGATGCGGTCGGCATTCTGGATCGTGGTAAGGCGGTGGGCGATCGTCACGGTGGTGCGCCCCGCGGCAAGGCGCGCAAGGCTTTGGCCGACAATGCGTTCGCTTTCGTTATCAAGGGCACTGGTGGCTTCATCCAATATCAGGATCGGCGGGTTTTTCAAAAATACGCGGGCAATGGAAATGCGCTGCTTCTGTCCGCCGGAAAGCTTGACCCCGCGTTCCCCGACATAGGTATCATAGCCGTTTTGCAGTGCGCTGATAAATTCATGCGCGCCGGCCATTTGCGCCGCGTGCTGCACCTCTTCGCGGGTGGCATCCGGCCGCCCGTAGGCAATGTTTTCGTAAACGGTGCCGGAAAACAGATACACATCCTGCTGCACGATGCCGACCGCACGGCGCAGCGAGCGCAGCGTGATATCCCGCACATCATGCCCATCGATGCGCACATGGCCTTCGGTTGCATCGTAAAAGCGGGGAATCAGGCTGCACAAGGTTGTTTTGCCGCCGCCGGAAGGCCCGACCAGTGCCAGCTTTTCGCCCGGGCGCACATCCAGGTTCAGATGTGCCAAAACCTTGTTGTGGTCATCGGGATATTCAAAGCTGACATCCTCAAACGTGATGCGCCCCTGTACGCTGTCAAGCGCAGCGGCATGTTCGGCGTCAAAGATTTCGATATCGGCATCCATGATTTCGCAAAAGCGTTCGATGCCGGTCATCCCGCGCTGGAACTGTTCGGAAAATTCGATAATACGGCGCACGGCCGTCAAAAGCGCAGTGACATAAAGCACATACGCAACGAAATCGCCGGGGGCAATCTTTCCATGCACAAGGAACAGCCCGCCCGCCACGATGACGACCAGATACATCAGGCCATCGAACAGACGGGTCGTGGTAGTAAAAAGACCCATCCAGAAATAAGTATCTTTTTTGATGTTGAGGAATTCCGCGTTGTCGCGCTCGAATTTTTCGCGTTCGGCATCCTCCCCGCAGAACGCCTTCACCACGCGTTCGCCCAGCAGGGTATCCTCGATGCGGGCATTCAGCTCACCGATGTGGCTGCGCTGACGGCGGAAATTGGCACGAACCATGAAATTGAACCGGGTGCAGCACAGGATCATGACGGGAACCACCGAAAACACGATCAGGGTCAGCGGCAGATTCATGCCGGAAAGGATGATAAAGGATACAAGTGCCTTCAGCCCCGCAATGAAGAATTCTTCGGGGCAGTGGTGGGCAAATTCGGTCACATCGAACAGATCGTTTGTGATGCGCCCCATGATCTGCCCGACTTTCGTATTGGCAAAATAGCGGTCGGAAAGCTTTTGCAGATGATCGAACGCATCGCGGCGCATATCCGTTTCAATGCGCGCGCCCATGACGTGGCCGATGTTGGCCATAAAATAGCTTGCAACGGCATCGATAATGCGCAGGATAAAATACACCGCGCCCGTGTGCAGGATATACTGGACGGTCAGCCCGGCCAGATCGTAAAGAGCCATATTCGTCAGGGAACGCATGATGAGCGGAAGCACCAGTTCACATACGGTTGTAAGCGAGGCGCAGAAAAGATCAAACGCAAGCACGCCCTTATAGCGTGCAAGATACGGGCGGAACCGACGCAGCAGCATCGGGGTTGTCATACCGGAGGTGTTGTTTTTTTTCATAATGTTTCCTAAAAATCTTATTTTGTGTAAAATGCGCATCAGCGCGGGATATTGTTCAAAAGGCTCTGGCGTTCATCCCACAGCTTCTGGGAAAGATCGACATAGTAGCGGTGCGGATTTTCAAAGCGCGTTACTTCATCCCACAGCGTATCGATCTGTTCGCGGCAGAATGCGCGGATCTCATCCAGCGAGGGCGTTTCATATACGCGCTTGCCGTTCACATAGATCGGCTGGTTGAGCTGCTGGGCGTGCACATTGGTGAACGTGCGCTTTTTCCAGGTTTCAGCCGGATCGAACAGTGTGATCCCTTCGCGCACATCCACCGTTTCATCCGCCATGGTGATGTAATCGGCCATGGCTTTGCCGGTTTCGTTATCATAAATGCGGTACAGGTTTTTCAAGTGCGGGATCGTGGTTTTTTCAGCGGTTTCGCTCACTTTGATCTTCGGGGTGTATTTGCCGTTTTCATACACGGCAGCCAGCTTGTACACGCCGCCGAACACCGGGTCGCTTTTGCTGGTGATCATGTTTTCCCCAATGCCGAAGCTGTTGATCTGGGCACCCTGCTGCAAAAGATCGCGCACCAAATATTCATCCAAAGAATTGGAAGCGCACACGCCGCAGTCGGGATATCCGGCGGCATCCAGCATGCGGCGCGCCTTTTTGGAAAGATAGGCGATATCGCCGGAATCAATGCGCACGCCCTTGGGGCGGATGCCCATGGGCTTGAGCACTTCGTCAAATACGCGGATCGCATTCGGGATCCCGCTTTTCAGCACGCTGTAAGTGTCCACAAGCAGGGTGCAGTTATCCGGATACAGCTGGGCGTAGTGGCGGAAGGCATCGTATTCACTGGGGAACATCTGCACCCAGCTGTGTGCCATGGTGCCCAGTGCAGGGATCCCGTACAGCCGGTCTGCCATAACACACGCCGTGCCGGAAACCCCGGCGATATAAGCGGCGCGCGCACCCAGCACAGCGGCATCATAGCCCTGGGCGCGGCGCGAGCCGAATTCCATAACCGGGCGTCCCTGCGCAGCGCGCACGATGCGGTTGGTTTTGGTCGCGATCAGGCTTTGATGGTTGAAGGTGACGAGCAGCAGCGTTTCGATCAGCTGGGCTTCGATCGCAGGCCCCTGCACGATGACGATCGGTTCCTGCGGAAAGATCGGCGTTCCTTCCCGCACGGCCCAAATGCTGCAATGGAATTCAAATGTGCGCAGGTATTCAAGGAACCGTTCGGAAAAACAGCCTTTGCTGCGAAGATATTCGATATCGCCTTCGGAAAAGTGCAGATTGTCGATCACCTCGCAGAACTGTTCCAGCCCCGCAGCAATGGCAAAGCCGCCGTTGTCGGGAACTTTGCGAAAGAACATGTCGAAAACGGCGGTTTTTTCGGTATAGCCTTCTTCAAAATAGCCTGCTGCCATGGTCAGCTCATAAAAATCCATAAGCAGGGTGAGATTGCGTTCAGAATTGATATTCGTCATGATTGATTCCGGCTTTCTTTATAAAATAGGGTATCCAAAATAAGCATATGCGAATGCCGCCCCTGCGGGCGGCTTAGGGGCGCTCGGGCGGATCGAAGAAGGAATCCTCATCCGGAAAATTCAGCTCAAAGCTGGTTCGCGGCGTGTTGTCCTTCTGCGGACGCGCCGCGTGAGGAGAGGGGCGGGATGCCGGGTGCTGCGTGCGCTGTCTGGGCGGCCCGGAATGTGCGCGCCGTCTGCGTGCGCGCCGCTGCTGTTCTTTGCGGTGCAGCGTTACAGCAAGCGCACCGTAGCCCAGCAGGAACACCGCCGTCACCACGCACACAACGCGGAAGTACAGGCTGCGGAAAAACCCGCTGATGTGGGAAGAAACGAACAGGAACAGGTTGCGGCTGACATCCTGCCCTGCCACCAGATCGACCGTGCCGACGGTTTCGCCGTTCAGCAGCAGGGTCACGGTGCCGACCTTGTCCCCTTTTTGGATCGGGGCGGGCACGCTTTCCGGCAGGGAGAATTTCTTTTGCAGCAGCTCCTCGCTGTTATTGGGAAGGACGGTTTTCAAATCGCTTGCCGGATACAGCATCAGCGTATCGGTCTGCGCGGAAAACCGCACCTTCACTTCGGCAACGGGAACACCGGTGTCGATCGACGGGCGCACAGAATAATTCTGAAACAGCCAGTCATACAATACGGCGTTGTCGTAAAAGGAACGGGCAAGCCCGGATACGGCATCCGGCTCCCATGTGCTGCCCAGCGTGATGCCCAGATAGGTTTCGCCCTTTTCGTTCACGGCAGCCGAAGCAAAGCAGCGGCCGGCCGCTTCGGTGGAGCCGGTTTTGCAGCCCTTGATATAAGAACGGTACACATCGGAAGTCGGGCGCAGCATGGCGTTCGTGGTGCGGATCGGGTACGGCTGCGTGTGCCGCCCGAACGGCGCCCCGCCCTGCCCGCCGGTGGGCATATCGTACGAAGCGGTCGAAACGACCGTGCGGAAGATTTCATGCTTCCAGCATTCCTGCAAAATCAGGAAAAGATCGCGCGCAGTGGAATAATTGCCCTCGTCCATATCCAAAAGCCCGTGTGCACAGGAAAAGGAGGTGTTTGTGCAGCCAAGCTCTGCGGCGCGTGCGTTCATCAGCGCATAAAAATTGTTCAGGTTTTTGTTGCCAAGATAATAGGCAACCGAAGCGGCGGCCTCATTGGCACTGGGAAGAAGCATGGCATACAGCATGCTCAAAGCATCCACGGAAGAGCCTTGCAGAATATCGGCATGCGAAGCCCCGCCGCCCGTGACGGGGGGCACATAGACGCTGCGTTCGGCTTCGATCTGGGTGCCGGCAAGATCCGGGACGTTTTCCATCAGCAGCAGACAGGTCATCAGCTTCGTCAGGCTGGCGATGCTGCGCGGCTCATCCGCGTTTTTTTCATAGACAACGATGCCGGTATCCAAATTGACGATATAGGCAGCCTGCGCCGAGATTTCGGTGCCCTGCGGCAGTTCGTAGGCAGCATGGATCGGAGCGCTGCATACACAAACGCAGACAAGCACAACAAAAAACAATGCCGCGAATTTTTTCATATGGAAATTCCTCGCAGAAAATGATAATATAAAAGAAACAATGGGGATAGTATACCCCGAAGGCGTGCATCGACGCCCCTACCTTCTGATTATATCAGATTGGTAAAAAAATGAAAAGGATTTTTGCCGTGCCGCACAAAGTTTCCTGCGGCGCGCCAAAAGCAAAACAGGGAGGTCAACAAAATGGAAATCAAGCGCAGTGGGTTGAACGGACGCAGGGCACAGAGCATTGTGTATAACGGCATACTGTATACCAGCGGCATCACCAGTACGGATCTGGAAGGCGGGATCGTGGAGCAGACAAAGGACGTTCTTGCGGTGATCGACCGCATTTTGGAACGCAGTGAAACGGATGCCGCACATGTGCTTTCGGCCACCATAACGCTGGCGGATATGGCGGATTACGGCGATTTCAACGCAGTGTGGGACGAATGGGTGCACGACGGCTTTGAACCGACACGCAGCGTCACGCAGGGGGCGCTGGCTGTGCCGGAATATAAAGTGAAAATATCCGTCATTGCAGCATTGTAAATAAGGAGAGGGTTGAAATGGCACGATATGTAATGGCGCTGGATCAGGGAACCACCTCCAGCCGGGCTATCATCTTTGATGAGCATCAGGATATCGTGAATATTGCGCAGAAGGAATTTCCGCAGCACTACCCGAAGGCGGGCTGGGTGGAGCATGATCCGCTTGAGATTTATGCATCCCAGTATGGCGTCATGGTGGAAGCACTGGCGCGCAGCGGCCTGGAAGCCGAAGACATCGCGGCGATCGGCATTACGAATCAGCGCGAGACAACGATCGTCTGGGATAAGAAAACAGGACGGCCGGTATACAATGCGATCGTGTGGCAGTGCCGGCGCACGGCGGAATATTGCTCCCAGCTGGAAGAACAGGGCTATGGGGATATCATCCGAAAAAAGACGGGGCTTCGCATCGACGCCTATTTCAGCGCCACGAAAATCCGGTGGATCCTCGATCATGTGGACGGCGCGCGCGAACGCGCAATGCGCGGCGAGCTGCTGTTCGGCACGGTGGACACCTGGCTGATCTGGAAGCTGACGGGGGGCAGGGTGCATGTTACGGATGTGACGAACGCATCCCGCACGATGCTGTTCAATATCCATACGCTGTGCTGGGATGAACAGCTGTGCCGGATCATGGACATCCCGATGTGCATGCTGCCCAAGGTGTGCGATTCCAGCCAGGTGTATGGAACAGCCAGCATCGGCGGGGCGCAGATCCCGATCGCGGGCGCGGCAGGGGATCAGCAGGCGGCACTGTTCGGCCAAACCTGCTTTGCGCGCGGCAACGTAAAAAATACATACGGAACGGGCTGCTTTATGCTGATGAACACCGGGGATGAGCCGGTGGAAAGCAAAAACGGCCTGCTGACGACGATTGCCGTCGGGCTGAACGGCAAAGTGACGTATGCACTGGAGGGCAGCGTGTTTGTGGGCGGTGCGGTGATCCAGTGGCTGCGCGATGAGCTGAAGCTGATAACCGAAAGTGCAGACAGCGAGTACTTTGCATCCAAGGTGCCCGACAGCGGCGGGGTATATGTTGTGCCGGCATTCACCGGCTTGGGCGCGCCTTACTGGGATATGTATGCGCGCGGTGCGATCCTGGGGCTGACGCGCGGCACCGGGCGCAATCATATCATCCGTGCGGCGCTGGAAAGCATCGCGTATCAGACGCAGGATGTCCTGCACGCGATGCAGGCGGACAGCGGGATGCGCTTCACCGAGCTGAAGGTGGATGGCGGGGCATCGGCAAACAATCTGCTTATGCAGTTTCAGGCTGATATTGCCGGCGTGACCGTGCGCCGCCCGATGATCCGCGAGACGACGGCACTGGGCGCGGCATATTTGGCCGGCCTTGCGGTCGGCATCTGGAAGGATCTGGATGATATCAAGGGGCAATGGACGCTCGATAAGCTGTATGAGCCGAAGATGCCGCGGGAAACGGCAGAGAAACTGACCCAAGGCTGGGAAAAAGCAGTGGGGCGCGCCAAAGGCTGGTGCTGAAAACACCTGCGGCGGCACACTGCGTATGCGAACCGCACTTTTTATAGATCGACAAAGCCCCGGGAACGCAAATCGTTCCCGGGGCTTTTTTGCGCCGATTTGTGCGGCGGCGGGTTCAGTGTCAAAAGCGCTGGCACCAGCATATACCGGAATAAACGTGCGGCGGGCACGCGCCCCGCAGCACAGCGGAGAGGGGAGTGTGCCATGGAAATACTGCGCGTCCAGGATGTCAGCCATAAATATCAGGCGGCAAATGGGGAGGTGGCCGCATTTGGAAGGATCGATTTCACAGTGGAAAAAGGGGAGTTTATCAGCATTGTAGGGCCGTCGGGCTGCGGAAAGAGCACCCTGCTTTCGATCATTGCAGGGCTGATCGAGCCGAGTTCGGGGCACGTTTTTGTGAAGGGAAAGGAAGTACACGGAGTTTCGCCGCACATCGGCTATATGCTGCAGCGCGATGCATTGCTGGAATGGCGGACGATTTTGAGCAACGTGCTGTTCGGGCTGGAGATACGCCGGGCAAAAACACCGCAGAATACGCGGCGTGCCGAGGAGCTGCTGCGCACATACGGCCTGTATGAATTCTGCGGCAAATACCCGCGGCAGCTGTCGGGCGGGATGCGCCAGAGGGTCTCGCTCATCCGCACATTGGCGGCAGGGCCGGAGATCCTGCTGCTGGATGAGGCATTTTCGGCATTGGACTATCAGACGCGGTTGGAGGTGACGGACGATGTGTACCGCATCCTCAAACGGGAAAAGGTCACGACCCTTATGGTCACGCATGATATCCCCGAAAGCATCAGCATGGGGGATCGGGTGATGATCCTTTCCGAACGCCCGGCGTGCATCAAGGAGGTGCTGCCCATTGAATTCGGGCCCAAACGCACGCCGCTTTCGTGCCGCAGCGATCCCAAATTCGGACATTATTTCGATCATATCTGGAAAGAGCTGAGAACCGATGAGAAAAGCTGAGAGAAAGAACCGTGAAACGACAGTTTCCGCAGAGCGTGCGGCCTATCTTCACACAGCAAAAATTCGCAGAAGAAGCATTGTGATGTGCCGCTGGGGCGTTTTGATCTTGTTTTTTTCCGCATGGGAATGGTTTGCGCGCATCGGCTGGATCGACAGCTTTATCCTGAGCCAGCCCAGCCGTATCCTCAAAACACTCAAGGATCTTTTGGGAAACGGCCTTGCGCTGCATGTGGGCGTGACGCTTTACGAAACGCTGACGGGGTTTGTTCTGGGGGCGGTGATTGGGGGGATGATCGCCGTGCTTTTGTGGTGGTCGGATTTTGTTGCGCGCGTGGCAGAACCGTACCTTGTGGTGCTCAACAGCCTGCCGAAAATCGCACTGGGGCCGGTTATCATCCTGATTGCGGGCGCGGGAACCGGAGCGATCATCTTTATGGCACTTGCGATATCCCTCGTGGTTACGGTAATGGAGATGCTTTCGGGCTTTCGCGCAACCGATGAGGAAAGCATCCGCATGGCACGCACTTTCGGTGCGGATAAAACGCAGATTTTCTGCAAGATCGTACTGCCATCGAATGTCGGCACGTTTTTCAATTCGCTGAAAATCAACATCGGGTTGTCGCTTGTGGGCGTGATAGCCGGGGAATTCCTTGTCAGCAAGGCGGGGCTGGGCTACCTGATCGTATATGGGGGGCAGGTGTTCCGGCTGGATCTGGTTATGGCAAGCGTGCTGATCCTTGCCGTTATGGCGGCGGTGATGTACCAGAGTGTTGTTTTTTTGCAGAAAATCGTATGCCGTCGGTTCGACAGCCCGCCTGCGGAAAAATAATAACCGGTAAGAAAGGGTGGTATGCATGAAAAAATGGATTTTGCCCGCTGCGGCGGTGCTGGTGCTGCTGGGAGTGTTTTTTGCAGTGCACAAGGAAGGAGAAAACGAACCGCAAACGCTGCGCGTATGCGAGGTGACGCATTCGATTTTTTATGCGCCGCAGTATGTGGCACTCGAGCAGGGCTTTTTCCGCGAGCAGGGGCTGGAAGTGGAGCTGACGAACGGCGGCGGCGCGGATAAGGTGATGAGCGCACTGCTTTCCGGCCATGCCGATATCGGTTTTGCCGGGCCGGAAGCGTGCATCTACGTTTACAATGAAGGGAAAAAAGACCCGGCAAAGGTGTTTGCGCAGATGACAAGGTGCGATGGCAGCTTTCTGGTGGCACGCGAACCGGATGACGCGTTCTCGTGGGAAAAGCTCAGGGGCAGCCATGTGCTGCCCGGCCGCCGCGGCGGTGTGCCGTACATGACGTTTGAATACGCACTGCGCAAAAACGGCATGGACCCGCACACGGATCTGACGCTCGATACCAGTGTGCAGTTTGAAAACATGACGGGCGCGTTCCTTGGCGGCACCGGAGATTACGTTACCATGTTTGAGCCGGCGGCCTCCTCGGTGCAGGCGCAGGGGCGCGGGCATATCGTGGCTTCGATCGGGCAGGAAACGGGCGAAATCCCCTACACGGCGTATTTTGCGAAGGAAAGCTACATTCGCGAGCACGCGGATGTTTTGCAGCGCTTTACCAAAGCGGTGTATCAGGGACAGCAGTGGGTGGCACAGCATACCGCACAGGAAATTGCACAGGCGGTAAAGGGGTGCTTCCCCGATACCGATACAGCCCTGCTGGAAAGTGCGATCGACCGCTATAAAAAAATCGGTGCATACAGTGAGACACCTGTGCTCAGGGAAGAAAGCCTGGAGCTTTTGCAAACGGTCATGATACAAGCGGGAGAGTTGGAGCAGCGGGTGCCGTACACGGCAATCGTGGAAAACAGCTTTGCCAACAAGGCAGCGCAGGGATAAAGCCGCGGCCTTGGGGGCAGCTGCAAACCAGCTTTGATCCCCAATCAGACGCAGAAATCGGCGGTTCGGGAGGGCAATCTGCCTTCCCGAACCGCCGATTTCGCTTATTTTTCTTGGCTGCTTTGTGCCGAAGGTGCGGGCACTTTGATTCGCTGACAGCCCGTTTCGGATGCCCGCGCGTCGGAACGAAGCCAAAAGATCAGCCCTGCGCTTCGTTTTTCACGCGGCAGTATACTTCGTACAGACCATCGAGGCTCAAATCCGGCGCCAGCTCGATTTTATGCCGGCACTGGGGGATGACGAACGCGGCGGCACCGCCGGTTGCCACCAGGGTGCGGATGCAGCCCAGTTCCTGTTCAAAGCGATCCAGCAGGCCGTCGATCATGCCGGCAGCGCCGAACACAATGCCGCTCTGCATGCTTTCCACCGTGCTTTTCCCGATCGCGCGGGCGGGTGTATCCGTCGCAATGCCTTTGAGCTGGCTGGTTCCGCTGACAAGGGCGTTGAGCGCAAGGAACAACCCGGGCATGATGCTTACGCCCTGCAGGTTCTTGTTTTCGTCCACCGCAGTCAGCTTGGTTGCCGTGCCCATGTCGATGATCACCGCGGGCAGCGGATAGTGCGCCGCGGCGGCCGCAGCCCCGGCCAGCAGATCCACGCCCAGCTCCGTGGGAACCGGGATACAGATGTTTACGCCGGTAGGCAGCGAGTGGGTGAAAATCAACGGTTCGATATGCACCAGGGTGCGCAGTGCCTGTGCAACGGTCTGCGTGATCGGGGGAACGACGCTGGAAATGATTGCGCCGGTGATCGAGCGCGCATCCACAGCATGCAGGGAAAACAGCCCCTTCAGCTCCAGTGCGTACTGGTCTGGTTCCAGATGCAGATTGGTGGAAATGCGGGTGCAGAATGTCAGGGCATCCTTTTCGTACCCGCCTAAAACGATATTGGTGTTGCCGATGTCTACAGTTAATACCATGCGTGCAGCCCCTTTTTTAAAAATTTGATATCTCTATGATGAACTTGTCCTTTGGATTTGTCAATAGAAAGCCTGCGCCAGACGGTGCTAAAGCCTTGGGAAAGGACATAGGATGAAAGTAGAAAATAACGGCATTGGCCGCAAGGAGGGAAAGTACGGTGTTTACATGTACGTTACGGAAGGGCGGGCTGCGGCGTGTGGCGGTGGCTGCGCTGTGCGGGGTGATTCTGGCGGGGGCGGCGGCAGGGGTCGGAGCGGCACGCGGCCGATCGAAGGCAGTGGAAACCGCAGCGCAGACGGATGCGGGCAGCCAGCAGATCACCGGCGCACAGGATGTGGCAGTGTTTTTGCAGGGGTACGGGGTGCAGGCCGATGCTTCCACGGCAACGGTGCATGAAGTGCGTGTGCCGCGCAAATGGGATGCGGATTTCCAGGCGTTCAACGATGTCATCCGAGAAAGCGGGCTGGATCTTTCGCGCATCAAAAACAAAAAGGCGGATAAATGGATGCTTCAGGTGCCTTCGCGCACAACGGAAAATAAGAAATGCTGGGCGGTGGTATTGGTATACAAAAATGAGGTGCGCGGGGCGTATCTGCTGGAAAAACCTTCCGGGGAGGTGCTGCCGCTGAAGGACGCGGTGCAGACCGGGCTTGCGCTTACAAACGAAGAAATTCAGGAAAATGCGTCCTTCGGCACCCAGCTGGAAGAACCGGCGCCGGTGCCGAAGGCTGCCCCGCAGCAGCAAGAGCAGGCGGGCTTCCCAACTGACTGACTGCCGGAGGAAAAGCGAAAAAAAGGCTGAAGCGGATTTTGACCGTTTCGGCCTTTTTATGGTACAATACCAATAAAAATCCGGCACAAAAGGAGGAACAACGAGTGCGATTGGATAAATTTGTAGCACAGGCCACAGGACAAAGCCGTTCCGATGCGCGCAAAGCGATCCAGAAAGGGCTGTGCTGTGTGAATGGGATCGTGTGCCGCAAAGCGGATGCCCAGCTGGATGAACAAGAGGCCGTGACGCTTGGCGGCAGGCCGCTGAGCGTGCAGCAGTATGTATATATTATGCTGGATAAGCCAAAGGGCGTTGTCAGTGCTTCTTCGGATGCGCGGGATGTCACCGTAGTGGATCTTGTGGGGAAAAAGTATCCGCGCCGAAGCCTGTTTCCCGCCGGGCGGCTGGATAAGCAGAGCACGGGCTTTGTGCTGGTGACGGATGACGGTGCGTTCGCGCATGATATCCTGTCCCCAAAGCATCATGTGCCCAAAAGCTATGAGGTGCTGCTGGATACCCCTTTGACCCAGACGATGATGGATGCCTTTGCGCAGGGAGTGACACTGGCCGATGGCACAAAGCTTGCCCCGGCACAGCTGAGCCCGGGCACGGCCGGCCCGTGCAGTGCAAGCGTCATCCTGCATCAGGGGGTCTATCATCAGATCAAACGGATGTTCGGCGTATACGGGGCAGGCGTCAACGAGCTGCGCCGCACAGCGATCGGCGGGCTGGAGCTGGATGCGGCGCTCGGCGCGGGGGGCTTTCGGGAACTGACACCGCAGGAAGTGGAAAAAATCACACAGCAAAGCCTGCAAGCACAGCCGGACAGCCGGGGCTGAATGCGCGCTATTCACACTTTTGTGACGAAATTTTCACATAAAAAAGCTATGATTATACATGGATTTTGCGTCCCGCCCCCAAAGTACACAATAAAATGCCTTTTAATTTGTTGAAATATGTTGCAAAAGACAGAAGTATTGTGTAAAATAGAGACGAAAGCGACAGCTAATTGTCTATAATCACAACGATACCTGCGCACAGCGCCGGTATGAGAAAGGGAAACGGGTATTATGGCGAACAGAATTTTTCAGGGCGTTGTCTATCAGATGAAAGAAGCGATCGATCGAATGGTGGGCGTTGTCGATGAAACGGGCACGATCATTGCCAGCTCGGACCTCAACCGCATTGGCGAGGTGCGTGAAGGGGTTGCGGCGGATCGGCTTGCAGCCGGGGATGCGTTTGTGCGCGATGGATACACCTATCATCTTTTCAGCTCGAACAAACGGAATGATTATGCCGTGATGGTGGAGGGCAGTGATGATCCCGCAATGCATTATGCGGCACTGCTTGCGATCAGCATGCAGAACATCAAGCAGTATCATGACGAAAAATTCGATAAGGCAAACTTCATTAAGAATGTTGTGCTGGATAACATCCTGCCCGGGGATATTTATGCAAAGGCGCGGGAACTGCACTTTGCAACCGATGTTTCCCGCGTGGTTCTGCTCATCCGCGTCAATCAGGGGGCGGACATTTCGGCATATGATGTGGTAAGCGGCTTGTTCCCGGACAAGCAGAAGGATTTTGTGTTCAATATCAGCGAAAATGATACGGTGCTTGTCAAGGAAATCAAGCGCGGCATTGCACAGCATGATATTGAAAAGCTTGCTGCAAGCATCGTGGATACCCTCAGCGGGGAGCATTACATCAAAGCCACAGTCGGCATCGGCACAGCGATCGCCAATGTAAAGGATCTGGCGCAGAGCTTCAAGGAAGCGCAGATCGCAATGGAGGTCGGCAAGGTGTTCGATACCGAACAGGCCGTTGTCAGCTACGATCATCTGGGCATTGCGCGCTTGATTTATCAGCTGCCGACGACGCTGTGCGAAATGTTCCTCAAGGAAGTGTTCAAGCAGGGCGGCATCGAAAGCCTCGATTCCGAAACACTGTTTACGATTCAGCGCTTCTTTGAAAATAACCTCAATGTTTCCGAAACAAGCCGCGGGCTGTTCGTGCACCGCAATACGCTGGTGTATCGTTTGGAAAAAATCAAAAAGCTCACAGGGCTGGATCTGCGCGAATTTGATGATGCGATCGTGTTCAAGGTTGCGCTGATGGTCAAAAAATACCTCAATTCCAATCCCGCAAAATACTAAAAGCCGAAAATCCCGCCGCGGCGCATCCGTGCGTGAAGCGGCGGGTTTGGGGCGACACAGGGCGAAGCCTTTTTTCACAGGAGAGCACTATGGAAGCGAATGAAATCATCCGATTTGAAAATGTCAAAAAGATCTATACGGGGCTGGAATCCAAAAGCAAGGATATCGTGGCTCTGCAGAATGTGAACCTTTCGATCAACAAAGGGGAATTTGTCTTTGTTCTGGGGCATTCCGGTGCGGGCAAAAGCACGTTCCTGAAGCTGATCCTTCGCGAGGAGGTCGCAACGCAAGGGCGCGTGATCGTAAACGGGCGCGATCTTTCCAAGATACGCCAGCGTGAAATACCGTATCTTCGCCGCGGCCTGGGCGTTGTGTTTCAGGATTTCCGTCTGATCCCCAACATGACCGCCTATGAAAATGTGGCATTTGCCATGCGTGTGACCAATATCCCGGAAAAGCAGATCAAACGCCGCGTGCCCTATGCTTTGAATCTGGTGGGGCTTGCGGGCAAGGCGCGCAGCCTGCCGCAGGAGCTTTCCGGCGGCGAACAGCAGCGCATCGCGCTGGCGCGTGCCGTAGTACATTCCCCGCCGATCATCATTGCCGATGAGCCGACCGGAAATATCGACCCGGAGCTGAGTGTGGAAATCATGGAGCTGCTTCAGGCGATCAACAGCCTTGGAACAACCGTTGTTGTGGTTACGCACGAGCATGATCTCGCAGCGCGCTTTCACAAGCGGACCATTACGATCGACCATGGCGAAGTGATCGACGATGGCCTTACAAGACGGGAAGAGGAGGAAGCGTTCTGATGAAATGGTCGAGCTTTCGCTACCTTGTAAAACAGGGCTGGCATAATATGATTTTCAATCGGCTGATGTCGCTGGCCTCGGTCGGCGTGCTGACAGCATGCCTTGTCATCACAGGGGCTGCCGTGCTTCTTTCAGAAAACGTAGGCCGCTATGTGGATTATTTGGAAACACTCAACGAGATCGTGTTCTTCATCGATGATGCGGTGCCCAAAGAAAAAATCGATGAGATGAACACAAAGATCTCGCAGCATGAGAATGTTTCGCAGTGCGTGTTCATCCCGAAATCGGCTGCCGTTGAGGAAATGCGCGAGCAGCTGGGGGAATACAGCTCCATTATGGATGAATACGCGGGCGAAGGCAATGAAAGCAATCCGCTGCCGGCATCGTTCCGCGTTTCGGTCAAGGATGTTGCCAAGCTGTCGGAAACCGTAAACACCGTAAACCAAATGGGGCTTTACACCGGTACGGATGAAGCCGGCAATCCGGTGGAGCAGAATGTTTTTTATAAAATAAGCAGTCCGTCCGAGCTTTCCGATACGCTTGTCAGCCTGCGGCGCATCGTCAGCTATATCGGAAGCGGGCTTGTGCTGGTGCTTGGGATCGTAAGCATTGTCGTCATCGGAAATACGATCCGCCTTACGGTGTTTGCCCGCCGCAAGGATATCAATATCATGAAGTTCGTCGGCGCAACCAATGCCTTTATCCGCCTGCCCTTCTTTGTGGAAGGCATGACGGTCGGCGCGATTTCCGGGCTGCTGGCATCCGGGCTGGTCGTTGGCATCTATTATGGGATCGAACAGGCGCTTTTAAGCCCGGAGGCAATGTGGCTGAACGAATTTACGCGCTGCATGGTTCCCTTTACCCAGGTCATTCAGCCGATCACGATCGGCTTTGTTCTGTTCGGCGTGGTAATCGGCGGCATCGGCTGTACCATGAGTATTCGCAAGCATCTGAAAGTATAATCGGATACAGACGGAGGATGGATTTATGGAAAAACATAAAAAGCTGGTTCGCGTCGTATGCATGCTGCTTGCGGTGATCATGATTGCCACCCTTGGGCTGCCGCTGATGTTTGCCAATGCCGAATCGCCGTCGGAAAAGCTGGAACGCCTTCGCAAGGAGCTGCAGGCGATCAAGGCGGATATCAGCGCGACGCAGGGCAAAAAAGAAAAGCTGGAACAGACAAAACAGTATTATTATGCGCAGGCAAACAATCTGAAGGCACAGCTTGCGGCAATCAAAGAGGATATTGAAGCAAAAAAGCTGTCGATCGAAGAGAAAAACGCACAAGTCGCGGAAAAAGCCGCAAGCGTGGAGTATAATAAAGGCATGTTCGAGCAGCGGCTGCGCAATATGTATGAGATGAGCCGTCAGTCGAATCTGGCAATCCTTCTGGGCATTGATGATCCTTCCGGCATGCTGGTGTTCGCTGAAAACCTGCAGCGCATCTCAAAGCATGATTCCGAACTGGTGCGCCGTCTGGGCGAAGAAAAAGAGGAGCTGGAAAAACAGCGCAATGAGCTGGATGCCCAGCTGGCCGAGCTTTCTGCCCGGGAGGCGGATTTGAACAATACGGCGGCGCAGTATTCCGCTGCGATCCAGCAGGCAGATGCCAACATCACGAAGGCCGAGGCGGATCTTGCCGCGCAAACCGAGGCCGAAGCCGAAAAGCAAAAGCAGTTTGAACAGGCGCAGCGCGAATGGGCCGAATGGGTAAAGGCCGATCATGTCGATTTCGAATACAATGAAAAGGGATTTGCGTGGCCGATCCCCGGCTTTACGCGCCTTTCGTCCGATTTTGGCAGTGTCCGTGTTATTTACGGCAAGGTGGACGTGCACCGCGGCATGGATGTTCCCGCACCGGCCGGTACGCCGATCTATGCGGCAGCGGATGGTGTCGTCAGCACGAACAACCACTGGTCTTACGGCATTTCGGTCAAGATCAGCCACGGTTCGGGGCTTGCCACCATTTACGGGCACATGTCAAGACGCGTTGTAAATTCCGGTGACGCTGTGGTACAGGGACAGCTGATCGGATATGTCGGCTCCACGGGCAATTCCACGGGCAACCATTTGCATTTTGAAACCAATAAAAACGGGGTGCCCGTCAGCTCGCGTCCGTATCTCGGCCCGCCTTGGGCTTAAGCATCTGGGAAAGTGAGATAAAGGTATGAATAAAAAAATCACAGTAAACCTTGCTGTTGCCATTGCAATCATTGCAATGACGGTTACGTTTGTTGTGACGATGATCCTGAGCATGCAGATGTTCAATCATACGGTCAGCAGTGTGCGCGAAAAAGAAATCATGTATAATAAGCTTTCCGAAATGGATAAAAGCGCCCGTGCGGATTATTACGGCGAAATCGTGAATGAAACGCTGTATGATTTCATTGCCGCAGGCTACGTTACCGGCATGGGGGATAAAGAGGCGCGCTATTATACGGCACGCCAGTATCTGGATTACCTCAATCGGCAGAACGGCATCATTATGGGCGTTGGTACGGATGTAGTTAAAGATGCAAACGGCTACGCGCGCATCATCAAAGTGTATCCGAACAGCGCAGCCGATGAATCCGGGCTGGAAAAAGACTGGTTCATCACAAAAATCGGTGAAACGGATGTCAAACCGCTGACGCTCAGTCAGATCAACAGCCGTCTTATGGGGGAATCGGGCACGATCGTCCAGCTTACGGTCGTCAACGCTACGGGCGAAAATGAGCGCGTTGTGGAAATTCAGCGCCATGGCTTCGATTTGCCCTCGGTAGAAGGTGTGGTGCCGGAAGGAACCACAACGGCCTATTTCAAAGTGAACCTGTTCAATTCCCGTACAGTGGAAGAAATCAAAGCGTATCTGGCGCGCTGGCAGGAAGAAAACGTCCTTGTAGAAGGCTTGATTTTTGATGTGCGCAATAATCAGGGTGCGAACCTTTCCAGTACGATGCAGGTCATTGACTATCTGTGCCCGGTCGGGCCGATCGCAAGCCGCCTCAATAAGGACGGCAGTGTCACGACCTTGGAAACCTCGGATGCAAACGAAGTGGCAATGCCGATCAACGTGATCGTCAACGGAAATACGGCACATGCGGCAGAATTGTTTGCAACCTCCATTCGCGAATTCGGCAAGGGGCGCATTATCGGCACCCGAACTGCGGGCCGCGGCACGATCCAGTGCCGTCCGGTCGCCCTTTCGGATGGCTCGGCGTTCTCGTACACGATCGGTATTCTGCAAAGCCGCGGCGGCACAACGTTCGACGGGGTCGGCGTTATTCCAGATGTCGAAATTTCGCTTTCGGCAGAGCAGGAGGCGGATTTCTACCGCTTGGATGTAAACAGCGATCCGCAGATCCGCCGCGCACTGGATGTTATGGATACGCTGACCGGGCGAAATACGATCGATGCTACGATTGCACCCAATCCGGACAGCACACCCGCG
>JAHHSK010000031.1 GCA_020025255.1 Ruthenibacterium sp. | reverse complement strand
GAGTGCCGTGCACTCCTTTTTTGCATTCCTTTGCCGCTGTCTTATGCCCTTATCCTGCTGCGAAGCGTCTTTCCCGGCAAGCCTGCCTTTGCTGCGCCTTACAGGTCGATATATTCCAGCACCAGCCGATCGGAACGCGAAAATCCGTTTTTGCTGTAAAAATTCTGATGCCGCGCATCCGTTGTCGTCAGCAGTTCGATCCAGCTGCCGCGGCGGCGTTTCACCTCGGCTTTCAGGTACTGCATAAAATCACTGCCGCAGCCCTTATTCTGGAAATCGGCAGACACCAGAATCTCTTCCAGATAAAATCCGGTGGTATCGTCAAAGCATTTGAACCACCCCATAAGAAAGCCTGTAAGCGTTTTTCCCTCAAACTGCATCAGCACCAGTGCATCGTCCATAGACGCTGTCTGGCGAATGCGCCGCCGGGCTGTTTGTGCATCCCAGCTGCCGCCTTGGGAATTGTAGTACTCCAAATAAAAGCGAACCAATTCCTCCATGTCGCTTTCCTGAAATTCACGATATTGCAGTGCCTGCGCCCTCTTTCTTTTACTGTCATTTCCCCGCACAAAGCATAAGCAAGGCCCCCGCGCCGCCCCGTTTCGGATGCCGCACCGGGCTTGTGCCCCGGCATTTTTATGCTTCGTACAGCGGGAAGCGTTCCGTCAGTGCCTTTACCCCGGCGGCGATCGCCGTTTTTTCCTCTTCAAAACGGAATATGCATGCCGCGATCCATTGTGCGATCTGCTTCATTTCCGCGCTGCCGAAGCCGCGTGTCGTGATCGCAGGGGTACCGATGCGAAGCCCGGATGTAACGAACGGCGATTGCGGATCATTCGGCACGGTATTCTTGTTTGCCGTGATGTGCACTTCATCCAGCCGCTGCTCCAGCTCCTTGCCCGTCACCCCCGTGCCGCGCAGATCCACCGTCATCAAATGGTTATCGGTTCCGCCTGAAACAAGACCCACACCTTCGGCCAGCAGCGCATCGGCCAGCATTTTTGCATTTTCTACGATCTTTTTCTGGTATTCGCGGAATTCCGGGCGCAGTGCCTCCCCGAAACACACGGCCTTTGCCGCGATCACATGCTCCAGCGGGCCGCCCTGCGTGCCGGGGAAAATCGCCTTGTCGATGATTTTCGCATATTCACTGCGGCACAAAATCAAGCCCCCGCGCGGGCCGCGCAAGGTTTTATGCGTCGTGCTTGTCACAACATCGGCATAAGGCACCGGATTCGGATGAAGCCCCGCCGCAACCAAGCCCGCGATATGCGCCATATCCACCATAAAAAGCGCGCCGTTATCGTGCGCATCCTTTGCAATGCGTTCAAAATCGATCGTGCGCGAATAGGCCGAAGCCCCCGCGACCACAAGCTTCGGCTTATGGGTGCGTATTTTTTCCAAAAGCGCATCATAGTCGAGATATCCGTTTTCATCCACGCCGTATGAAACGAAATGATAGTATTTTCCGCTCAGATTCACCGGGCTGCCGTGCGTCAGGTGTCCTCCGTTGGAAAGATCCATGCCCAGAACCGTATCGCCCGGCTGCAAAAGCGCAAAGTAGACCGCAAGGTTTGCCTGCGCCCCTGAATGCGGCTGCACATTGGCATGCTGCGCCCCGAACAGCTGACAGGCTCGGCTGCGTGCAATTTCTTCCACGGTATCCACATAGCGGCATCCGCCGTAATACCGATGCCCCGGATAGCCTTCCGCATATTTATTGGTCAACACTGTGCCCATTGCCGCCATTACAGCGGGTGAAACAATATTTTCGGATGCGATCAATTCGATATTTTCGCGCTGACGGCCCAGTTCCGCCCGGATCGCACTTGCGATTTCGGGATCGTAATTTTCTACAAATCCAATGGTATCCAGCATTTCTCTGTACATAGTGCCCTCCTTTTTTTACCGCTGCCGTTATGCTGCATCGTGTCTGCCTTCATTGTATCACGCAGTATCTGCTTTCACAAGGGGCGCGCATCCATTCTCCGCTTTTTTGTTCTGCCCCCTTTTTTGCCCTTGCAAAATATGGTATGATAGGTCGAAGAAAGGGGCGTTGTCCATGCGCACAAAGGCAGATACCCGGCTGATCGTCGAACGTTTGAAACAGGAATACCCTATCAGCGAATGCTCGCTTACTTATCACGAAGCATGGCAGCTGCTTGTCAGCGTGCGGCTTTCTGCGCAGTGCACCGATGCGCGTGTAAACATCGTGACACAAGAGCTGTTTGCAAAGTACCCCACGCTGGAAGCCCTTGCCGGCGCACTGCCGCAGGAGATCGAAGCGATCATCCGTCCCTGCGGCCTTGGCAAAAGCAAGGCACGCGATCTATACGGTATGGCCAATATGCTGATGCAGGAATACGGCGGAAAAGTGCCCCAGGCCATGGAGGATCTGCTGCGTCTGCCCGGTGTCGGGCGCAAAAGCGCCAACCTGATCCGCGGCGATATCTTCGGCCTGCCTGCTGTGGTGGCCGATACCCATTGCATCCGCATGGCAAACCGCATCGGCTTTGTTTCGGATACGAAAGACCCCGTAAAGGTGGAGCGCGCCTTGGTCAAGGTGCTGCCGCCGGAGGAATCGAATGATTTCTGTCACCGCTGTGTCATGCATGGGCGCGTTATCTGCACCGCACGCAAGGCAAATTGTGAGCAGTGCTGTCTGCGCGAAATCTGCCGCACCGGCAAAAAATCCCTTTTGTGACATAAAAGGCGGTGCTTATGCCTCTTTACGCCGGCTTCTTCCCGCCTTTGCCATACCGGCATCTACAATCAAACACAGCGCCGCAGCCAGCCCAATGGGCCGCTGCGGCGCTGTGTTTTTATCGATGTTTTCCCGGCAGCGTCATGCCGGCAAGCTCTTTACAGGAGTTTTTTGTACAGTTCAACAATTTCTTCCACACTGGTATCGCGCGGGTTGCCCGGACGGCATGCATCTGCATAGGCACTTTCCGCAAGGAACTGCAGATCCTCCGGCTTAACGATCTCTTTCAGATCTGCCGGGATGCCAACGTCCACACTCAGCTGCTTCACCGCCTTGCAGGCGGCTGCGCGGGCTTCTTCCAGCGTCATGGAAGCGGTATCCTGCACGCCCATCGCCTTTGCAATATCGCGGTATTTTTCCCCTGTGCACGGTGCATTGTACTCCATGATCGTAGGCAGCAGGATCGCATTTGCCACCCCGTGCGGCGTATCATATACAGCCCCCAGGCTGTGTGCCATGCTGTGAACAATGCCCAGCCCGACATTGGAAAATCCCATTCCTGCAATATACTGTGCCAATGCCATTCCTTCGCGGCCTTCCGGCGTATTGGCAACCGCACCGCGCAGATGCTTTGCAATCAGCTCAATGGCTTTGAGGTGGAACATATCTGTCATTTCCCATGCGCCCTTCGTAATGTAGCCCTCTATCGCGTGGGTCAGTGCATCCATACCGGTAGCCGCAGTCAATCCTTTGGGCATGCTGCTCATCATATCGGGATCCACAACCGCAATTTCCGGGATATCATTGGTATCTACGCACACGAATTTGCGCTTTTTTTCCACATCGGTAATAACATAATTGATCGTAACCTCCGCTGCGGTGCCTGCGGTGGTGGGCACCGCAATCGTGAACACCGCATGCTTTTTGGTGGGCGCAACGCCCTCCAGGCTGCGAACATCTGCAAATTCGGGATTTTCAATGATGATGCCGATCGCCTTTGCGGTATCCATGGAAGATCCTCCGCCGATCGTCACGATGCTGTCTGCACCGCTGGCTTTGAATGCAGCAACGCCCGTCTGTACATTCTCGATCGTGGGGTTTGGCTTGATATCACTGTATACCTCATATGCAAATCCGGCCTTATCCATTAAATCCGTAACTTTTTTTGTTACGCCAAACCGAATAAGATCCGGATCGGAGCATACAAATGCTTTTTTATATCCGCGCGCATTCAGTTCGGGAACAATATTTTCGATTGCCCCCTTGCCATGATAGGAGACTGTATTCAAAACAATGCGATTTGCCATAATTAACCTCTTCTTTCATCTCATCGTATTTTTATTGTCTGCGCTGAAAGCCCGCCGACTGCATTTCGTTTCCGCACACGCCGCATTTTCATGCAGCGTGTGCGTTCTTTTACACACATATCTGCCGGCCCTGCGGGAAACGATCCTCAGCGGTACAGCGGCCCGTAGTGTCTGCACGCCGCATAGTCGGCCGCCTGCTTATCCTCTGTGCCGAAACTTGCCCATGCATGCGGACGATAAATTTTTTCATCCGCTACATTGTGCATCGCAACCGGAATACGCAGCATGGATGCCAGAGTGATGAGATCCGCACCCACATGCCCGTAAACGGTTACGCCGTGGTTTGCGCCCCAGTTTGCCATAACGCTGTATACATCGGTAAATGCGCCCTTACCGGTAAGGCGGGGTGCAAACCATGTGGTGGGCCAGGTGCGGTCGGTGCGTTTATCAATGGTATCGTGGATTTCATCCGGCAGGTTTGCCGTCCAGCCTTCTGCAATCTGCAAAACCGGGCCGACTCCGTCCACAATATTGTAGCGCAGCATCGTAACCGGCATTTCTGCTGCACACCGGAAGTGGCTTGAAAATCCGCCGCCGCGGAAATATTCATAGTTTGCACGGCACCAATCGGTTGCATCCAGGCAAGCTTGGACATCCTTTTCGCTCATTTCCCAGAACGGTTTCATCACGCTGCTGCCGTCTGCGTCATGGCAAGCACCGCTGCCATCCAGTGCAGTTGCACCGGAGTTGATCAGGTGGATGAAGCCTTCCTTGGCAACCCCTTCGGGGCGGCGGCCTGTAACGCGTTCGCACGCTTCGGGGCTCCAGTAGGTTCGCACATCATGAAAACACGGCGCGGTATCGGAAACCAGTGTTCCCAACATCATGGAAACAGCATTGCACGTATCATTTTCCGTTGCAAACGGCGTGGGCATTTTCGGCCCGTTCCAGTCAAACGTAGATGCCAGGATCGCTTCGGTAAAGTCTGCATTGGGCAGCCAATCGGTCCACTGACGCTGCCCCTGGAAACCGCCTGCCACAGCGTTGCGGCCCAGAGCTTCTTCGTGCCAGCCCAGCTCATCAAGCTTCGGGTTGCCATACAGGATATCACGCATGACCATAGTCATTTTTGTGATAAATTCCCAGTCCTGATCGGGCGGTACGACCTTCGATTTGGTAATGACCTCCGGCAGGTTTTTGCCCGCATTGCAGTCAAAGCCTTCTTTGCAGTTTTTCTTGACCCACGCCAAAGCCAGTTCGTACTCTTCGGGATCATAGATTCCAAGCGAAATGCGGCGCACAATTTCGATCATGCTGACCCATTCGGCGCGGATGCCGAAGTATTTCTGGAACACATCTGCATCACAGTAGCTGCCGGCAATCCCCATTGTCACACCGCCCAGATTGACGTATGCCTTGTTGCGCATCCAGCCGACTGCCGCCGCGCATTTGGCAAAGCGCAGGATCTTTTCGGCCACATCCTCCGGGATCGTGGTGTCAGATGCCTCTTGAACATCGTGTCCGTAAATGGAAAAAGCCGGCAAACCGCGCTGTGCATGGGCAGCCATGACTGCCGCCAGATACACAGCACCCGGACGTTCGGTCCCGTTGAAGCCCCAGACTGCCTTAATGGTAGACGGGTCCATATCAAATGTCTCTGTTCCGTAGCACCAGCACGGCGTTACGGAAAGAGTCGCCACGACATTTTCCGTGCTGAACTGCTCTGCAACGCGGGCCGCTTCGGCACCGCCGCCGATCGTTGTACAGCCGATCACGCACTGAACCGGGGTGCCGTCCGGATAACGCAGCGTTTCGGAAATCAGCTTCGCGGCATTTTCCGCCATGCCCATAGTCTGCTTTTCAAGGCTTTCGCGAACGCCGCCCCAGCGGCCGTCGATTACGGGACGAATCCCAATTTTCGGATACATCATAAAGAAATCTCCTCTTTTCTTTTTCCTTTTTTATTGTATGCTTGTTCGTTTGCTTACAGCAGTTTCACAAATCGTTCATAGGCTTTTTGCCAGTCTGCGTTCGGGTCCGGATCATAGATTTTTAGTTCTTCGGTCTGTGCCAGCAGCCGGCGCCCTGCATCCAGATCCTCCAATGCTCCCAGCGTCACAAGCTGAATCAGGATATTTCCCAGTGCCGTTGCTTCGATCGGCCCTGCCACGACCTTTTTCCCCGTACAGTCTGCCGCAAGACGGCACAGCAGCTTATCCTTGGTACCGCCGCCCAGAATGTGCAGCGTGCGGAATTCCCTGCCTGTCTGCTGTTCCAATTGAGAAAGCGCAAAACGGTATTTCAGCGCCAGACTTTCGTAGATGCAGCGCATGATCTGTCCCACGCTTTCCGGAACCGGCTGACCGGTTTTGCGGCAGTATTCCTGCACACGCCCCGGCAGATCGCCTGGCGGCGTGAATATCGGATCATCCGGATCGATGAAGCTGCGCAGTGCGGGTTCTTTCAGCGCAAGCCTTTCCAAATCAGCATAGCTGTAATCCTGGCCCTGCCGTTTCCATTCGCGGCGGCTTTCCTGAATCAGCCAAAGCCCTATGATATTTTTCAGATAGTTTATTTTGCCATTTGCGCCAAGTTCATTGGAAAGCCCCCGTTCACGGCTTTCGCGCGTGAGCACCGGAGCATCCAGCTCGCAGCCCAGCAGGCTCCACGTTCCGCAGGACAAGAATGCGGCATCCTGCGCTGTGGTCGGCATCGCTGCAACGGCACATTGCGTATCATGGCCCGCCACCGCGATCACCTTTGCTCCGCTTTCCAGCTGTCCGATCACGGTTCCCGAAGCGGTCGGCTCATTCAGCAGATGTCCGGGCAGTGAAAACGCTTCCAGCACGCTGCCGCTCCAGCATCCCTTTTCCAAATCCAGCATCTGCGCAGTGGAAGCGATGCTTCGTTCGCAGTTTTTCTTTTTGCACAGCGCGTAAGCAAACAGATCCGGCATAAACAACAGCGTATGAGCTTTTTCCAGCAGCTCCGGCTCCTGCCTTTGAAGTGCCAGCAGCTGAAACAGACTGTTGATTGCCATGATCTGTGTGCCGGTGGCGGCATACAGACGATCGGCATCCATTTTTTTCAGTGCTTGCTCTACCATTCCCTGTGTCCGCTCATCACGGTAATGCACCGGATACTCGATCAGCTCGCCTTCTTCATCCAACAGCCCGAAATCCACTCCCCAAGTGTCGAATCCAAGGCTGTCGATGCTGCCGGCGCGGCGCACCCCCTCCTTCACATGCTCCAACAGCTCCGGAAAGTTCCAGCACAAATGCCCGTTCCGCATCACGGGGTTGTTTTCAAAGCGGTGGATCTCTTCTATTGAAAGGCGGCTGTTTTCAAAACAAGCCAGGATTGCCCGTCCGCTGGACGCTCCAAAATCAAAGGCAAGCACTTTTTTTGTTTGTGTCATTTCACTACACCCTTTTTCAGCAGGATATTGGCGTATATTGCCTGTTCGCCTGTGGCTACGATCGCATACGCTTTTTTTGCTCTTTCGTAAAACGCAAAACGTTCTTCCATTTCGATCGCAGTGCTGTCTGCCTTGTGCTTTTCCAAAATGGCTTTATATTCCTCCCAAATGGTCGGCACGCACGGGTCGCCTGGTACAACCTGCATCAGTGCCGCTGGTTTTTCACTATACTGATCCAGCGGCATCAGCTCCAGAACCGCATCCAGCAGCGCCGGGACCGAATGGCCATCGGCCCGTATGACTACCGCATTTTTTCCAATGCTTTGTACGGGAAAATTCCCATCTGCCAAAATGATTTCATCCCCGTGCCCCATTTCACACAGAACCTTTAGCAGCTCCGGCGAAAGGATCTTGGGTATTCCGTTCAACACCGTGTTTTCCCTCCTGTTTTTATCCGCAAATCCCGTTCCTCTGTGCTTTTTCTGCAAAAAACACCGGAATTTTGACGCAGTTCGCGTTGTTTGCACATCACATTTTAATTGTGTTATACGCATTTATGTGTTATGCTAATTTTGATTTACTTGTTCTGTTCAGACAAACCGGGTTTTACCGCTGCATCTGTCAGCTGTCCGGTTGTTTGATCCATATTTTTTTACTTGCTCTTTCTTTGCCCGTATGTTTTAAAGCGTTCAGCCATAAGTGTCATTTCCTCTGCCGGCAAAACAACGGGCTGCCCGATGCTGCGTGCTTTGCAGTACACTTCGGAGCAGTATTCGATTTCCTCTACGATATTAAATGCGTTCAGCAGATCCTGCGCCCCGGCCAGAATGCCATGATTCGCCAGCAGAACCGCCTTTCGGTCTTCCATTGCCCGGCTGGCATTCACGGCCAGCTCGTGTGTACCATAGGTTGCATATTCCGCCACGCGGACAGTCGGCCCGGCCACAGCGATCATATAATGGGTAGCCGGCAGTTCTTGGCGCAGACAAGCAAGCACCGTGGCCCACATAGTATGCGCATGGATCACTGCATCAATATCAGTGCGTGTGCGATAGGGCATCAGATGCATTTCCCATTCGGATGAAGGGGTTCTGTCTCCTTCGATCGTTTTTCCTTCCAAATCGACAATAACGATATCTTCCGGCTGCATTTCAAAAAAATCAATGCCGGAAGGGGTAATTGCTACATATCCTGTTTTTCGATCGAAAACGCTCAGGTTTCCGCCTGTTCCCTTCGTCAGATTGGCTCTGACCAGTTTTTTACCAAACTCGACCAATTCGGCACGTTGTTTTTCCATTAACATGGCTGCTTTCATCCTTTCACGGCTTCTCCCGCTTTCAAACGCAGATCCGAATTTTCCTGAACGTTTGATCGGAAGTTCATTTTCCTTGATTCGAGGATATCATTTTATCCAAAAAAAGAAAATACCATTTTTATTTTTTGGTCATGTATTGCAGGAAGATTGCTTTCTGTTCAAATCATTTCACAAAATCATTCAATTTCGTTCAAAATCGTTCAATTTTCAGGAGGCTGTCTCATGGATCTATCCAAAGAAAATGCTGTTTTGAAGCTTTTGTCACAGCACGACGGCAGCTGTCGTCTGGAATTTCTTTCCAATCAACTGTACCTTTCGCGTTCCACACTGCGCAGGGTCTGCATCTCATTGGAAAGCAAGGGACTTGTGCAGCGGTATCACGGCGGAGTAACACTTGTGCAAAGCAGCGCATGGGAAAGTCCGATCACCAAACGCAACACGCAGCATCAGACGCAAAAGGCCCGCATAGCCCGTACTGCCAGCAGGCTGCTGCAAGATAATCAGGTCATCTTTATGGATTCCTCCTCCACCGTTCAGGCTCTATGCCCTTATCTTCAAAATTTCCATAACATCACCGTCATTACCAATGGCATACACATCGCGCAGGATCTAAGCTCTTACAGCAATGTACAGTGCTTTATCTGTCCCGGTACGATAAAGCCTCAGAGCCTTTCCGTCGTCGGCCCCTATTCGCTGCAGTTTCTTTCCAACTTTCAGGCAAATCTTGCTGTACTTTCCTGCAAAGCGATCGATGCGCAGGGCATTTTGGAGGGCAGCGATCAGCAGGCCTTCATCAAGCGCGTTATGCTTCAGCAGGCAAAGCAGGCCGTTGTGCTGTGCGATTCCAGCAAGCAGCAGGAAGAAGGATTCTTCCGTCTGTGCGGCTATGACAGCATCAGCGCGATCTATACCGATTCCGCACTTGATCCGGAACTGGAACGCATTATCAAAAGCCATAATTGTTCCATTTATCTGCCAGCCAATCCAACTACCGGCCGCAATGGGCAATGAGCCGGCTTTATCCGGCCGGATGTCTTGCAATCTGCTGTCCGCTGCGCTGCCGATGCCCGCTCAAAGCCGCGGATGCTTGACATCCGGGTAAATACATCCTATAATACATACGGACATAAAAACAGGGGAGCCGAAAGGCTGAGATTTGTACAGGTACGCATGTACATGAACCCTTTACCTGATCCGGGTAATGCCGGCGTAGGAAGTTTTTGCGCACAACTGCGCATCGTATAAAACTTGAATGCGTCTGCATCATGCAGGCGCATTTGTTTTTATGTTACATAATTCAGAAAGGCTCGTGAATTTTCATGACCAAGATTTCCCGCAAAACACGCACACTGGTCGAGTGTGCCCTGATGATCGCCGTTGGCACGGTGCTCGCGCAGATCAAGCTGTTTTCGATGCCCTTCGGCGGCAGCGTTACTCTGGTTTCGATGCTTCCGTTCATTCTGGTATCGTTCCGGCACGGTGTAAAATGGGGTCTTGCCACCGGTTTTATCAACAGTCTGCTGCAAATGCTGCTGGGCTTTTATGCCCCGCCTTCCAACACGGTGCTTGCCTTTATCGGCGTCATCCTGCTGGACTATGTGCTGGCGTTCACGCTGCTGGGGCTTGCCGATGTGTTTGCAAAGCCGTTTTCAAACCGTGCGGTCGGCGTTGCCGTGGGCACGGCAGCGGTCTGTGTGATCCGCTTTTTGTGCAGTTTCTTTTCCGGTGTGCTGCTGTGGGGCAGCTACCAATCCTCGTACGAATGGGCCGACGGCATGTCCGTGTGGCTGTACAGCCTGATCTACAACAGCAACTACATGCTGCCTGAAACGATCCTCACTGTGCTGTGTGCTGTCATTCTGTACAAGGCTGCACCGAAATTCTTTTCATCCCAGAACTAGAACTTTGCCGCAATTTGTGCTATACTCCAGATAAGGAAAGCATCTGTTTTCCATTCCTTTTCTGAGGGGGCTGTTTTTTATGAATAAACATTTAGTCATTTGTATTGGCAGACAATTCGGCAGCGGCGGACGTGAAATCGGGCTGGGCCTTGCCGAAAAGCTCGGGATCCCTTTGTACGATAAGGAGATTCTGAAAAAAGCAGCAGCGGAAAGCGGTATTGTGGAAGAACTGTTTGAAAAAGCAGACGAAAAGCCCTCAAACAGTTTTCTGTATTCGCTTTCGATGGGCACACATGGACAGCATACGGTAAACTTTACAAATTATAACGATTACCTCACAAATGATAAGCTGTTTTTGTTCCAGTGCAACACGATCCGCGAAATGGCAGAAAAGGATTCCTGCATCATCATCGGGCGCTGCGCAGATTACATCCTGCGCAATCGTCAGGATACCCTTTCCGTCTTTATCCATGCGCCGCTGGAACTTCGCATCCAGCGTATTGCACGGCTGAACAACATAGAAGAAGATGCCGCCCGTGCCTTGATCAAAAAAACCGATCGTCAACGCGCCAACTATTATAATTTTTATGCAGATCGCGATTGGGGCGCAGCGGACAGCTACGACCTTACACTCAATTCCGGCAAGTTTGGTGTGGAAAAATCCATTGAAGTGCTTACCGGGATCTGTGAACGACTGTAAGATCCGCATTTGCCCGGATCGTTCTTTTCGATGCACTTACAACCCGGCCGTATCCCTTTTCGGATACGGCCGGGTTTTTGTATAACGGCAAGCGGCACGGTGCACACTATCGATGTATCACGGTGCTTTTATCGGCACCTATCATGCAAACAAAAAGGAGCGATCGGCCATGAGCTGGACAAAAAAAGAGCAAAATTTTTTAAAGGATCTGCAAAGCGAAGAAAAGCTGTGTACTGAAAAATATCATCGTGCCGCAGAGGACGCCTGCGACCCCACACTGACAAGCCTTTTTTCCGAAATCGAAAAAGCGGAACAGCATCACTATGACATGGTAACCGAAATGCTTTCGGGCAGCGTACCGGCGCAAAAGCCCAAAGAGCCTTCCCGAAAAAAGGATCCGCATGCACTGAAATCCACTGCAAAGCGCAGTGAAAAGCAGCGGGATGCCTATCTGCTCAGCGATCTTCTCAGCACCGAAAAATATATCGCCGGCGTTTACAACACCTCGGTATTTGAATTCAGCGACCCGGCTGCACGCAATGTCCTTGCTGAAATCCAACGGCAAGAGCAGGAGCACGGCAAAGCAATCTCCGAATATATGCAGGCAAATAATATATATTGCTGATTCTTTCCCCTGCGCACGCAAATGAGCCGCCTTTGCGTGCGTTTTTGTTTCTGCCCGCTGTCATGCGATTTTGCCTGCCGCCGGTTATTTTTTTGCCCTTTTTTGCGCATCTTTGAGGAACTTTCCTTTCGCCGCAGTAGAAAAGGCGGTCGGTTTATGGTACAATGTGGGCAAAACATCTCGCGGGAGGCATGTTATGGAACTGCTAAAAAAACGCATCTTGCAGGACGGCGTTGTCAAAGACAACGATATCCTGAAGGTAGACAGCTTTTTGAATCATCAAATGGATATCACCCTGCTCAATGATATCGGGCGGGAATTCAAAGCCCGTTTTGCCGATAATCCGATCACCAAAATCCTGACGATCGAAGCATCCGGCATCGGCATTGCTGCGATTACCGCTCAGTATTTCGGCAACGCCCCTGTGGTTTTTGCAAAAAAGACACAGTCCAGCAATCTGGACGGTGCGCTTTTCACAGCTCCGGTGCATTCCTTCACCAAAGGTGTCACTTATAATGTTCAGGTGTCTCAAAAATTCCTCACTGCGCAGGATACCGTTCTGATCGTGGATGATTTTCTTGCACGCGGACAGGCTTTGATCGGCTTGATCGACATTGTCCGCCAATCCGGCGCAACGCTTGCCGGCTGCGGGATCGTGATCGAAAAAGTATATCAGGGCGGCGGAACGCTGCTTCGCAGCCGCGGGATACGGATCGAATCGCTTGCCCGGATCGCATCGCTGGAATCGGGAAGCGTTACCTTCCTGTAAGCGATTTTCCATTTTAAAAGAAAAATGGCGTCCGTTCTTCCTGTTTCGAAGAGCGGACGCCGTTTGTGTTTCTATGGATTCCCGATACGGTCAGTGATTGGGATTCACGATATTGCGCCAGTCCAGATCGCCGCGTTCCAGCCCGTGGATCAGCACCTCGGCCGTTGCAATATTCGTTGCAACCGGGATGTTATGCACATCACACAGGCGCAGCAGATTCATTTCATTCGGTTCATGCGGTTTTGCTGTGATCGGATCGCGGAAGAACAAAAGCAGATCGATTTCATTGCATGCGATACGGGCGGCAATCTGCTGATCGCCCCCATGCGTGCCGGAAAGGAACCTCTGGATGCGAAGCCCTGTCGCCTCTGCGAC
Source organism: Ruthenibacterium sp. (assembly GCA_020025255.1). Lineage (GTDB taxonomy): Bacteria > Bacillota > Clostridia > Oscillospirales > Ruminococcaceae > Ruthenibacterium. The sequence continues at coordinate 9,418 of JAHHSK010000031.1, read as the reverse complement.
CATTTTGCCTGTTGTTCCTGTTGCACACAGGTTATGCTGCGCCAAAACGCGGCAGTAAGCGATGCAGAACTGCACCATGAGCTCTTTTTTTGTATCGTGAGCAATCAAAGCGATATTCATTAATTTTGCCTCCTTTAACGTATCCTTATCGAATCACAAGCGGAACCGTTTCCCCGCACAGCCGCGCTGCGATCGCGCGCAGTGCAGCCTTTGATTTTCCCCGCGGGGAGAGCGGCGTTCCCGAACATCCCGCTCTGTGCATATCGCTGCTTTGCGGTATTACACCGATCAGCTGCGCACCGACCGTGTCGATGCACTCATCCAGGCTTTCGATGCCGCAGTCATCGAGCCGCCCCGGTGTTTTATTCAAGATCAGCCGAATATCGCTGCATCCCGCCTGGAGCAGCGCATCGCAGACGATATGACCATCACGCGCCGCAACCGGATCCGGTGTCAGCACCAGCAGCGCGCGGTCTGCAACGGCTGCGGCAGCCTGAAATGCCGCCCCCATGCCCGCTGCCGTATCCAAAAGAATCGTATCAAACACCGGGCCGACAATTTTTACAAACATCTCAAGGGCATCCGTACGGATCACACCACCCGAATACGGCGCACTGATCACATATAAATCGCGGTAAAGCGGGCTTTCCACCAGAGCCTTACCGGTTTCACAGCGTCCGCTCAGCACATCTTCCATGTCATAAACGGTTTTGCCGTACACCCCCGCAATATAATCCACACTGCGCAGGCCGGAATCCAGCTCTACCAGCAGCACGCGTCTTCCGCGTGCCGCAAGTTCTGCCCCCAGCAGAACCGAAACGGTGCTTTTTCCTGTGCCGCCTTTTCCCGCAGCAAGCATGATCACATCTGCGCTCATTCGTACCCTTTCCTGCGGGCATGTCTGAAAATCATTCTCCCGCATTTTCAGTATATCACAAAATTGTTCAAATTCAACCGTTTTTTTCATCAAGCAGACAAAAAGAATTTACTTTTCAAAATATTTTCCGTTCAATCCGCTTAAATCACCCGCATGTTTCGCAGCACGGCATACACCCGGGAAACCGGAAAGCCCATCACGTTGAAGTAGCAGCCCTCGATGCCCGTGACAAAACGCGCCGCCCCGCTTTGGATTCCGTACGCGCCCGCTTTATCGCGCGGATCCCCGCTTTTTACATACGCGTCGATCTCCTCTTCGCTGAGCGGGGCAAAAACGACCTTTGTCGTTTCCGCAAACGAATGCTGCTGTCCGCCCTGCATCACACACACACCGGTATGCACCCGGTGGCTGCGGCCTGAAAGCGTGCGCAGCATCTGTTTTGCCTGTTCGTCATCGTGCGGTTTTCCATACACTTCGCCGTCCACATCCACTACCGTATCGCAGCCGATCACCACATCATGTGGATGCACCGCATGCACGGCGGCGCATTTTGCGCATGCCAGCTTTTCCGCCAGCTGCATCGGGGTATCCGCAGTTATGCCGCGTTCCTCCACATCGCTTGTACAAACGGTGTATTGCTCTGTGATCAGTGCCATAAGTTCTTTTCTGCGCGGCGATGCCGATGCTAAAATGATCTTCATGTTCTTTCCCTCATTTGCACGGTGCGTCATCAGCGCAGCTTTGTTTTGTTGTACAGGAAAATCGCCAAGGAAATGGTGATGATCTGCGCCACGCTGATGCTCATGGAAAAGCCGAATGTCAGCTTGAGCACCGAAAGATCCAGTATAAACGGATGCTCCGGGCTGAAGCCTATGCTGCCGGCGTAGGAAAGCCAGCTCAAAATCGGGATATTTTCGCACAGATTGCCCAAAAGCGCCCCGACAACGATCCCTGCAAGGATGAAGAAAATAAGCATAATATTGCGTTTCAATTCAGAATCCTCCTGTTATGCATCACTGTTTGCCGGTTGAACCGAAGCCGCCTTCCCCGCGCCGGGTTTCGGAAAGCATCTCCACACACACCGTTTCCGGCACCACTACCGGCATAACGGCAAGCTGTGCAATGCGTTCGCCGTTGCATACGGTATACGGCGTATCGGAAAGATTGACAAGCCCCACGGATATCTCGCCGCGGTAATCCGAATCGATCACTCCGACGCCGTTGGAAAGCGCCAGCCCGTTTTTTACCGCAAGCCCGCTGCGCGCAAATAAAAGCGCCACATACTCCGGCCCGGGCAGCTCCACGGCGATCCCGGTCGGGATCACGGCGCGCTGCCACGGCCCGATCGTCACGCCTTCTTCCCCGCACACGGCGCGCAGATCCGCCGCCGCACTGCCTTCTGTGGCACGTCCGGGCATGGATGCACCCGGACGGACTATCTTATATTTCAAAACCATAGCGTTTCCCTTTCCTGCCGTCAATTCGTCCCCTTATAATACAGCCCGCGCGTAAACGCACCGTCAAACGGCTTTCCCGCGCGGAACAGTTCCAGCACCTGACGCACACGCGCCTGTGTTTCGATCGTAAAATAAAGCACCGGAAGATCGATCGGCATTTCCGCGATGCGATCGCCCATATAAATGGGAATGGGATTGTAGATCGTGCGCGCGCCCGCCGGGCCGGAACAGCGCACCGGGAACTTCATCCCCTTGCGATCCAGCAGCTCGCCCTTGCGGTCGCAGCCTTTGCAGGTGCGCACATTCTGCAGCGGGCAAGCCCTTGTCAGCATCAGCGGCATATGCCCGTAGGCGATCGCCATAGCCGGAACCTTCGAATCGATTTTCGCCATATCGTCCAGCGTCAATTCCGGTGCAAGCATCAGCATGCAGGCCCCAAGGGATGCATATTCCTGTGCGGACAGCGGATTTGTCACATTCAGCCCGAAGCCGCCCGCCAGTTTTTCGCCCTGGAACGTTGTGAACTGTGCAATGTTTTCGGCCACAAATCCGGCAAAATGCGCATTTTCACATTCCTTCGCCTGCGCTTTTGCCGCTTCCTCTGCCCCGCCGAACAGGGCACGCGGCCCTTCCAGCCATGTTTTTGCACGCAGCGGCTCCGGCACGGCCTGCCATTCGGAAAGCGGCACGATCAGCGCATGTGCATCGGCCAGTACCTCCGCGGGCGGCATCTGCGCCGCATGCGCAAAGCGCACGGCAAACCCCTGTGCCTTTCGCTCGCAAGGGGTCGTTCCCGGCAGGTGCGGCACACCAAGGCTTTCGATCGGATGCAGTGCGCTGCGCTTTTCCAGCAGCGCTTCCAGCACGCGGCGGCGCAGTTCGTTGATTTCGCTGCCCGGCAAAAACCACTGTGCGCCGTGCACCGTTACCGCATCGGCAAAAAACGGCGTGCCGCCCGTTTTGGAAAGCGAGCGCTCATACGCCTGCACGGCTTCCGGTTCTTTTTTGCGTCCGGGTGCAGGGCTCTGTTCACTGTACACGACGGCACGGTTGCCGTCGGCATCCTGCGCCGAAAGTTTTGCGCCTTCTTCTTCCAAGGTCAGTTCAAACGAAACGCCCACATTCGCACGTTCGCGGCGGTACAGTTCCCGCAGACGCGGTGCCGCCGCCTTTGCCGCAGCGGTATCCTCCCCCGTTCGCGTGCCGAACATAGCACCGCTGCGGCTGCCTGTCAAATAGGCATCCGTAAACCCCGAACGCGAAAAAACGTCCTGCAGCAGCTGTTCATCATACGCTTCGCCCGCGCGCGCATGCACACAGGCATTGACAGCCGCCGCAACGTATTCGGGCGGACGCAGGCGTCCTTCGATCTTAACGCTTGCCACGCCCGCCTGCGCCAGTGCCGGCAGATAGCCGATCACCGACATATCCTTCAAGCTGAGATGATGCCCCACAGCGGCCGGCGCAGACGCATCGGCATCGAACGGCAAGCGGCACGGCCCGGCGCATGCGCCGCGATTGCCGCTGCGCCCGCCCAGAAACGCACTCATATAGCACTGCCCCGAAACGCTCATGCACAGCGCGCCGTGTACAAACACTTCGGTTTCGATCCCGCAGTTCTCGGTAATGTGCCGGATCTCTGCCAATGTCAGCTCACGGGCAAGGATCACGCGGGAATACCCCATTTCGGCAAGGCGCAGCGCCCCGTCCAGACTCTGCACGCTCATCTGCGTGGAACCGTGCAACGCAAGCTTCGGTGCAATCTGCCGCACCAGTGCCGCAACGGCAAGATCCTGTGTGATCACCGCATCCGCGCCGGCTGCCGCCACTTCGGAAACCGCGGCCGCAAGACCCGCCAGTTCGCCCGGATACAGCGTGGTATTCAGTGTAACATAAACATGCACGCCGCGCGCATGGCAAAAGGACACCGCCTGTCGAAGACCTTCAGCGGAAAAATTGCCTGCGGTGCGGCGTGCATTAAAATGCTCAAGCCCGAGGTACACGGCATCCGCTCCGGCGAAAACCGCAGCGTTGAGCATATCGGCATTGCCGACAGGCGCCAGTATCTCGGGCCTTTTTGTTCTTTGTACAACCGGCATCACTGTTTATTCTCTTTCAAATAGCCGATTTCGCGGCGCAGACGCTCCACTTCGCGGCGCGCTTCTTCGGCGGCAAGCTTTGCTTTTGCGGCATCTTCCAGATAATCCTTGATCTGTGCACGCATGTTATCCGCACCGCTTGTGCTCTTTTTCAGTTCATCCAAATAGCCCAGTGCCGTGATGATTGCAGCCGTGGCAACCGATGCCGAGGGCGTATTGGCCATCATCTGTGTCATATCCGCATCCAGCTTTTCCGCCAGTGCTTCCACATATTCTTCGGTATCCGTCGTTGCAATCACATAATTTGAACCGCAGATTTCCAATTTGATTTTATTCGCAGGCATTTGTGTAAATCCCCTTTCATGATAAACGCTCTGTTTTATTCCCATTATAAACGAATTGACCAAAGATAGAAAGTGCATTTTTGAAACTTTTTATAAAATACTGTATTTTGTTGAAGTAATTATAAAAAAATACTATAATATGTAGTGTATCGGATGTAACCCAACGGCTGTAAGGATGGAAACTGCGTTCCGGCATCCGGCGAAATGAAGAGGAGTAGATGAGTTTGAACACAAAGTATTCAAAAAAGGAATTTGAAAAGCTGCTGATCGAAAAGCTTTCCAGCGAATTTTCAATTGACATCGCTTCGGCAACCGATGAACAGATTTACCGCGCGCTTGCCTTGATCGTGCGCGGAAAGCTTAGCGAACAGCGCAAGCGTTTTATGTCGCGCACCTACGGCGCCAACGGCAAGCAGGTGTATTATCTTTGCATGGAATTCCTTATGGGCCGCAGCCTGAAGACCGGGCTGATGAATCTGGGGCTTTCCGATGTGGCCGATGAAGTGCTGCAGGATTACAGCATCAAGCTCGAAAATGTCTTCGAACAGGAACCGGACGCAGGCCTTGGAAACGGCGGTCTGGGGCGTCTTGCCGCATGCTATTTGGACGGCCTTGCAACGGATGATATTCCCGGCACCGGCTATTCCATTTTGTATGAGTACGGTATTTTCAAGCAGAAAATCATCGATGGCTGGCAGCAGGAACGCGCCGACAACTGGCTGCCCGGCGGCGGTGTGTGGCTGAAAAGTCATCCCGATCAGGCCGTGGAGGTGCGCTTTGATGGCGACATCGAGGAATCCTGGGATGGCGTGTATCACCATGTAGAGCACAAAAACTATTCCAGCGTCATTGCCGTGCCCAGCGATATGTATGTCGGCGGCTATGATTCCAACGGTGTTTCCAAACTGCGCCTGTGGCAGGCCAAAGCCCCCGGCTTCGATATGGCAAGCTTCAATGCCGGCGAATACGGTTCCGCTATCACCAAAAGCGCCAATGCCGAATTGATCAGCAAGGTGCTGTATCCCAATGATAACCATATCGAAGGCAAGATCCTGCGTCTGCGCCAGCAGTATTTCCTTTCTGCCGCTTCGATCGGTGACATCGTGAAGAATCACCTTTCCCAGTACGGCACCCTGGAAAACCTGCCCGATAAGGTTGCGATCCACATCAATGACACACATCCCACTCTTGCCATTCCGGAACTGATCCGCATCCTGCTGGATGACTGCGGCTATTCGTGGGATAAGGCGCTGGATATCACCCGGCGCACGTTTGCCTATACCAACCACACCGTCATGAGCGAAGCGCTGGAAAAGTGGAACGAGGATATCTTCCGCAAGACCCTGCCGCGCATCTATCAGATCTGTGTTGAACTGAACCACCACTGCCGCAGCGATCTGGAAAAAGTGTTCCCGGGCGATGAGGGCAAAATCAACTATATGGCGATCCTGGGTGACGGACAGGTGCGCATGGCAAACATCTGCTGCTATGTCTGCCATTCGATCAACGGCGTTTCCAAGCTGCACAGCGAAATCATCAAGCAGAGTGTTTTCCACGATTATTTCCTGTTCACGCCGGAAAAATTCACGAACGTGACAAACGGCATCGCATACCGCCGCTGGCTGCTTTCTGCAAACCCCGGCCTGACGAGCCTTTTGGAAAACACGATCGGGCCCGATTTCAAATACGATGCCTCCAAGCTGAAAAAGCTTGAAAAATTCAGCAATGACAAACAGGTGCTGCATGCACTGGAGCAAGTAAAGGATGCCAACAAAGTGCTGTTTGCCCAGCACCTGAAAAAGCTTACCGGGCAGGTCATCGACCCGCACACGATGTTCGATGTGCAGGTCAAGCGCATGCACGAATACAAGCGCCAGCACCTCAATGCGCTGAACATCGCCGCGCAGTATCTGTATATCAAAAACAACCCCAATGCAGACGTTGTGCCCAAAACCTATATTTTCGGCGCAAAGGCTGCACCGGGCTATTATATGGCCAAACAGATGATCCGCCTGATCTGCAAGCTGGGGCAGCTGATCGATTCCGATCCGATTGTGCGGGAAAAGCTGCGCATCGTTTATCTTGAGGATTACAACGTCACCACCAGTGAACGCCTGATGCCCGCAAGTGAAGTGAGCGAGCAGATCAGCCTTGCCGGCACAGAGGCTTCCGGCACAGGCAACATGAAATTCATGCTGAACGGTGCAATCACTCTGGGCACCTTGGACGGTGCAAACGTTGAAATTGCCGAAGCCGCCGGAAAGGAAAACGAAATCATCTTCGGCATGCTTACGCCGGAGGTAAACCAGCTCAAGCAGTTCGGCTATCATCCCTCCGGGTTCATCAGCAGCTGCCCCGAAGCGGCCGAAGTCCTTTCGTTCCTGGAACACGGCTGGAACGGGGACTCCTTCTCCGAAATCGTCAGCAATCTCCGTTCGAGCGACCCGTATATGGTCATGGCCGATTACGCAGATTACCGCCGCGCACAGTCGGAACTGAGCCGTATTTATCTGGAGCGCGACAAATGGAACCGCATGAGCCTGATGAACATTGCCAACGCCGGCATTTTCTCTGCCGACCGTGCGGTGCGTGAATATGCGGATAATATCTGGAACGCAAAGCCCATTAAATAAAATGAACTGGAGCAATCCCAAATGGCCTCAACCATTTTCAACAGCCAGAATTCTTTTTATAAAACGCCGTTCGGCGCAGTGCGCGCCGGGCAGCCCGTCACCTTTACGCTGACCGTTCCGGTTGAATTCGGCTGCACCACCCCTTACCTGTTTTTCAATCGGGACGGCGAACCGCCGTCCATGCTGCTGCTGGAAAAGCAGTATTACCGCAACGGAACCGATGTGTTCACCATAACCCTGCATCCCGAAGAACCCGGCTTGTATTTTTATTATTTCGATCTTTACACCGGGTACCGCAAGCTTTACGCAGGGGATCTGGGGGAAGCTTATATCACCACCGGAACCGGCAATGCCTGGCAGCTGACGGTATATGACAAAGAGTTTGAAACACCGCTGCATCTGCGCGGCGGTGTGATCTATCAGATCTTTCCCGATCGCTTTTACGAAAGCCATCCGCATGAGGATATGCCCTTTGCCGACCGGATCTACCGCCGCGAAAAGCGCGGGCAGCCCTACTTTTGGCCCAATGAGCAGCGCGAGGGCTATCTGAATATGGATTATTACGGCGGCGACCTTGCGGGCATCCGAAAAAAGCTGACTTATCTTGCCAGTCTGGGCGTCACATGCATCTATCTGAACCCGATTTTTGAAGCGCACTCCAATCACCGCTATAATACGGCCGATTACCGCCGTGTGGATCCGGTGCTTGGCACCAACGAAGATTTTGCCGAATTGTGCCGTGCCGCCCGCGCCCGCGGGATCGATATTATTCTGGATGGGGTGTTCAGCCACACCGGTTCCGATTCGATCTACTTCAACCGCGAAGGCCGCTATCCCAGCCTCGGCGCGTGGCAGGGCGATGCCAGCCCCTATCGCAGCTGGTATGATTTTTCCCCGGATTACCCCAGCGGATATCGCTGCTGGTGGGGCTTTGAAACGCTGCCGGAGGTTCGGGAAAACGATCCCTCCTACCGCGAATTCATCTGCGGGAAAGGCGGCGTGATCGACTTCTGGATGGATCTTGGTGCATCCGGCTTTCGTCTTGATGTCGCGGATGAGCTTCCCGATGATTTCATTGAGGAGATCCGATGCGCGGTCAAGCGCCATGGGCGCGAAAAATATCTGCTGGGCGAAGTGTGGGAGGATGCAACCAACAAATGGAGCTACGGGCGCCGGCGCACCTATCTGCTTGGCAAAGGCTTGGACTCCGTTATGAACTACCCCTTCAAGGAAGCCGTACTTAGCTTTGTGCGCGGGCGCAGTGCCCACGACACTGCAAATGATATCATGCGCATTTGTGAACATTACCCCGCGCCCGCCCTTCACGTCATGATGAATTTCATGTCCACGCATGATACGGTGCGCGCGATTACCGCCATTGCGGGGGAAAGCTGCGAGGGGCGCGATCGCTACTGGCAAAGCGAACACCAGCTTACCTGCGCACAGTATGAGGCCGGGCGCAAGCTGCTTCTCTTGGCCTATGCGATGATTTTTACGCTTCCCGGCATTCCCAGCATCTATTACGGGGATGAGATCGGGACACAGGGCTATAAAGATCCGTTTAACCGAACTTATTTTGATTGGGACAGCACCGAAAACCGGATCCGTCCCGTTTTGCAGGATCTGGCTGCCCTGCGCAAAAGCTGCGCTGCGTTTGCGGACGGGGAACTGATCATCACGCATGCAGATGACGGTGTTCTGTGCTATGAGCGGCGTTCCCGCACTGCCTGCGCTGCCGTCTGCATCAACCGCACCGAACATTATCTTACCGTAAAGCTGCTGGACTGCGAAGTGGAAGTTCCCCCGTGCCGATTTGCCATTGTCACCGATCCCGAATGATCTTCCCGTCCTGCGCTTTTCTCCAAAACGATCTGAACCGGTATGGTTCGGATCGTTTTTTATTTTGCATTTTTGCCGCTGGTGAGGCACCCTTTCCGCGCAAAGATTAAACTATTTGTATATTTTATTTTACCAAATACAAAACGTTGTGCCCGGCATCCGGTATTTT
>JAHHSK010000030.1 GCA_020025255.1 Ruthenibacterium sp. | reverse complement strand
TTTTTATTCTTTTTTTCCGCGCCGCCGCATACCCTTTTCTGAGGTGATGTTTCCATGAAAAAACGCCGCAGAAAAAACACCGGCCCTGCGGTGCTTACCGCCGCTTTGACCTGTACGGCATTCAGCTGCACCGCGTTTTTTGAGCCGCCCGTCTCTTTGACGCAGACAGCGGCATTCTGTGCCAGCTTTCTGTGTGCGCCGACGGCGGCGGCTGCGGCGGCACAGCAGGTTCTGGATGACAAAATCGCGGCCGCGCCCGCACCGGATGCCGTGCCGGTGATTTCCGCACAGCCCGCAGCACCCCCGGCAGCCCAGGCCCCGACGATGCCGCCGGATGCCCCAGCGCGCCATGAGGCTGCCGCTGTGCCTAAGACGGCGGACAGCGCCCGCCCCCCTGCCTTTGCCCCGCTGCCCTGCGCAAAGCCTGCGCCGATCCGCACCGAGCCGATCCCCGAAGGCATGGCACCGCTGACGCAGCGTTTCTTCGGCCTTGGCCGCGGTGCGGGCTATGTGCCCAGCGGCGCATCGGTTGTGCGCAACTGCACGGAAATGCCCGACCATGAGGTTGCCGCCGAAATGATGCAGCCCCTGCCGTTTTCCATTGTGCCCGGTTCGCCCGAGCCGCAGGTGCTGATCGTGCACACGCACACCACCGAAAGCTACGAGGACACCGAGCGGTGCTGGTGCGACCCGAATTTTACTGCCCGCACGACCGATCTTTCCCAAAACGTCGCTGCCGTAGGGGACGCCCTATGCGCCCAGCTGAATGCGGCGGGCATCACCGCGCTGCACGATACCACGCTGCACGATTATCCCAGCTACAACGGCAGCTATGCCAAAAGCCACAAAACCGTGACAAGCTATCTTCAGCAGTATCCCAGCATCAAAGTGGTGCTGGATGTCCACCGCGATGCCATCGGCTCAAAGGACGGCACGCGCACCAAGCCCGCCGTGGAGCTGGGCGGCAAAAAGTGCGCGCAGGTCATGCTCATCTGCGGGGCCGACAACGGCGGCAATCTGCCCAACTGCAAGCAGAACCTGCGCTTTGCCTCCCGCTTTCAGGATCAAATGGAACGCATGTTCCCCGGCCTTGCCCGTCCGGTGCTGTTTGATTACCGCTATTACAATCAGGATCTTTCCACCGGCAGCCTGCTGTTGGAAGTGGGCGGACATGCCAATACGCTGCAAGAGGCCGTATATGCCGGCCAGCTTGCCGGGAAAGCACTGGCCGCGCTTCTGCTGTCGCCTTAAGCCGCTTTTTCCAAAAACAAACCCCGGCATCCGCCTTTTGGCGCAACGGATGCCGGGGTTTTTTATTCCATTGTTTTTCCGAAAAACCGCACTGCGTCACCGATTTTCGTCATCAATTCCTCAAACTGCACGGGCGTCAGGCTTTGCGCCCCATCGCTTTTCGCGTGCGGCGGGTCGTTGTGCACTTCGATCATCAGCCCGTCTGCGCCCGCGGCGATCGCCGCCATGGCAAGCGGCTCCACAAGCCACGAAAGCCCTGCCGCGTGGCTGGGATCGACGATCACCGGCAGATGCGTTTTGCTTTTCAGCATCGGCACAGCGGAAATATCCAGCGTGTTGCGTGTGCTCGGCTCAAACGTGCGGATGCCCCGTTCGCACAGCACGACATTTTCATTGCCGCCTGCCAGGATGTATTCCGCACTCATCAAAAGCTCTTCCAGCGTATTCGCCAGCCCGCGCTTGAGCAGCACCGGCGTTTTCTGGCGGCCAAGTGCCTTGAGCAGCTCGAAATTCTGCATGTTGCGCGCACCCACCTGGATCATATCCACACCCGAAAACAGCGGGATATGCGCCGGGTTCATGATTTCCGTCACGACGGGCAGCCCGGTTTTTTTTCGCGCGCGGCACAAAAGCTCCAGCCCTTCGGCGCGCATGCCCTGAAACGCATAAGGGCTTGTGCGCGGCTTGAATGCGCCGCCGCGAATAAATGCCGCGCCGCTTTTCCCCACGCTTTCGGCAATGCCGATGATCTGTTCCTGGCTTTCCACGCTGCACGGCCCGGCGATCACGGCAAAATGTCCGCCGCCGATCCTTCGCCCGCCTGCGCACACCACGGTATCGTTCGGGCAGAATTTTCGATTCACTTTTTTATAAGGTTCACTGATGCGCTTGACATCCTCCACACAATCGTGTGCGCGGATCAGATCCGGGTCCAGCCCCGAGGTATCCCCGATCAGCCCGATCCAGTTTGCGCTGCGGCCTTCGATCCGTCGGGTTTCCAGCCCCTGGTCTTCAAATTCGGAACACAGGCGGCGGATCTCATCTGGCTGTGCACTGCTTTTAAAAATAACGATCATCGCACTGTCTCCCCTTTTTCGCTTTGTGCTCCGGTGTCGGATGCATATGCAGTATAGGCGGTTGCGCACCATTTGTCAAGCAGGCCGTTGTGTGCGCATTCTGCCCTCTTCGTTCCGGGCGGCGTTTCACCTGACGGAACTGCGCTTGCGGCAGGCAGGCCATCCTTCTTTTTTCGTCCAAAAATGTCAGATTGCGCCCTGCGGTTCTTGTCGTTTCCGCTGAATTTTTATTCCTATCTGCAAAAGCATTGCATTTGCAGTCGTTTCATAGTACGATTATATTGTATTTTTTTCACTTTTTGTGCGAAGGAGGTATTGGAATGCGTTTTCAGCCGGCTTGTTTTGTACCAAGCCGAGGTGTAAACGGATTCTGTCTGCCTCCCCGCCCGATTGGTGTACCCATGGTGCGGTGTGTCCGTTTTGTCGTGAACCTTCCGGAGCGTGCATCCGTGTACCCCACCCGCCGTAACGGAGTGTATCCGTATATCGCTGTGTGGAATAAGGGTAATGCTGCCGCAATCTGAGGTCATGGTGTAACCGCACCATGACTTTTTTCTTTGCCATTTTAAAAAAGGAGATTATATATGGAAAACACGAAAAAAGTTGCAATTATCATGGGCTCTGACAGTGACTGGAAAACCGTCAAGGCCGCCGCTGTCCAGCTGAAAAGCTGGGACATCCCGTTTGAAGTGCATGTAATGAGCGCCCACCGCACGCCGCAGGCCACCGCGCAGTTCACAAAGCATGCCGAGGAAAACGGCTTTGCCGTGATCATCGCAGCGGCAGGCATGGCAGCACACCTTGCCGGAAGCATTGCAGCCAACACCACTCTGCCGGTCATCGGCATCCCGGTCAAGGGCGGTGCCATGGACGGCCTGGACGCTCTGCTTGCCACCGTGCAGATGCCCAGCGGCATCCCTGTGGCAACCGTTGCACTGGGCGGCGCAAAGAACGCTGCCGTGCTGGCTGCACAGATGCTGGCGCTTTCCGATTCCCGCATTGCGGCACTTTTGAAGCAGGATCGTGTCAACATGGCACAGACCATTGCCGAAAAGGACCATGCCCTGCAGGCTGAGGTCGCTGCACTGTAAGCTTTTTGCGTTTTTAATTTTTGCGTAACCGATCAAAGGGAGTGAGCGGATGATCCACGATTATTTAGATGATAAACTGCACGATGAATGCGGCGTTTTTGGCGTATACCGCCGGGATGAGGAGCTGGATGTAGTAGGCACAACCTATTACGGCCTGTATGCCCTGCAGCACCGCGGACAGGAAAGCTGCGGCATTGCCGTGAACAATGACGGCATTTTCTACAAACGCCGTGAACTGGGCCTTGTCAACGAGGTTTTCACAAAGGAAGCGCTCGAGGCAATGCCCCGCGGCTTTATGTCCATCGGGCACTGCCGGTACGGTTCTTCCGGCAAGCCGGTGCGCGCCGATTCGCAGCCGTTCGTAATTCGTCATATCAAAGGGCCTATGGCGATCGCACTCAACGGCAGCCTGACGAATGCCGCCGAACTGCGCGCAGAAGCCGAGCTTGCGGGCGGCATCTTCCATTCGAATTCGGATGCCGAAGTGATCGCCTATGCCATTACGAAGGAACGGCTGAACGCCGACAGCATCGAAGAAGCGATCGAGCGCGCCATGGGGCGCCTTGCCGGTGCCTTTTCCCTGGTGATCATGAGCCCGCGCAAGCTGATCGCCGTGCGGGATCCGCTGGGCTTCCGCCCGCTTTGCATCGGCCATTTGGGCAGCAGCGATATCATCGCCAGCGAAAGCTGCGCCATTACCGCAGCCGGCGGCGAATTTGTGCGCGATGTCGAGCCGGGCGAAATCGTCATCTTTGACGAAAACGGCTGCCGCTCGATCCGCACCCACTGCGGCAAAAAAACAAGCCTGTGCGTCTTTGAATATGTATATATCGCCCGCCCGGATTCCGTTGTGGACGGCGCATCCGTGCATCGCGCACGCCGCCGCGCCGGCGCAATGCTTGCGCTGGAACATCCGGTTCATGCCGATGTTGTGGTCGGCGTGCCGGATTCGGGCCTGGATGCCGCACTGGGCTATTCCCAGCAAAGCGGCATCCCCTACGGCATCGGCTTTTTGAAAAACAAATACATCGGCCGCACGTTCATCCAGCCCAATCAGAAGCTGCGCGAAAATACCGTGCACATCAAGCTGAATCCCATTGCCGACACCGTGAGCGGCAAGCGGGTCGTGCTGGTGGATGATTCCATTGTGCGCGGCACTACCTCGCGCCAGATCGTGCAGATGCTGCGCGAAGCGGGCGCAACGGAAGTACACCTGCTTTCCTCTGCCCCGGAATTTTTGTATCCGTGCTATTTCGGCGTGGATATCGCCAGCCGCGACAGCCTGATCGCCGCCAATCATTCGCTGGAGGAAATGCGTGAGATCCTGGGTGTGGACAGCCTGGGCTTCTTGAGCGTGGAAGGCGCAAAGAAGATCCCGGAAGGGTGCAATCTGGATGTGTGCACGGCATGCTTCACGGGCGAATATCCCACCGAGCCGCCCAAATGCCCCAAAAACAGCAAATTCGATCATACATTCCCGGAAAATACAAACGATTGATTTCATCTTGAGAGGAGAACCATTATGAAAAGCTTTTCCGAAAGTTACAAAGAGGCGGGCGTCGATATCACCGCCGGCTACCGCAGCGTGGAACTGATGAAAAAGTATGTTGCCCGCACCATGACCCCGGGTGCGATCGGCGGTCTGGGGGGCTTTGGCGGTCTGTTCGAGCTGGATCTTACCGGCATCGAACGCCCTGTGCTCGTTTCCGGCACGGACGGCGTCGGCACAAAGCTCAAGCTGGCATTCCTCATGGATAAGCACGATACCATCGGCATCGACTGCGTCGCCATGTGCGTGAACGATATCATCACCTGCGGCGCAAAGCCCGTGCAGTTTTTGGATTACATCGCATGCGGCAAAAACATCCCCGAAAAGATCGCTTCGATCGTTTCCGGCGTAGCCGAGGGCTGTGTGCAGTCCGGCTGTGCGCTGGTGGGCGGCGAAACGGCCGAAATGCCGGGCTTCTACCCCGAAAACGAATACGATATCGCAGGCTTTGCCGTGGGCGTTGTGGATAAGAGCAAGATCATCGACTGCAGCACCATGCAGCCGGGCGATGCGGTAATCGCCCTTGCTTCCAGCGGCGTTCATTCCAACGGCTTTTCGCTCGTGCGCAAGGTGTTCAACGTCGGCTACACCGACATCTGGCGTCAGTTTGATGAACTCAGCGGCACGCTGGGCGAAACCCTGCTGACCCCGACCAAGATCTATGTCAAGCCCATGCTGGAACTGATGAAGCATGTCAATGTGCGCGCTGTCAGCCACATCACCGGCGGCGGCTTCTATGAAAACATCCCCCGCTGCCTTGCCGACGGCATGGTTGCCAAGATCGAAACCTCCAAGATCCACATGCTGCCGATCTTCCCGCTCCTGCAGAAGGTGGGCAAGATCTCGGATCATGATATGTTCAACACCTTCAACATGAGCGTCGGCATGATCGCCGTTGTGCCCGCCGAACAGGCCGATGAAGCCGTGCGCATCCTGAAAGCGCAGGGCGAGGATGCCTATGTGCTGGGCGAGATCGTCAAGGGCGAAGAGAAGGGCGTGGAATTATGCTGAAAACCGCCGTGCTCGTATCGGGCGGCGGAACGAATCTTCAGGCGATCCTGGATGCGGCGGCGGCCGGTACGCTGCCGCATACCGAGATCGCGCTGGTGCTTTCCTCCCGTCCGGGTGTGTTTGCGCTGGAACGCGCAGAAAAGGCCGGCGTACCCACAGCCGTTGTCGCGCGCAAAAGCTATGCTTCGCCCGAAGAATACGATGAAGCACTGCTTGCCTGCCTGAAAGAACATTCGATCGATGTCATCGTGCTGGCGGGCTTTCTTTCCATTTTGGGCTCGCGCGTCATCGATGCCTACCGCGACCGCATCCTCAACGTGCACCCCAGCCTCATCCCCAGCTTCTGCGGCAGCGGCTTTTACGGCCTGCGCGTGCATGAAGCAGCCCTTGCCAAGGGCGTAAAGGTAACGGGCGCAACCGTGCATCTGGTGAACGAGATCCCCGACGGCGGGCGCATCCTTTTGCAGAAGGCTGTGGACGTTTTGCCGGGCGATACCCCCGAAACGCTGCAAAAGCGTGTTATGCAGCAGGCGGAATGGCAGCTTCTGCCCGAAGCACTGCGTCAGCTTACAAACGAACTGGACGGCGCAAGCGCCGCAGAATAAGGAGAACACTATGGAACTTTCCGCTCATCTTTCCGCCAGCAGCTATCCCGGCCGCGGCATTATCGTGGGCCGTTCGGACGATGGCAGCAAGGCGGTCATCGCATATTTCATCATGGGCCGCAGCAAAAACAGCCGCAACCGCGTATTTACAGAAAAGGACGGCGGCATCATTACCGAAGCAGCCGATCCTTCCAAGCTGGAAGACCCTTCCCTTATCATCTATGCGCCGGTGCGTGTGCTGGGCAATGAAACGATCGTCACGAACGGCGACCAGACCGATACGATCTATGATTTCCGCAAAGAGGGACACTGCTTTGCGCGCGCTTTGCGCACGCGCACCTTCGAGCCGGACTGCCCGAACTACACCCCGCGCATTTCCGGGCTTGTCCGCGTGGAAAACGCCAGCATGTCCTACCAGCTTTCGATTTTGAAATCGAACGAGGGCAATCCCGATTCCGTCGAACGCTTCTTCTTTGAATATGATGAGCCGGTCGCCGGTGAGGGACGCTTCATCCACACCTACCGCTGCGACGGCGATCCGATCCCGAGCTTTGCGGGCGAACCCGAGCGCGTGGCGCTTTCGGGCGATATCGACCGCTTCACCGAAACCGTCTGGTCGAGCCTTGATGCCGACAACAAGGTTTCGCTGTTTGTGCGTTATATCGATCTTGCAAGCGGCCAAACGCAGGATCGCATCGTGAACAAATACGCCAAAATCTGACAGCCGCTTTCGCGGCAACGCAGGAGGATATAAGATGAAAGAATTGGAACTGAAATACGGCTGCAACCCGAACCAGAAGCCCGCGCGCATTTTCATGCAGGAGGGCGAGCTTCCCGTCACGGTGCTCAACGGCCGTCCGGGATATATCAACTTTCTGGATGCCCTGAACGCATGGCAGCTTGTCAAAGAGCTGAAGGAGGCAACGGGGCTGTGCGCTGCGGCTTCGTTCAAGCATGTCAGCCCCGCCGGTGCCGCACTCGGCCTGCCGCTGGATGACACGCTGAAAAAGATGTATTTTGTCGAAAATCTGGGCGAGCTTTCGCCCCTTGCCTGTGCCTATGCGCGTGCACGCGGGGCTGACCGCATGTCCAGCTTCGGCGACTGGATCGCCCTTTCCGATATCTGCGATGAATCCACCGCACGCGTCATCAAGCCGGAAGTATCCGACGGCGTCATCGCACCGGGCTACACCGATGAAGCACTTGCCATTCTGAAGGCAAAGCGCAAGGGCAGCTACAATGTTGTGGCGATCGACCCCGAATACCGCCCCGCCCCCGTGGAGCGCAAGGATGTGTTCGGCGTAACGTTCGAACAGGGCCGCAACGAGCTGCGCTTCGGTGAGGACACCTTCGCCAATATCGTGACGGAAAACAAGACGCTTTCCGAAGAACAGAAGCGCGACCTCATCCTGTGCATGATCGCGCTGAAATACACGCAGTCCAATTCGGTGTGCTATGCGCAGGGCGGCCAGCTGATCGGCGTGGGCGCAGGCCAGCAGAGCCGCATCCACTGCACCCGTCTTGCCGGCAACAAGGCCGATATCTGGCAGCTGCGCCACCACCCGAAGGTTCTGAGCCTGCCGTTCCGTTCCGATGTGGCCCGCCCGAACCGCGACAACGCGATCGACGTTTATATTTCTGACGAATATGAGGACGTCATCGGTGAGGACGTCTGGGCAGACACGTTCACCGAGCGCCCCGAACCGCTGACGCGCGAAGAAAAGAAAGAATGGCTTTCGCACGTTTCCGGCGTGTGCCTTGGCAGCGACGCCTTCTTCCCGTTCGGGGATAACATCGAACGCGCGCGCCGCTCCGGCGTAAGCGCGATCGTGGAGCCGGGCGGCTCGATCCGCGACGATCAGGTCATCGAAACGTGCAATAAGTACCATATCACCATGGCGTTCAACGGCGTGCGCCTGTTCCACCACTAAGGGCAGGTGCACGGAAATGACCGCGCGTAATTTCCGTATCCCGAAGGCAGTGCCCGCTGCGCTTGCGGCGGTATCCGCAGCCGTATTCTGCGGCTGCGTTGCCTTTGCGGGCGGCTCTTTATGGGGGCTTTTGCTCACCGCCGCTTATCTGTTTGCCGGCGTTGTGCTGCCCGGCTGTGCGCTTGCCCGCTGCGCCGGGCTGCAGGCCTGCGGCCTGTTTTATTCCGGCAGCATCGTCTTTGGCACCGCCGTTTTTGCCGTGCTGACGGCGGTTTCCGCGGCGGCGGGCACGCCCGTCCTGCTGTGGCTTATGCCGGGGTTTGGCCTTATTGGGGCCTTTTTGTCCTTCCGAAAGCACGATGCGCTTGCCGCCCATTCCGGCGGCGCGCCGCACTTTGCCGCTGCCGGTGTGATCGTGCCGATTTTTGCGGTGCTTGCATCGTTTTTGTGCGTGCTTGCGCGCACCAAGCCCGCCGTGGGTGCGCCGGTGCTGCCCGACCATGATTTTCTGTGGAACCTGGGCAACCTCAACAGCTTTTTGCAGGGCTTTCCCCCCGCCGATCTGCGCTTTGCGGGGCTGACGCTCACCTATCACTGGCTGACGGAGCTTTTGGGTGCGGGGCTGTGCATGGCTGTGCCTGCCGCCCCGTGGGATATGCTTGCCATGTTCCTGCCGCTTGCCATGGCGGCGGGGCTTGTCATCGCCCTGTGCGAACTGGCTGCCCTGTGGTTCGACGGCAATGCAAAGCAGACAGCCGCCTTGTTCGTGCTGCTTTTTTTCTGCGGCGAAGCCGCCTTGTGGAAAGTGTTCGACGGCGGACGCACGCTGTTCTGGAATACGTTTTTCCGCCACATGCTCACGAACATCAACGGCGTTGGCACAAACACGCTGTTCCTCGCCGCGCTGACATCCGGCGCATTCTGTCTCGGGCGCGGCACAAAGGGCTTCGGCGTGCCGGTGTTCACCTTTGTTTCGTTTGTGCTGCTGGCGCTTTCGAAAGGGCCGGTTGCCGCCGTTGTGCTCATCGGCTTTCTCTGCGCCGGCGTGCTCCGGCTGATTTTCACCCTTTGCACCCGCGCGGGGGATGAGGCACGCCGCAGCAGCCTGCGCACCCTTGCCGCAGCCGCAGCCATGGGCGCGGCATTCCTTATTATCTACCGGCTGCTGTTTTCGGCGGGCGCGGGCACCAGCGTGCATTTTTCTCTGCACGCCACGCTGGAAAAATCGTGGTTCGGCAATATCCTTGCCGCGCTGCACATCAAAAGCCCGCTTTTGTGGACTTTCAGCGCGCCGCTGTTCTGGCTCTGCCAGACAGTGCTGTTTGCCCCCGCTGCCGCGCCGCTTGCCCTGTGCGGGCTTTTGCGCGATGCGTGCCGCCTGCCCAGGCTTTCCTTTGCAAAGCTGTTTGCCGCCGCCTGTGCTGCCGGTGGCTTTCTTGCGTTTTATCTGTTTGACCATGAATCCATGAGTCAGGTCTATTTTGCATTTGCAGGCTTTTTCTTTTTGTGCCTGCTGGCTGCCGGATATCTGCCCGCGTTCGTGCGGCGCGCCTGCGGCCTGAAAAAGCTGCTGCGCACTGCCGTATTCGCCTGTTTCGGGCTGTTTGCTGCGGTGGGGCTTGCCTCTGCCGTGTTTTCGAATGTGTATTTTGCACGGCAGGCTGTGCTGCGCCCGGTGGAAAACGGCAAAACGCTTGCGCTGACTGCTGCGCAGGCCGAAACCGCCGAACGGCTTTCCGCGCTCGGCCCGGATACGCTTTTCCTCACCAACCGCATCCACACCGGGCGGCATCTGGAAGGGCTTTCCAATGTGTACACCGGCCTTTCGGGGCGTCAGTGCTATATGGAAAGCTTCAAGTATGCCGTATCGAATATGGGTGCTGCGCGCGAAGAAGTGCAGCACCGTCTGGATGTGCTGCATGCCGTGTTCGGCGCACAGACCCCGCAGCAGGCGCACGATGCGCTGCCCGAAGGCGTGACGTGCATTTTGTATGACCGCGCCGCCGCCGCTGCCGGGTGGGATATCCTGGAGGGCGCAGCGGAATGCGAATGGCTGCGCGATGCCGAACGCCCCGGCGCAGACGGACAGCCGCTTTTTAAAAAATATTTTGAAACCGAAGATACCGTACTCTATCTTGTATCGTAAACGGAGGCATGTTATGAAAATTCTTGTCGTAGGCTCTGGCGGACGGGAACACGCCATAATCCGCAAGCTGAAAGAAAACCCCGCTGCATCCGAAATTTACGCAGCACCCGGCAACGGCGGCATTGCAAGCGATGCCGTATGCGTGCCCATTGCGGCAACCGATGTTGCGGGCGTTGTTGATTTTGCCGTGCGCGAAGGCATCGAATACGTTGTGGTTGCGCCGGATGACCCCCTTGTTCTGGGCATGGTGGACGCGCTGCGCGAAAAGGGCATCCCGGCCTTCGGGCCTGACCGCGCCGCCGCGATCATCGAAGGCAGCAAGGTGTTCAGCAAGGATCTGATGAAAAAATACGGCATCCCCACCGCCGGCTACGAGACGTTCTGCGACGCCGCAGCCGCATCGGAATACATCCGCAGCAGCAAAAAATACCCGGTCGTCGTCAAGGCGGACGGCCTTGCACTGGGCAAGGGCGTTTTGATCTGCGAAGATGAGGCCGCCGCACTGGATGCGGTGCACAGCATCATGGAGGATAAAAAGTTCGGGGAATCCGGCAGCCATATCGTCATCGAAGAATTCCTGACAGGCCCCGAAGTTTCGGTGCTGAGCTTCACCGACGGCAAGACCGTTGTGCCCATGGTATCCAGCATGGATCACAAGCGCGCGCTCGATCATGACGAAGGGCTGAACACCGGCGGCATGGGCACCATTGCCCCGAACCCGTACTACACCGAGGCCGTCGCTGCCGAATGCATGGAAAAAATCTTCCTTCCCACCATAAATGCCATGAACGCCGAAGGCCGCACCTTCAAGGGCTGCTTGTACTTCGGGCTGATGCTCACGCCCGATGGCCCGAAGGTCATCGAATACAACTGCCGCTTCGGCGACCCGGAAACGCAGGTTGTGCTGCCGCTTTTGGAAAGCGACCTTCTCACCGTGATGCAGGCCGTAACGAACGGCACGCTGAGCGAAACGCCCGTGCGCTTTTCCGCAGACAGCGCGGCATGTGTCGTGATCGCATCCGGCGGATACCCGCTTTCCTACGAAAAGGGCAAGCCCGTCAGCGGCCTTGAAAACGGACAGATCCCGAACTGCGATGCCACGGTGTACCACGCGGGCACCGCGCTGCGCGACGGCACGCTTGTCACGAACGGCGGGCGCGTGTTCGGCGTAACGGCAGTGCGCGGCGAGCTTGCTTGCGCAGTCGAAGCCGCATACGATGCCGCAAACCGCATCGATTTTGAAAACAAACACATGCGCACCGATATCGGGCAGCGCGCACTGCAGGCACTTTGATTTTAGGAGGAAATGGAAAAATGGTCTATCGTCTCTATGTTGAAAAGCGCCCGGAATATGCCGTTGAGGCAAAGGGCATCCTGGCCGAGATCCGCGATCTGCTGTGCATCAAAAGCGTAACAGACCTGCGGCTTTTGAACCGTTATGACGTGGAGGGCATCTCCGAAGAGCTGTTCCGCCGCTGCCGCGGCACGGTATTCAGCGAGCCCCAGCTCGATGACGTTTACACCGCGATCCCCGAAGGCGCCGATGCCGTGTTCGCCACGGAATTCCTGCCCGGACAGTTCGATCAGCGCGCGGCTTCCGCCGCCGAATGCATCCAGCTTTTGGGCGAATGCGAACGCCCGGATGTGCTTTCCGCGCGCGTGTTCCTTCTGTACGGCAATCCCAGTGCCGAGGAACTGGCAGAAATCAAAAAGTACGTCATCAATCCGGTGGAAGCACGCGAAGCGCCCCTTGACGAGCGCACCACGCTGAAAATGGAATACGCCGTTCCCACCGATGTGGCAGTGCTCGATGGCTTCACCCAGCTGGACGAAACGGGTCTTGCCGATTTCATCGCACAGTACGGCCTTGCCATGGATGCGGGCGATATCGCGTTCTGCCAGGAATACTTCCAATCCGAACACCGCGACCCCACGATCACCGAGATCCGCATGATCGACACCTACTGGAGCGATCACTGCCGCCACACCACGTTCGGCACCATTCTGGACGAGGTTGCCATTGAGGATGAAACCGTCCGCGCCGCGTGGGAACGCTATCTTGCCCTGCGCAGCGAAGTGCATGCGGGCAAAAACAAACCCGTCTGCCTTATGGATATGGGCACGATCGGCGGCAAATACCTCAAAAAACAGGGCATCCTGAAAAACATGGATGAATCCGATGAGATCAACGCGTGCAGCGTGCGCATCACCGTTGACAACAACGGCAAGGATGAGCCGTGGCTGCTTTTGTTCAAAAACGAAACGCACAACCACCCCACCGAGATCGAACCCTTCGGCGGCGCAGCCACCTGCATCGGCGGCGCGATCCGCGATCCGCTTGCCAACCGCGGCTATGTGTATCAGGCCATGCGCGTCACCGGCGCAGGCGATCCGCTTGTGCCCGTAAAGGACACCATGCCCGGCAAGCTGCCCCAGCGCAAGCTTGTCACCACCGCCGCAGCGGGCTATTCCAGCTACGGCAACCAGATCGGCCTTGCCACGGGCATGGTCGATGAACTGTACCACCCCGGCTATATGGCAAAGCGCATGGAGATCGGCGCGGTTGTGGGTGCGGTTCCCGAAGAGAACGTGCGCCGCGAAGTGCCTGCTCCCGGCGATGTCGTCATCCTGCTGGGCGGCCGCACCGGCCGTGACGGCTGCGGCGGCGCAACCGGTTCTTCCAAAGCGCACAAGCTGGAAAGCCTGGAAACCTGCGGTGCCGAAGTGCAAAAGGGCAATGCCCCCGTGGAACGCAAGCTGCAGCGTCTGTTCCGCACGAAGGAAGCAACGCTGATGATCAAGCGCTGCAACGATTTCGGCGCGGGCGGCGTTTCGGTTGCCATTGGTGAATTGGCCGACGGCCTTTGCATTGACCTGAATGCGGTTCCCAAAAAATACGATGGCCTTGACGGCACCGAGCTTGCGATCAGCGAAAGCCAGGAGCGCATGGCCGTTGTTGTCGCAAGCGAAAACGCACAGGAGTTCATCGCCCTTGCCAACAAGGAAAATCTGGAAGCCACTGTCGTGGCACGCGTGACCGAAGAGCCGCGCCTTGTCATGCACTGGAACGGCAAGGTCATCTGCGATATCAACCGCGGCTTCCTCAACTCCAACGGGGCAGAAAAGCACATGAACGTGCGCGTGCCTGCACACACCGTTGCCGCGCATCCGGTTCCCTCCGGCTCGCTGGAAGCCGGGCTCACCGCCATGATGAGCGATCTGAACCTGTGCAGCAAAAAGGGTCTTTCCGAACGCTTCGATTCCACGATCGGCGCAGGCACGGTGCTGATGCCCTTCGGCGGCAAAACGCAGCTGACGCCGGTGCAGGTCATGGCGGCAAAGCTGCCCGTGCCGCACGGCGAAACCAAGACATGCTCCGGCATGGCATGGGGCTATAACCCGTTCATTGCCGAACAGAGCGAATATCACAGCGCCTACCTTGCGGTTGCCGAAAGCGTTTCCAAGCTGGTTGCCGCAGGCTTCAGCGCCGAAAAGGCATATCTTACCTTCCAGGAATACTTCGAGCGTCTGGGTGCCGACCCCGCGCGCTGGGGCCGCCCCACCGCCGCGCTGCTCGGTGCTTTGGATGCACAGGTGGAACTGGGCGTTGCCGCGATCGGCGGCAAGGACTCCATGTCCGGCTCGTTTGAAAACATCGACGTTCCGCCGACGCTTGTCAGCTTTGCCGTTGCTGCGGGCGATACCGATCTTGTCATCAGCCCCGAATTCAAAAAAGCCGGCAGCAAGCTGGTGTGGCTGCGTCCCGAAACACGCGACGGCCTGCTGCCCTGCGCGGAAAGCCTGAAAGCCCTGTGGAAGCAGGTGGAAGCCCTGATCCGCGATAAAAAGGTTCTGGCGGCCTACACCCCGACACTGGGCGGCGCAGCCGAAGCACTGTTCAAAATGGGGCTTGGCAACCGTCTGGGCGTGCAGTTTGCACAGGGCTTTGATAAGGCCTCGCTGTACGAATATGCCTACGGCAGCTACATCCTGGAGCTTAGCGAGGATCTTGACATCGGCACCGTCATCGGCACCACCACGGCGGAATACCGCTGGACGCTCGGCGGCGAAACGGCCGACCTTGCCCGCGTGCAGGAAGCCTATGAAGCAAAGCTTGAACCGGTGATGCCCTACCGCAGCGCCGCTGACAGCGACAAAAACGCCGAAGTCCCGGTGCTTTCCTACAACGCCGAAACCCGCGCCGCACCGCACATCGGCACCGCAAAGCCGCGCGTGCTGATCCCGGTATTCCCCGGCACGAACTGCGAATACGATTCCGCCCGCGCCATGGAGCGCGCCGGTGCCGTGCCTGAGGTGTTCGTCATCAACAACCTCACTCCGGCACACGTCACCGAAAGCGTGGCCGCAGTGCGCCGCCTGATCGAAAACAGCCAGATGATCTTCCTGCCGGGCGGCTTCTCCGGCGGCGATGAACCGGAAGGCAGCGCCAAGTTCATCACGGCGTTCTTCCGCAACCCCGCCATTACCGAAGCCGTGCGCGATCTGCTCGGCCGCCGCGACGGCCTGATGCTCGGCGTGTGCAACGGCTTCCAGGCACTCATCAAGCTGGGTCTGGTTCCGTTCGGCGATATCGTCGAAACCGACAGCAGCTGCCCGACGCTGACGTTCAACACGATCGGCCGTCACCAGAGCATGCTCGTCAACACCCGCATCGCATCGAACAAATCCCCGTGGCTGCAATACACAAAGCCGGGCGATATCCACACCATTGCCATCAGCCACGGCGAAGGCCGCTTTGTCGCAAACGAAGAAACCCTGCGCCGTCTTGTGGAAAACGGCCAGGTCGCAGCGCAGTATGTCGATCTTGCGGGCAAGCCCACCATGGATGTGCGCTATAACCCGAACGGCAGCTATCTTGCCATTGAAAGCATCACCAGCCCCGACGGGCGCGTGCTGGGCAAAATGGGTCATTCCGAACGCAGCGGCGACAACCTGTATAAGAACATCGAAGGCAACAAGTACCAAAAGCTCTTTGAGGGCGGCGTCGATTACTTTACAAAATGATCCAACCGGATTTTTAACCCCCGTATATTCCGCAAAGGGCGGCTGTGCCGATGCACAGCCGCCCTTTTTCTGCCTGCGGATTCAACCACAAGTTGCATTTTATTTTGCCGGAAACGGTTTTTCCTGCGCGCGCAATGTGATACACTGAATGTACGGGGCGCACACGCGTCCGAATCCAAAGAAAGAGGTGGTTTGTATATGACAGCGATTCGTGTACGGAGGGCCCACGCAATTTGACCCTCCCAAATCAAAACGGAGGATTCAAACAAAATGGATTCATTGCAAAAAAACACACCGCATCACACCGGCTCTGCCGAAGCGTTATGCGGCACATGCCCGAACACCGCACACAGCGGCACCGAAGCCGCCTGTTTTGCGGATACCTTTATTTCCGATTTTACCGATCCGTTGTTCCGCAAAGCGTTCCGGCAGTATTTTGCAGAGCTTTGCATCACGGTGGAAAACTGGGACGAAATTTTCCGGGAAATGAACGACGGCAAAACCTTTGCCTTTGTGCGCACCGATGCGGCAGACGGGGAAATCATCGGCTTTGTTCTGTTTTCGCCCATTTCCTTTTCCAGCTGGTTTTTCGAGCAGACCTGCGGTTTCATCCGCGAATTCTGGGTTGCCGAGCCTCGGCGCAAGGGCGGCCACGGCACGGCGCTTTTGCACCTTGCACAACAGTATTTTATCGCACAAGGGTGGTCTGTCAGCATCCTGACGACCGACACCGCAGCGGAATTTTACCGCAAAAACGGCTACGCGCTCCTGCCGGACTGCCGCGCCAAAAATGAGGTAGAGGTCTTTGCCCGGCGCCTTAATGCAAACGGCGCAAAACACCACTGCATCGTGGTGCGCTGATGTTCAAAAGCAGACCCGAAACATACAGAAAAAAGCAGCACCGTGCAGGTGCTGCTTTTTTCTATCTTTTCGGGCATGCTTACAGGGCGCGGAAGCCCTTGCCGATCGTCTCGCTCGAGTTCACAATGGTGATGAACGCATCCGGGTCGGCGGCGCGGATGAAATTGCGCAGCGAAACGGCTTCCCGTCGGCTGAGCACCGTTGTGATCGCCTGCACTTCCTTGCCGGAAAATGCGCCGTGCGCCGTATACATCGTTGCACCGCGGTGCAGATTGCGCATGATGTATTCTACGATCTGATCCGATTTCCGCGAAACGATCGTCATTTTTTTGCGCACGTTAATGCCTTCGATCACGCCATCGACCACAAACGCCTTTGCCAAAAGCCCCAGCACGCAGTACAGCCCCGTGCGGATGCCGTACAGCCCGCCCGCCGCTGCGGCAATGCAGAAATCCGATACCAGCAGCGCCTTGCCGATTTCCAGGCTCGTGTATTTCGACAGGATCATCGCAATGATATCCGTGCCGCCGCTGGATGACCCGATGTTAAAGATGACCGCGCTGCCCGCCGCCGGCAGGATCACCGCAAAGCACAGTTCCAAAAGCGTATCATTCGTAAAGGGCTGGTTCATCGGCACGATCGCTTCCAGCACCGAAACGTAAAATGATAAAGCCAGCGAAGAATACAGCGTTGCCCCGATGACCTCTTTGCCCAAAAACAAAAGCCCGATCAGGATCAGCCCGATGTTCAGCAGGAACATGAACGTACCGACGTTCATATTCGGCAAAAGCGATGCCGCAATAATGGAAATGCCGGATGTCCCGCCCATTGCAAAGTTATTGGGGGCTTTGAAGAAATGAATCCCCGCTGCCAAAAGGATCAGGCCAAAGTTCAGCAGTAAAAACCATGTGACATTTTTCGACGTAAAGAGTTTTTTTGATTCTTTCATCTTGGGCTTTCTCCCGTTCTGTGATATACTATATTATGTATTGGATTTTCGGGCGATCCGGTTTGCCTGCCGCCCGAATCCCCCTTATTCTAGCACACCGCCCGGGCCGGCACAAGGCACGCGGGCAAAAAGACGGGTTTTTCCTGTTTATTTTCAGGCGAGCCGTCAAAATTTATTGTTTTACCGGTGCTCCGGTAAGGAAAGATTGGAATACACTGCATGAAATTCAGCGATTTAGGCCTGATCCCCCCCATTTTAAAAGCCGCCGCCGAGGCGGGTTATGAATCCCCTTCCCCCATTCAGCACAAGGCGATCCCCCCGGTTCTTGCCGGGCGCGATCTTCTTGGCTGTGCGCAGACCGGCACGGGCAAAACCGCCGCCTTTGCCATGCCGATCCTGCAGCGTCTTGCGGCACACGCCCCAAAGGGCAGCACGCGCCCGATCCGCGCATTGGTGCTGACGCCCACGCGTGAGCTTGCGCTGCAGATCGATGAATGTTTTGCCGCATATGCGCGCCACATGACGCTGCGCCACTGCGTCATCTTCGGCGGTGTGAATCAAAACCCGCAGGTGGCACAGCTGAAACAGGGCGTGGATATCCTGACAGCGACCCCCGGCCGTCTGAACGATCTGATCGGACAGGGGCACATCGACCTTTCGCGCATTGAAATCTTCGTGCTGGATGAAGCCGACCGCATGCTTGACATGGGGTTTGTGAACGATGTCAAGCGCGTTGTGCGCTTCCTGCCCGCACAGCGGCAGACGCTGCTGTTTTCGGCCACCATGCCCAAGGAGATCGAAGCACTGGCAAACCGTCTTCTTCATCAGCCGGAAAAGGTCATCGTGGCACCGCCTTCCACCACGGTGGAACGCATCGAGCAAAGTGTTTATTTTGTGGATAAAGGCAGCAAGCGCCACCTTCTTGCCGCGCTTTTGCAGCAGCCGCAGGTCACCAGCGCCCTTGTCTTTACCCGCACAAAGCACGGGGCAGACCGTGTGGTGCGCGAACTTTCGCGCTGCGGCATCGAGGCTATGGCGATCCACGGCAACAAAAGCCAGAACGCACGCCAGACGGCACTTTCCCGCTTTAAAGCCGGGACGATCCGCGTGCTGATCGCAACCGACATTGCCGCGCGCGGCATTGATGTGAACGGGCTTTCCCATGTGTTCAACTACGATCTGCCCAATATCCCCGAAACGTACGTCCACCGCATCGGGCGCACCGGGCGCGCGGGGCGCGAGGGTGTCGCAGTAAGCTTCTGCGACAGCAGTGAAACGCCCTATCTTGCCGATATCGAAGCACTGATCCGCATGCACATCCCCGTCATCGAGCACGAATGGCCGATGACGACCCCAGCAGAACAAACACCCGCAGCGCGCACGTCCCGCGCAAAAGCCCCTGCCGATAAGCCCCGTGATTTTTCGGCAGAGCGCCCGCCGCGCCGTGCCCGCCAACAGCAAAGTGAGGAACGAAAAATGAATCAGCCAACTGCGCCCCAGCGCGCACCCAAGGACGAAAACGCCGCAGCCGAACCGGCAAAGCGCCGCCGACGCGGCGGACGTCATCATAAAAAGGCTTCCCCCGAAGCCAAAAGCGCAGCATCCGCACCGAACACCGAAAAGGCTGCGCCGCAGCCTGCCGAAAGAAAAAAAGCCCCGCAGGGCAAACGAAACGAAGCGGGCAGCACGCCTGCCCCTGCAAAAAAAGAACAGGCACAAGCCCCGCGCAGCAAAAAGCCGCGGGATGCCGAACGCCCCGCGCCGCAAAAAACGCAGGAGGATACCAGCATCCGGCTCATTTCCCGCCGCGCACCGGCGCAGAAGTATGCAAACTTTGAAGAATACATGAAAGCGCAGGAAGAATGACCTTGGCACCGGCGCAGGCGCATAAGCCGCGCCTGCGCTGTTTTGTTTTTCCGTTCAAGGAGGTTTGCATATGGAACTGTTTCGCTGCCCCGTATGCGGCGGGGCATTGACGCGCACGCCGCAGGCTCTGGTTTGCCAAAAGCGGCACAGCTTTGACCTTGCCGCACAAGGATATGCCCATTTACTTTCCTGCGGGCGCATGCACGCGAAGATACCGGGCGATAATAAGGAAATGGTCGCTGCGCGCCGCCGCTTTTTGGATACCGGCGGATACGAGCCGTTCGCGGATGCTTTGTGCCGCCTTGCTGCCGGGCTGCTTTGCTGCGTACCGCACCCGGTTGTTGTAGATGCCGGCTGCGGCGAGGGCTACTACACCCGCCGTGTGGCTCATGCGCTGCTGCACGCCGGACTCGATGCTTCGATCGCGGCATTTGATATTTCCAAATTCGCGGTAAAGGCGGCGGCTGGGCGCGATGCACAGCATGCCATACAATGGGCGGTGGCATCCAGCTTTGCCATACCGCTTGCCGATGCCTGTGCCGATATGCTGATCAATGTGTTCAGCCCTATGGCACAGCAGGAATTTGCACGCATCGTAAAACCGGGGGGCTTTTTTCTGTTTGCCGTGCCCGGGCCGATGCATCTGTACGGGCTCAAGCAGGTGCTGTATGAGCACCCGTATGAAAATGCCGTGCAGCATACTGAATACCCCGGCTTTGTGTTTGAACAGCGCGTGCCGGTGCAAGCCGAGCTGACGGTTTCGGGCAGCCATATCCTCGATCTTTTTGCCATGACGCCCTATTACTGGAAAACGCCGCGCGGCGGTGCCGAGCGTCTGGCGCAATGCGAAAGCATCACCACCCCGCTGCATTTTGATTTTCTTGTATATCGGCGCGTGGAAGCCCCGGCCTGATTTTCCGGCTTTTTTGATGCAGCTGCTTGCAATTTACACCAAAATGGTATACAATAAAAAAGAATCACTATTTAAAAAAGGAGATTGCTATTTATGGGCGCTTTACTTGCAAAGGAAAACATCTGGTACGTTGGCGTACAGGATCCCGACCTTCGGGTATTCGATATCATCATGCATTCGGATTACGGCACATCGTATAACTCTTACCTTGTGAAGGGGTCGGAAAAGACCGTTCTTTTTGAAACCAGCAAGGAAGCGTTTTTTGATGAATTTTTAGCCAATATCCGCGAAGTCTGCGATCCTGCTGAAATTGATTACATTGTTGTGAATCATACCGAGCCGGATCACACCGGCAGCATGCAGCGTCTTTTGAAGCTGGCGCCCAACGCAACGGTTTTGGGCAGCAGCACCGCGCTGACGTTTTTGAAAGAGATCGTCAACGAACCGTTTGCAAGCCGTGCCGTCACCGAAAAAGATGAAATCGACCTTGGCGGCCTGACGATGCGCTTCATCAGCGTTCCCCTGCTGCACTGGCCGGACAGCATGTACACCTATATCCCCGAATGCAAGGCGCTGTTCACCTGCGACAGCTTCGGCTGCCACTATGCCGACCAGCGCGTGTTCAACGATCAGATCGACGGCGATTTCACCGATGCCTACAAATATTATTTCGATAACATCATGGGCCCGTTCAAGCCCTTCATGCTCAAGGCGCTCAATCGCATCAAGGATCTGCCCATTGAATTTGTCGGCAACGGCCACGGCCCGGTGCTGCGCACCAATGTGCAGAAATATTTTGATCTGTACCGCGAATGGTGCACCCCGGTCAAAAAGGCGGAAAAAACGGTTGCCCTTGCGTATGTTTCCGCTTACGGCTACACCAAAATGCTCGCGCAGCACATCGAAAAGGGTCTGCTGGAAAGCGGCGTAACCGTGCAGACATTCGACCTTGTCACCGATGACAATGCCGCCGCGAAAAAGGCGGTTGCCGAATCGGACGGCTTTCTGCTGGGCAGCCCGACGCTTGTGGGCGATGCTCTGCCGCCGGTGTATGAAATGATGATCGGGCTGAACCCGATCATCCACAAGGGGCTGCCTGCCGCCGCCTTCGGCAGCTACGGCTGGAGCGGCGAAGCGGTTCCCAACCTGACGGCGCACATGCAGCTGCTCAAGCTCGGCCAGCCGCTGGAAGGGCTGCGCGTGCGCTTTCGCCCCACGCAGGAAGACCTTGCTGCGGCAGAACAGTTCGGCCGCGATTTTGCCAAGGCCGTTCTTGCCCGCTGAGGTTTCGCACTCATTTCAAAGACCCGAAGGATTTTATATCCTTCGGGTCTTTTTCTGCTTATTTTATACCATTTGTATATTCCGTTCCCGCAGGCACATCCGCGTTTCTTTTGGCGGGCGCATCGTGCAAAAGGCGCATCAGCTCGGCTGCCGCCGCAGAAAGCGGCATATCCTTCATCCAGCACGCACCGATGCTGCGCGCGGGAACCGGCGGCACCAGCCGGATCGGAAAGACCACGCCTTCCTCCAGCGGCCGGGTGCAGAATTCCTCCACCACACATGCGATCCCAAATCCAATGGCTGCAAAGCTTGCCAGCAGCTCGTGCGCGCCAAGCTCGATTTCCGGCGCAGGCTCGATGCCTTGGGTGCGGAAATATTCATCGACGTATCGGCGGCTGTTGGATGCCCGCTCCAGCATCACAAGCGGATAGCGCACCAGCTCCTGCGCGGAAAGAGGCCGCCCTTCCAGCGCATTGAACGGATGCCCCGCCACAAAAATATCGTGCACTTCAAAGATCGGGTGCACTTCAAACCGCTTATCGTCAATCGGCAGGTTCACGATCGCAAGATCCAGCCGCCCCTGCGCAAGCAGTTCCGTCAGCTGCCGGGACGTGCGGTTCGTCACCTGCAGCTGCACATTCGGGTGCAGCTGACGAAACGCGCTCAGATACGCCAGCAGATATTCCTTTGTGATCGTATCCGCCGCACCGATGCGCAAAAGCCCTTCGTTCAGCTCGCGCAGGCGCATCAGCTTTTGTTCGCCCGCTTCCAGCAGCTGCAATGCCTGTACCGCGTGATCGTATAAAAGCCGGCCTTCCTGCGTCAGCATCACCCCGCGCCGCCCGCGCACAAACAGCGGCACACCCAGCTGCTGTTCCAGCTTGTGCACCGCCTGCGAAACCGCCGACTGCGTAAGATACAGTGCCTTGGCACCCGCGCTGAAGCTGCCGGTCTGCGCCGCCGCCACAAAGATTTTGTATAATTCCGGATTTGTTTTCATAATATTACCTTTGCTAATATTAAATATAATAAATAATAACTTTACTTATAGCTGTAAGCCTATTATAATAAATGAGGATTCCGTGTGCAACACTGAATTTCAGATTATTCGAACCATCTTTTTTCTGATAGAATAGGAGACTTCATCATGAGAACTGTCGGTACTGTGTCCCGAGGCGTCCGCTGCCCCGTCATCCGTGAAGGCGATGATCTTGTCCAGATCGTAACCGATGCCATTGTCGCATGCGGCAAAGAGCAGAGCATCCATTTCAACGACCGTGACATCGTGGCGGTTACAGAAGCCGTTGTGGCACGCGCACAGGGCAACTATGCCTCCACCGAAGCGATCGCCGCAGACTGCCGCGCAAAGCTGGGCACCGATGTCATCGGCCTGACCTTCCCGATCATGAGCCGCAACCGCATTGCCATCTGCCTGCGGGGCATTGCCAAGGCCTGCAAGAAGGTTTATCTTCTTATGAGCTATCCTTCCGATGAAGTGGGCAACCACCTGTTTGATGAAGATCTGCTGGATGAAAAGGGCGTCAACCCGTGGAGCGACGTTCTGGATGAAAAGAAATACCGCGAACTGTTCGGCTATGAAAAGCATCCGTTCACCGGCGTGGACTATGTGGAATACTACGGCGATCTGTTCCGCAGCGAAGGCTGCGAAGTGGAATTCATCTTCGGCAACGATGTGCGCGCCATTCTGCCGTACACCAAAACCGTGCTGTGCTGCGATATCCACACGCGGGAACGCTCCAAGCGCCGCCTGCTCGCCGCAGGTGCCGAAAAGGTGCTTTTGCTGAGCGATATCATGAACCACCCGGTCAATGGCTCCGGCTGCAATGAAGAATACGGCCTGCTCGGCTCCAACAAGGCAACCGAGGATACCGTAAAGCTGTTCCCGCGCAACAGCAAGGCTTTTGTGGAAGAGCTTGCCGCAAGCCTGTATAAAGCAACGGGCAAGCACATCGAAGCCATGGTCTACGGCGACGGCGCATTCAAGGACCCCGTGGGCAAGATCTGGGAACTGGCCGACCCCGTCGTAAGCCCCGCTTACACCAGCGGCATCGACGGCCAGCCCAATGAGCTGAAGCTGAAATATCTTGCCGATAACGATTTTTCGGAGCTTTCCGGGGAAGAGCTGACCAATGCGATCAAAGCGAGCATTTCCCATAAGGATGCCGACCTGAAGGGTCAAATGGCAAGCCAGGGCACGACCCCGCGCCGCCTTTCCGATCTGATCGGCAGCCTGTGCGATCTGACGTCCGGTTCCGGCGACAAGGG
>JAHHSK010000003.1 GCA_020025255.1 Ruthenibacterium sp. | reverse complement strand
AACGGTGTATTCCAAGTACCGAAACGAACACTTTCCGATGTTCTGCTGTGACCGGTACCCACTTGCCGCATAAAAAGCAAAGACCGCATCATGCTCTGATGCGGTATGAGACTGTCGAAAAGTTCGACAGCCTCTGAAGGACACCGGGCGCACATTTTGCGCACAGCGCAAAAGATGCTTTCCGGTTTCCCTCAGTACTCCTTTCCGGCGAAAAAAGGCCCTGTTTTGCGCACTGCGCACACAAAACAGGGTCTTTTTTCTGTCAGGGTGTTCTCATTCCCGGTACATGCCCGTGAATGAGAACGTATTTTATTTTCTCCCTTTTTCCGAATTGGGGTTTATCTACAAGCAAAGACCGCATCATGCTCTGATGCGGTCTTTGCTTTTTTCTGTTACAAAACATTGATGCTGGCAACGCGCCAGCCATCCTCGGTTCGCACCGTAAAAATTTCATAGGCAGTCGGATATTCATGACGTTCTATTCCCTGAATCACATAGGTAAATGTAACTGTGCAGGAAATATGATCGGCACTGTATGCAGTAAAATCCTTCGCTTCCAGATTTTCAAACGCATACGATGTGTGGTCGGTATACCAGCCATTATAAAATGTTTTCAGGCTGTTATAAAAATCGCTTCCACGCACAAGATATTTCGCAACCTGCTGGAAACTTGCATCCTTGCTGATGTACCGTGCATACGCCTTTGCCGCATCCACCGCAAGCTCGTGCACATCAGGCACCTGTTCTTTTGCAAGAAGGGCTTTTACTTCATACACATTCGGCTGTTCCGTTTTTTGAACGATGCACTCCTGCGCGTCCGGTGCCTGTGCTGCAATCTGCGGATCAGCAAGAAAGCCCTCCAGTGTATAGCATGCCTGAATCGGCGTCGGAAGCGCTTCGGGCAATCCCGCATAATACTGCGTCTGCTGCAAGGTACGCAGGGTATCCTCCACCGCATTCCCATTTACGGTAAGCTTTGCAAATTCCGGCGCAAGCACTACGATCGGCTCGTGCATCGCATACACATCCTCCAGCCTTGCCAGTCTCCACCCGGCATTTCCAAAGGAATCGCTTTCCTGCTTTTTTTCCAAAACCGCCTTTGCCAGCGTTTGCTCCCCCGAATTCACAAGATAGATCGCTTCCTGCGCTCCGGCACGGTATTTTTTCAGTTCCAGCTTTCCGGCTTCCTCCAATCGTTTTTGGAGATATGCGTCAAAATCCTCATTTGAAGCATAGGCAGTCGGCTCGAAGCCGCTTTTTTCCCGAATGGTATTGAACTGCTGATTTTGGAATAATTCCAGCGCGTATTGTGCGCAATGCACCGGCATGCTGTTTTCGTATGATTTCAGTGCCTGCCATAAATAGAGCAGGCCAAAAGCGATCGCTGCCGCCTGGATAGCCAGAAACACCGCCATAAACTTTTTATAGCCGCCAAAAACCTTTTTTTGTTTTTGGGAATTCATAGGATCCTTCCTTTCTTGTGCCCTGCGGCATTATTTCACAAGGATCGCTGTCGGCAGCTTGCGCGGCCCATACAACGAAGCACAGGTTGTGATGATCTCATTTTCATAAATCATCAGGGAAGAAGATCCCCCGTCCAGATTTGCCGCATTGATTGCACCAAACTGCAGCATTACGTCCACAAGATCATTATAGGTTGCGCCAATGCTGTGCGCCTGCCTTCCGTCTACCACCAGGATCAGAACCGCGCCGTCCTTTCGCTGCCCGATCGCTGTGCGAGGGTTCAGCCCGCCCCCGGTTCCGTTTACCTCTGCGGGTTCCCCATTTACAACCAGCACCGGCCCAAAGCTGACAGCATCCCGCAGCCTGCGCTCCAGCGCCTGCTCTCCGGTCATCTGCCCCACGATCAATCGGTTTTCTTCATCGAAACCAATTACCGTCGAGGAGGTGCTGGGCGAACCATACACAAGCTCGCTCTCTTTTATAACGATGCCCAGCGGCTGGCCTCCAAGCCCCATTCCGCCTTCATCCGCAAAGCCGCCTGCGTTCACGCCCGCAATCGCTCCATCGCGTTCTACCATTTCCGATACGCGCATTCCCGCAACATTTGCGCCAAAGCGCGGCGGTGTTGCCACATAAACGCGCGAAGGATCGTTTACGATCATCATTTTGCCTTTAAATGTGTTTCCTTTGACATCCACGATTTCCAGCCCGTTCAAATCAAGCGCTTGTGCATCTTCCGGCTGGGGGATCGTAACCAGGGCTTCATCGGTAATCTCCTGGGTTTCCTTCACTGCATTATTCGCAAGGATCGCTTCGACCTCTTCCTCGCTGAAATAAAGATGCGCCAGGAATTTTGCCGCACTGGTTTCCATGACGGAAACCACAAAAAGATCCCGCGCCGCTTCACTGGGGCCGTAACAGATGATCGCCATGCCGGCGAATGCAAAAATCAAAACCGAACACAGCAGCGAAAGAAGGCACAGTGCAATCCGCTTTGCCAGCACCGCCGTTCGTTTTTTTCTTGGTTTTTTCGATTTGCACGCCGGCTGTTCCGGCTTTGTCGATTCTGTCTCACGAAGGCTTTCTGTTTTTGATTCATTTTCATTCCAATAGGTCATATTTTCCATTTGTTTTTCTCCGCCTCCTTCAATGTCTTTTGAACACCCATTCCCTTTGAATATGGAAACTCAAAAGGAACAGACAGAAATCCACCACCAGCTTGCTGATGACCTCTGCCCCCATTATAGACGGCGGGAAGATACGGCACAGCAGATAAACGCCGCCGTAAGAGCACAGCATCTGCACTGCACACAGCAGATAGTATCGGTATACGGTGCTTTTCACACTGCCATTACTGCCGAATACTGCGGTGCGGTTCAATGCATAATTTACAAGAGAAGATACGATGCGCGCCAGCACCGTTGCCGCAAACAGACGCTGAGAAAGCTCGCAGGTTGTACCCAGCAGCCGAAGTATCAGCCAGAACATCAAAAAATCCACTCCGAGTGATGCTGCTGACGAGATAATAAATTTTAAAAGCACACGATAGATGCGAAAGGAATCCAGGATCGGATTGAAATGAGATGATTTATTCTTTTCAAGATAAATTGTCCGGATCGGCACCTCGACAACGGAAAGGTTCTGATTGCGTATCTCCATGAGCATGCTGGTTTCATATTCAAACCGTTCGCCGTACAGATCCAAAAACTCCCGTGTCAAGGCACGCGGGATCGCGCGCAGCCCTCCCTGTGTATCGGACACCCGGATGCCGCACGCAAAGCGGAACATTCCGATCGTCAGCTTGTTTCCAAAGCGGCTGCGAAACGGAATATTCGGCGCATTGAAATCCCTTGTGCCAAGGATCAGGCTATCGGGATGCTCTTGCAGCGCCTTGGCGCACCGCACGATATCATCAATATGATGCTGATTATCCGCATCCACCGTCACCACGCCCAGAGATTCCGGTTTACTGTGATTGAGATAATCATTGAATGCCGTTTTCAGCGCACGTCCCTTTCCGAGATTTTTGTTGTGCCGCAAAATCCGACATTCCGGATGCTGCGCCGCTTGTTCAAAATAAGAAGAACACCGGGCATCGCTTCCGTCATCAACAATCAGGATATCCTCAAATCCCGCCTTCAGCAGCCCGTTTACCACTTCGATCATTTTTTGATCGGGATTCAGTGCGGGAAGTACGATCGTTATATTTTTCATGATTCTCTTCCTTTGTCGGTAGTGCTTATTCTTTTTTCCTTGCTTTGCGCCGGACAGCGTACCATATCATAAGCAGCAGCATGCCGCTTGCCGCCAAGAGCGCGACGAAAAGCCACAGCGGAACCGATGCTTTCGTTTGCGGCTCTTTTCCGTTTTCAGCGGGTGCTTCCAGCTCCTGCAAGGGCATTTCGTGTGCCGGATCGGAAATACTCTGCGCTTCGCTCTTGCTTTCAGGCGGCTGCGGCAACTGGATGGTTTCTTCTTCAAACACGATATTTTCAAAAAAATCGTGTTTTTGAATATCCTTGCCTACCGTTGTATGCGCCAACCCGAAATCAGAACATCGGTATCGATCCTTTTGCCCCATCTGAAAGCTCCGCTGCTGGGAAACATGGCATTGATACGCTTCACAGGCGATCTGGTACGCTGTTTTGCCGCCAGCCTCCTCGATCGGGACGTTCCAATCCATAACGATCTTATTTTGGGGGTACAGGTGCAGATACAGCTTCGGGATTTCCCACACGCCGTATTTTTCTGCGCTTTCCGGGAACCATTCGGGATCATTTGTTTTATTTACGATCTGCATCAGGCCATAGGCATTCAGCTGATGCACGCCATGCCCGTATTCCCCTGCGGTATCGTGTCCCACAACCACATACGGCCTAAACCGCCGGATCAGCTCGGTCTGGTAGGAAAGCACCTGCTCCACATCATACAATTCCATGGCATGTTCTATGGATTCCGAATAGTAATCCGGAAAATCACTGATGATCGGATACGCCCGAACGCCGCAGCTCCACAGCCCATTGAGCAACTCGTGCGGACGATACGGCTCCCCGTTGTGGTTGGTCAGATACGCAACCTGAACCCGATACCCCTTTTCGATTGCATAATAAGGCAGCGTCCCGCCGAAAAAAAGCAGTTCATCATCTGCATGGGTGGGAAGCGCCAAAAGATCGGCACGCTCATACGGCATCTGCCAGCGCTGCACCCAATCCGGGGCCTCACCCTTTCCGAATATGTATACATCACACAGGATGCCTCTGTCATCTTCCGCTTTCAGCTCGATGCGCGTTGTTTGCTCCGGCAGCGCAACGTACTGATGCAGGAAGCTGTTTTCGCGATCGAATTCGATTTCGCTGTCCCCGCAGAGCAGTTTCCACGAATCCGGAGTGTGATCCCATATGATATAAACCGACGCCATTTCCTGTTCGCTTTCCAAAATCACCGATGTCCTGGACATAAGCTGGATCTTGGTTGCGCGGTTTCGATCCGTAAGCACCCACGAAGCTTTATCCATATTGTGTGCCGATACGGAGATGCCGGTCGTCAATTCCGGTGCTGTCGGCTGCTGTGCTGCTGGATTTTCCGCCTTTTCCTGCTCGCCTTGCGCATTTGCACCGAACGCTGCCCAGAACATCACACCCGCCAGCAGCAGCATACTGATTCCCCGCATTGTCCGTTTACGCTTCATTTTCATTCCCCCGTTCCACACCTTTCCGGCTTATGGTGTCAAAGCCCGCTTATTTTCTTTGGGCACTGTGCTTTTGCTGTAATCGCAGCAAATGTATTTTATCACAGATCGTGTGTAGTTTTTCGTGTTATTTTGACTTCATTAAACGATCATTACGCCGGTTGCTTTCTTCGATCAGCGCGCGGATTTCCCGCGTTGCCTGTTCTACTTCCTCGTGAAACATGGATGCGGAAACGCGCATGGCCCCGTGCCCGAGAATGATCATCTGCTCGGCTCCGTCCGAAGTGACAACGCGCACCCTGCGTTTTTTTGCCAGCTGATAGGTTGTTTTTTCAATATACATATCCGCCGTTTCCGCTTCTTTTGTATACACAATAAAAATATTGTTATATTTGGCAACATCCCCTGCGCCGTGCTTTACCTTATACGCATCAAATACCAAAATCACCTGACATTTTCGAAATCCTTGATAGTTGCACAGGATATCAGCCAGTGCCGTGCGCGCGGCATCCATATTCTCACGCCCCAGTTCGCGCAGCTCATCCCATGCAAAAATGATATTGTACCCGTCTACCAATAAATATTCCGGGCCGGACGGCTCATACACATATTCCTTCTGCGGCGTCGGTACCGTGCGAAACAGTTCCCTGCGCTTTGCCGGGCCGTAGGTGCGTTCAAAAATAGCGGCAAGCTCTGCTTCCTGTGCAAGGGAATCCTGCGTTCGGGCATCCGGTGGTGCTGCTGGGCGGATCGGCTTAAACGCACCTGCCTTGTCCTCTTCTTGCGGCGGCTGTGCAATTGCGCTTTGCACATGGGCATATTCCGGCACCAGCGGCCATGGGACAATAAAACCGGAACCGTGAGCACAAAAGACCGAATCGGCCGGATTTTCCGTGTCGTGCTGCGCATCATAATCGGCGGCATCCACCACAGCCGCCGTTTCATGACATGGCTCGTAGCCGGAAAGCGTACAGCTGATTTTCCCCTTCCCGCGGGAAAAGCCCGTTAGAATGGCGGGGTAGCCGCGCATTTCCGAAACCGGCGCGCGCCCTTCCAGCACCGCTGTCTGCGGTGTATTATGCGGCGGGTCAAAACTGCCCCCCATGCGCTGCACATCGGAAATGACACGGCCGATCTGTTCTGGCGGCACTTCAATGCGGAACGAATACCACGGTTCCAGCAGGATGCTCTGCGCCTGCATCAGCCCCTGACGCACCGCGCGGTATGTTGCCTGGCGGAAATCCCCGCCTTCCGTATGCTTGACATGCGCGCGCCCGGCAATCAGCGTGATTTTCATATCCGTGATCGGGCTGCCCGTAAGCACGCCCACATGGGTGCGTTCGGCAAGGTGTGTCAGGATCAGACGCTGCCAGTTTTTATCCAGCATATCCTCGCTGCACGCCGCTTCCAGCTGCAGCCCGCTTCCTCTTGCCAGCGGCTGCATCAAAAGATGCACCTCGGCATAATGGCGCAGCGGTTCAAAATGCCCGATTCCCACTACCGGGGACTGGATTGTTTCTTTATATACGATTTTGCCGGGTGCAAAGCCTACGGAAAGGCCGAATCGCTCCCAGACCATGCGTTTGATGACATCCAGCTGTACTTCGCCCATCATCTGCAGCCGTATCACCTGCAGTCGCTCATCCCACACGATATGAAGCTGCGGCTCTTCTTCCTCCAGCTGGCGGAAATCCTGCACCGCCCGGTGCACATCGCAGCCTTCCGGCAGGCGTACTTCGCAGCTCATCACCGGCTGCAGCGCTGCCGGACGTGCCGCTTTTTCTCTGCCAAGCCCTTGCCCGAGACAGGTTTTGGAAAGACCCGTCACAGCGCATACCGTTCCGGCACTCACCTGTTCCGCTGCCGAAAAGCGCGCGCCGGAATAAATGCGGATCTGGTCTATTTTTTCCTGCCACTGCCGCCCGTTCTCATCCGTTCCTTTCAGAACATCCTTTACTTTCAGCGTGCCGCCGGTCACTTTCAGATACGTCAGACGCGCGCCCTGCGGATCGCGTGCAATCTTGTACACCCGTGCACCGAACTCTGCCGGATACTGCGGGCTGCGGGCAAAGCGTTCAAACAGATCCAGCAGCTGCTGTACCCCTTGTGTTTTCAGTGCTGCCCCAAACAAACAGGGAAACACTTTTCGCTGCGCCACCGCACCGGCGATTTCCTGTACGGTCAGCGTGCCGTTTTCCAGATACTGTTCTGCCAGCTGCTCATCCTGCAGTGCAATCGCTTCCAGCAGGGTTTCATCCTCCCGCGTAAAATCCAGACAGGCTCCACTCAACGATTTATGAAGATCCTGCAGGACGGCATTTTTATCTGCATTGGCAAGATCCATTTTATTGATGAACAAAAAGGTTGGGATGTGATACTGTTCCAGCAGTTTCCACACCGTAAGTGTATGGCTCTGCACCCCATCGGTTGCGCTGATGACAAGGATCGCATAATCGATCACCTGCAGGGTGCGTTCCATTTCGCCGGAAAAATCCACATGTCCCGGCGTATCCAGCAACGTCAGCTCAAACTGCCCCAGCGGCAGCACTGCCTGCTTTGAAAAAATCGTGATGCCGCGTTCCCGCTCCATGGCATCGGTATCAAGATATGCCGTGCCGTGATCCACTCGCCCCTGCTGGCGCAGTATTCCGCCGCAGTAGAGCATCGCTTCCGACAAGGTCGTCTTTCCCGCATCCACATGTGCCAGAAGCCCTACGTTCAGCGGCACTTTGCTTTTTTTCTCCATAAAAAAGGAGTCCCCTCCTGATCGTTGCATTTTTTTCAGTATAGCATAGAATCCCCGAAAAAGTCGACAGAAATCGATACCTTTTCCTTGCCCGCCGTGCATTTTGAGCGAAAAAGGGGCGAAAACCACTCGGATGCGCGGTTGTCCTTTCTTACGCGTGATCTGCTTTGATTTTTTCCAGAATTTCCCGATCCGCGGGGCAGAACTCGTACTGATCGATTTCCGCTGCCGTGATCCAGCGGATATCCTCGTGTTCCAGCTTCTGCGGCGTGCCGGCTTCGATCGAAGCCCAGAACAGCGTCAGCTGCACCGTGACATCCGAATAGCTGTGCATAACGTGTGCAAATTCTTCTTCCACGCGAACCGTGACCGCCAGTTCTTCCTGACATTCGCGCCGCAGTGCCTGCTGCTTTGTCTCGCCCGGTTCCACCTTGCCGCCGACAAATTCCCACAAAAGCCCGCGCGCCTTATGCGCAGGACGTTGGCCGATCAGGATCCGATCTCCTTCACGGATCAGTGCCGCCACCACTTGTATCATATGCTTCTCCGTTTCTTTTGATTTGTGCCGTGCGCCTTTACAGCGCATCACCCGCCGTGTTCTTTTTCCTGCGCCGCGGCGTTTATGCTTTCGGCAAGAATATGCATCCAGCTTTCGTCCTTTTCTGTTTCCGTTTCCGGTTCGTACATGCGAACCATTTCCGCGTGCACCACGATGTTTCCTTTGCGGAACAGCAGCTGTTCCGTATAAAGTTCATACGCCATAACGTCCTGCGCGTCAATATCCGGCGCAGATTTTTCCGCAAAGCCTTTTTCGTGCCGCTCTTCCTTGCTGATTCCCTTTACCAGCCGTTCAGCAAGCCATTGCGTGCGCATTTCATAGTAGTGCACGGTATAGATGCCGCTCAGCACGGTGCCGTCCTGCTGCGTTACATCGGCACGCTCGCGCCATTCGATCATGCGCGGTGCAAGCGGGTCATGGGAAAGCTCCACCGTGTTGAAGCCATTCCCATACACCTGCACATTCTCCATGGCCAGGCGGTAATCCTGCGCCATGGGGCCGGCAAAATCCGCAAGCGTTGCAAACGGAACCGCACCTTCATATTCGCGCAGTGGGATCTGATTTTCCCCCATAGCGGAAACATACCACCTATGAGCACCGCCGAAAACAGCCGCAGCTGTCAGCACGATCTCCACCGCCAGCACAGCATAGTGCCGCGCCGCCCGCTTTGCCGTATCGGTTTGCTTTTCACACACCGGCTGCCCGCACAGCTTTTTCTGATAGCGGGAAAGTGCCGCCAGCTCCCGGAGCGCGCCGATGACGATCAGCAGTGCCAGCAGCAAAAAGCCGAGTGCAAGCCATGTGCTGCAGCCCAGAACAAAATGGATCACCGAAATACGGCGCGGCCACCAGAGCAAAACCGGATACAAAACCAGGAAAAAGAACGTCTGGAACAGTGCCCGGCGTCTTCTTTTTTTCACCGCGTTCAACGTCATCGCATGCAGTTCGGGGTCGGTGTGCATCTCTCTGGTATCCGCCGATGCCGAACGGTAGATATAAAAATCCCCGTAACGATCGACA
Organism: Ruthenibacterium sp.; assembly: GCA_020025255.1. GTDB lineage: Bacteria > Bacillota > Clostridia > Oscillospirales > Ruminococcaceae > Ruthenibacterium. Next base: position 49,024 of record JAHHSK010000003.1, on the reverse strand, counting down.
TATTCCCATTCGTATGCTTCGTTCAGCTCCAGTTCTTCCGGCCGCGGCCGTCCGTTATCTTCTGCCCAAAGGCTCGGCTGCTTTTGCGCGGCCTCCAGCCGGTAGCGCATCTTCTGCGGCCTGCATGCCGAAAAGGTGAAAAAGCCGAGCAAAATCCCGTCCTGTTCCAGCATCCAGCCCTTTTGCGCCATTTCGGAAAGCCAGCTTTCCAGCCCCTCCACATCATATGAAGGGCACGGCGCAAGACGGTGGATCCGGCGCTTGTTCGTTTCCTTCGCATGTTTCATCTTGACACCTCCTGCGCATTTTGCGCATCGGCAAGACAGGCGCGCAGACGGCAAAGCTCCGCTTCATACGCCTTTGCGCCTTTGCCTGTGATTTCATAGGTTCGTTTGCGTCCGTCTACTTCGATTTCCCGAATATAGCCTTCTTTTTCAAACTTTGCCAGAATCGTATACAGCGTTGCCGGGCCGATCTTCATTCGCCCATGCGAATGGGTTTCGATATACTGTGCCGCATCAATGCCGCACATCGGCTCGGAACACAATGCCATAAGCACATAAAACATACTTTCCGTCAGACCATCCATTGCCCGTTTTGGCATTATTTTTCCTGCCTTTCCTCAATATCGTAATATGATATCATCTAACGATATTGTAACGCGTCCTACTCCCTTTGTCAAGGCGGAAAACGTTCTGCGCGTCTGGATGCCCCTTTTCTTTCGGGAATCATCCCCCGCGCACCCGCAGAACACAGTGCCCGCTGGGGAAACACCGTGGCAGCACCCCAAATACCGATTATTGGGATGCTTTTTTCTTTTTTCTGCGCTGATACCCGTAATACCACAGCATCGCAGCGCCGCAAAGCAGGATGCAGCAATAGAATGAGACCGAACGGCTTACCAGCTCCAAATTGACAGCCTGCTGTGCCGTCATGCAGGCATCAAACGCATCCAGCATCAGATAATCTACCACGCCCATACCGCCCGGCACCGGAACATAGTTCGAACCCAGCACCACATATCCCTGAAGGATCCAGACATCCAGCATCGACAGACCGCCGATGCCCAAAGCGGCACTCACAAACATCGTAACCGAAATCTGGGAAACACGCTGCATGAAATTCAGCAAAAACACCTTGAAAAGCAAGACCCCGCTGCCCGCAAGCATCTCGGAACAGCGGCGGTATTCCCGCATGATTTGATCGAGCTTTTCCTGTTTTTCTTCCACATGGCGGATCAGGTGCAGCTTTGCCGGGATTCGCAACGCCGCCCGGCAGATTTTCTGCAATAGCCGCTCATTTTTTACAAGCAAAAACAAAAAGACAGAAAACAGGATCTGCGCCGTGTAGCCCATAACGATCATTACGCGTGCCACCGGCCCGAACTCAAAGAACAGCTGAGGGCGAAAAACAAAGCAAACGAACCCAATCAGCAGAATCGAAAATGTGTACATGGTAAGGTTCAGCAGCAGTGCCACGGTTGCAACTGTGCCGGAAATGCCATCTTTCATCATCAACAGGGCGCACGCCGGCTGGCCGCCGGTTGCCGAAGGCGTGATTGCCGAAAAATAGATATCCGTTGCCGAATATGCACAGGTATTATGCATGCCGGGGTGATACCCGAAGGATCGGCAGATGATGCGCACGGCCCATGCTTCTGATACAATAAAGCCAAGCATTGATACAACCGACGCCAGCAGCCAGCCTGGATTGGCCTGCATAAGCTGTGCCGCCAGCAAGCGGAACGAAACTTCCTTTTGCTGTGACACCACCGCCCATATGCTGATGCCCGCTATCAGAATCGAAATTACGGTCCACAGCAGCTTGTTGTTCCAAAGCCCGCCTTTTTCATTTTTCTCGATACGCTTGTCTGCCTGTTCTTCCCGTGATAAATCGGTCGAAAGAGCCGGATCGGCTTTATTTTGATTCATTTCTTTTCCTTTCCAGAGCACAATTCAAAACTCCCGGCTTTTGCGCAAAAAGCCGCCTCTTTTTTATAAACGATCCTTCTTGTCCAAATCATTCAAAATGGAACGATTCTTTTGCGTTTTGGGTTGGATTTTCAATCTATGGAAATATAAGTATACCATAAACCCGTTCATTTTGCCATTTCCGGCCTTGCGCTTGCTGTTTTTCGTAAGAATCCACCGGTTCTGCCACGGCATATGACAGATTCAGCGCTTTTCCTTTTCCGGCATGTGTTATGCTGAATTTACCAAATCATACTGGGAGTGGTTTTTATCATGCCAAACGAAAAACGGGCTCGGCGCACACCGCAGCAAATCGTTCAGGATACCGAACTGGAAATCAAACGGCTGGAGGAAAACATCGGTATGCTGGAGCAGCGGCGTGATGCGCAAAACGAAGAAATCGATCGGCGCATTCAAGCTGTAAAACTCCGCATTGAAAAACTGGAAGAGCACAAGCATGCGGTTCTTGCCCCCAAAGCCCGAAAGCCGCGCCGCACAAAAGCGCAGCTCATCAGCGAAATCGTAGGCAAAGCACAAAAATCCGGAATGAAGCTTTGTGAAATTGCAGATCGTCTTGATGTAGACCTTTCCTGAACTCGTTTTACGTCTCCTGCTGTTCACAGCGCAGTGTCTGTACCGTGCGGCGTTTTCTTTGCTGCTTTCCTGCGGGGCAGCATGCCCTTTTTGCAAAGTAACAGCGCCGCATCCGAAAGTAACACCCTTGTATTTTTCTTTTATGCTATACTGAAATCAGCCGGCAATAACAATACGGAGGTTTCCTTATTATGGAATTCAGTACACGCTTAAAAGAACTTCGGCACGAAAAGGGCATTTCACAAGAAAAGCTTGCCGAACAAATCCACATCAGCCGTTCCGCTGTTGCAAAGTGGGAAAACGGGCTTGGGCTTCCCGCTGCCGATTCGCTGCACCTTTTGGCAGAATATTTCGGGATTCCGGAACGGGAGCTTTTGCCCGATCAGGAAAACGCACACGCTCTTGTCGAAAAAAACCAGATCATTTCCCGGCAGGACACGCTCATTGATATTCTGCTGATCTGCACCGCAGCCGCCGCATGTCTTTTCGCCCTCGCGCTTTATCCGCCGCTTCGGCAGAACATTCCGCCGCTTATCATCGGGTGTGTTATCATTCTGCTGGGTTTTTTCAATCTGCGCGGCAACATTTCTTCTATCCACTGGTATCATCGCCGCAAGGTCACAAAGGAAAATCAGCCTGCCTATTGCCGCTGCATGGGCATCGGCACCGTGCTTTGCGGGCTTGCCTGTGTGATCGGAGCCGCTTTTCCGGATGCACCGGAGATCTTTTTCTTTGCGCCCTTGTGCCTGGGGCTGCTGTTGATGCTTTTTGCGCAGTTTAAATATAACAGAGGGTTATTTTGACACTTTATAATACATTTTGTATGCCATAAATATCAGAAAACGACAAATCCTCCTTCCGCTGCAAAGATACCGTCAGTGAACTGCATCGTTTGCATCCGAAGGGGGATTTTTTCAAAGCACTATTTTATAGCCTCTAACGCGGCTGATTTGATGGGTTCTTCGGAACCGGCGAGGGCATTTTTACAAAACCTTGCTTAAAAATTCGCGCAGACGCGGATTCTTCGGCGCCGCAAAAAATTCTTCCGGCGCGGCATCTTCCATAATAACACCCTCATCAATAAACAGCACGCGGTTTGCCACTTCGCGCGCAAAGCCCATTTCATGCGTGACGATAACCATTGTCATTCCTGTTTCGGCAAGGCTGCGGATGACATCCAGAACTTCGTGCACCATTTCCGGGTCCAGCGCGCTGGTCGGCTCATCAAACAGCATTACATCCGGCTGCATCGCAAGGGCGCGCGCAATGGCAACCCGCTGCTGCTGCCCGCCGGAAAGCTGCACCGGATACGCATCGCCGCGATCCCCCAGCCCTACACGATCCAAAAGCCCCTGTGCAATTTTCTGCGCATCCTCGCGCTTCATGCCCTTCACCAATACCGGCCCGGAACAGACGTTATCCATGACTGTCATATTGGTAAACAGGTTGAACTGCTGAAATACCATGCCGATTTTTTGGCGCATTGCATCCAGCTTTGTTGCCTTGGATGTGATATCCGTTCCTTCGAAGATGACCTTTCCCTGTGTCGGACGCTCCAGCAGATTCAGGCAGCGCAGGAAGGTGGATTTTCCGGAGCCGGACGGCCCGATCACCGCCACAACATCACCCTTGCAGATATCCGTGCTGATCCCGCGCAGCACCGGATTGTGTTTGAAATGCTTTTCCAGATCCTTGACACGGATCAAAACTTCTTTTTCCTTATCGAGTGACACTCTTATTCATCCTCCTTTCAACCGCTGCAATGATTTTGGAAAGCGGAAATACCACAATGAAATACATAATCGCCACGATCACATACGGCTCTAAGAAAATAAACGTTTGCTTTGCAATGGACTGTGCACGGAACATCAGCTCCACAATGCCCACCATGCCCAGAACACTGGTTTCCTTGATGATCGTGACAAATTCGTTGCACATGGCCGGCAGGATGTTGCGCACGGCCTGCGGCAGGATAACATGGCACATCGCCTTCCAGTGGCTCATACCAAGGCAGCGCGCCGCCTCCATTTGCCCGGCGGGTACGGCACCGATTCCGGAACGGATGACTTCCGACATATAGGCAGCCGAGTTGAACCCCACTGCCATCATGCCCCAAAACATCCGGTTCATTGCCGGATCGGGCAGCTTGAGCACGTTCCCCACACCGTAATAGATCACAAACACCTGCACGATCATCGGCGTTGCACGGAAAATTTCAACATAAATCGAGCAAATGGAGCGTGCGATCCATTTCAGCCCCTTTCGATACGCTTGATCCTGCGGATCGGTACGAAGCATGCGGCCGGAAGCTAAAATCATGCCCAGCACAAGCCCCATGAAAACCCCGAACAGCGCAAACAAAAGCGTATAGCCCAAACCGCTCCAGTACATGCTGCCGTATTTCGCCCAGATTTTCAGCATACGTTCCAACGAAAACATAATATCCTCCCTTATCGGAAACACGAAAGACCGCGGCAGAGATCGATTCTGCCGCGTGTCTTATTTTATGTGCCGAATACTTTTGGCTCAGATGCCCATTTTTTCTGCCTGCTTTTTGGCCTGTTCAAACCATTCGTTGATCAGCCCCGCTTCTTTGTATTCCGCAATTTTTTCATTCACCCAGGCAAGCAGCTCTTCGTTGCCTTTCATGACAGCCACCGCATTGCCTTCCTCGCCTTCCTGCGATACGACCGGAGCTTTGCTGACCGCAAGCCCTTCGATGTGTTTCATGTACTGTTCTGCGCTGGTGGTATCCAGCATAACAGCCGCACATGCGCCCGTCTTCAGGTTCGCGACGCACTGCGGGAAATCCGGCAGAAGCAGCGGTTTGGATTCCGGATACTGTTCTGCGATCATCTTTTCCTGCACGGCCGCTTTCTGCGTTGCAATAACCTGCCCTTTCAAGGATTGCGCATCGGTATACACATCCGCATTTTCTTCCAAAACCAGCAGGCAATGGCCGCCCGCATAATAAATATCGCTCATATCGACACTCTTTTTCTTTTCCGCATCCGGTGTAAGACCCGCAATCGCCATATCCGCATTGCCTGCCTGTACTTCCGGCACAACCGATTCAAATGCGATATTCTGGATATCCAGCTCTACGCCAAGATCTTCCGCCAGCTTCTTTGCCAGCTCTGCATCCAAGCCGACAACCTGATCGTTTTCATCCAGAAATTCGAACGGTGCATAGCCCGCTTCGGTTGTGACAACCAGCTTGCCTCTCTGTTTAATGGCTTCTATGCTGTGCTCGGCAACATTTCCTGCTTCCATAGCAATTTCAGAACCGGAACCTGCCGCCGCTCCCTGTGCTGCCGCGCTTTCATCGGAAACCGAATTCCCGCTTGCGGAATCCCCACAAGCTGCCAGGCTCATTGCCATAAGCATAGCCATAACCAATGCTGTAATCTTTTTCATCTTGCGTTCTCTCCTTATATCCCGTCTGCATGGGTGCTTTGTTTTCTGTGATTCTTAGTATACATGCATAAATATACAAAGTCAAGCTATTTTTTGAATATTTATTTATTTTTATGTTTTATACATCATTGCCGTAATTTGTGCATCTTTTTCGGCAAATCCCCTCATTCCTTTCGGTGCAAAGGCATTGAAAGCACAGAGAAAACCGCTTTTATCGACTTGCAGCCCGATTCCCGGATCCTCTCTTTTGCATACTCGTGCAAAAATATACATTCATTTCTGCGTTATGCATATTTTGCTGCGGCGCGGTCATACCATTTGCTGTTTTTAGAAAGCCGCACACAGAAAAAGCAGCCGCTCTGTGCAGAGCGGCTGCTGATTAAAGCTTTTTTTGCGGGCAGACGTCAGGCTCAAACCTGGCTTGCTGCAACAGCGCATGCAACGGTTGCACCGACCATGGGGTTGTTGCCCATGCCGATGAGACCCATCATCTCAACGTGCGCCGGAACACTGGAGGAACCTGCGAACTGAGCATCCCCATGCATACGGCCCATGGTATCTGTCAAGCCGTAGGAAGCGGGGCCTGCTGCCATGTTGTCCGGATGCAGGGTACGGCCTGTACCGCCGCCGGAAGCCACGGAGAAGTATTTCTTGCCGTTTTCAAGCGCCCACTTTTTGTAGGTGCCTGCCACGGGATGCTGGAAACGGGTGGGGTTGGTGGAGTTGCCGGTGATGGAAACCTCAACACCCTCGTGCTTCATGATGGCAACGCCTTCCAGCACATCGTTTGCGCCATAGCACTTAACTGCTGCGCGCTCGCCATCCGAGAAGGGGCGTTCTTCCAGAATATGCAGTTCCCCTGTCTTGAAATCGAAATCGGTTTTCACATAGGTGAAGCCGTTGATGCGGCTGATGATATAAGCAGCATCCTTGCCAAGGCCGTTCAGGATAACGCGGAGCGGTTCCTTGCGAGCCTTGTTTGCGGTGCGGGCGATGCCGATTGCGCCTTCTGCGGCAGCAAAGCTTTCGTGGCCTGCCAGGAATGCAAAGCATCTGGTTTCGTCACGCAGCAGCATTGCGCCGAGATTGCCGTGGCCAAGGCCGACAGCGCGCTGTTCTGCAACCGAACCGGGGATCGTGAATGCTTCCAAGCCTTCGCCGATTGCCGCTGCACAGTCTGCTGCATTCTTGATGCCGCGCTGTACGGCGATTGCCGTGCCGAGCGTATAAGCCCAGACCGCATTTTCAAAGCAAATGGGCTGAACCCCCTTAACGATTGCGTCCACGTCGATCCCCTTGGAGAGGAGCATCTCACGGCAAGCGTCCAGAGATTCCAGACCGTTTGCCTTCAGGCATGCCTCGATCTTCGGCATGCGGCGTTCTTGGTTTTCAAATTTAGCCATTCTTCTTCTCCTCCTCTCTTACTCTTCGCGCGGGTCGATATACTTCGGAGCATTTGCAAAACGGCCGTAGGTGCCGATGTTCTTTTCGTATGCTTCCTTCGGATCGACACCGTGGCGGATATCTTCCATCATTTTGCCCAGACGGACAAACTGATAGCCGATCGCTTCATTGTTTTCATCCAAAGCAACCTTTGTGATATAGCCTTCGGTCAGTTCCAGATAACGAACCCCCTTGAGCTTCGTGGAGAAGATCGTACCGGTCATGCTGCGCAGACCCTTGCCCAGATCTTCCAGCCCTGCGCCGACCGGCAGACCATCATCCGAGAAAGCAGTCTGGGTACGGCCGTATACGATCTGCAAAAACAGTTCGCGCATTGCAACGTTGATTGCATCGCACACAAGGTCGGTGTTCAGTGCTTCCAGAATGGTTTTGCCGGGCAGGATCTCGCCTGCCATTGCAGCCGAATGCGTCATGCCCGAGCAGCCCAGTGTTTCCACCAAAGCCTCTTCGATCACGCCGTTTTTAACATTCAGCGTCAGTTTGCAGGCACCCTGCTGCGGTGCGCACCAGCCGACACCATGCGTCAAGCCGCTGATATCGGAAATCTGATATGCCTTAACCCACTGGCCCTCTTCCGGAATGGGGGCCGGCCCATGATTCGGGCCTTTCGTGAGCGGACACATACGTTCTACTTCATGAGTATAAGTCATAGTGATGCTCCTTACTTTTTGTGATGTCGCTTCTAACATTGATAAATTGTTGACACAACACTACATATATTATAAAGAAAATCCGGTCTGTTTTCAAGGGTATCCCACCGAAAAACAAAACTTTTTCTTCGATTCCGTCTTTTGTCTAATATGTGGATTTTTGGACAAATTCATTGTTAGATATTACAAAATTATTTGGCGATTATTGTTGACATTGCTGAATCGCGTGGTATACTATCATTACCGGAAGGAATTACGGCATATAATACACTTCCGGCCACCGATAATTTTGAAAATCTGTTTTCATTTTTGAAAGGAGAATAACATTATGGCAACTGTTGACATGCATGATATCGATCTGAAGGAATTCAATGAAGTACTTGCCAGCTGCACCGGCAACGTGTTCATGGTCACGCCCGATGGCGACCGGCTGAATCTGAAAAGCAAGCTCTGCCAGCTGATTGGCTTTACCAAGCTGATTGAAGGCGGCAGCATCGCGAATGCTACACTCCTGTGTGAAAACAAGGAAGATGAAAGCAAGCTGTTCCGTTTCAATATGTTCGGTGAAAAGTAATCCCGCTGCAATTTCGAAATTGCATGCCGTGACGATTTTTCGTGAACACAGAGTATAGGGCTGCACATGGTGCAGCCCTGTTTTTTTTGCATAGCGCAGCGGGCTGCGCCCAATGCCCCTTCGTTTTGCCAAAGCGCCGGATGCATCGATCCGCTGCTCGGGCATTTTTGCTCGATTTGCATACGGCAGGCTTTTTCCTATCTTATCACCGTCTGCTTTTTGGCGGCGGGCTTTGGCTGTTTTTTATTTATTCTTTGGGTTTCGACGGATTGTGTTTGACACTCTGTTCCATAAAGTAGTATTATAAAAAGGAATTGTGCCGCAATTTCCTGCAGCGCGAAAGGTGAGTGAATAATTTGTCGTTTCTCGAAAAGATTTTCGGTTCTTTTTCTTCCAAGGAGCTGAAAAAGATAAAACCCATTGCCGATCAGATTTTATCACTGGAATCCAAGTATCAGGCCATGAGCGATTGTGAGCTTCAGGCCATGACGCCCGAATTGAAAAAGCGTCTTGCCGGTGGTGAAACGCTCGATGATATCCTGCCCGATGCCTTTGCCGTCTGCCGCGAGGCAAGCTGGCGTGTTCTGGGGATGAAGCACTTTCCGGTTCAGATTATCGGCGGCATCGTGCTTCACCGCTGCTGCATTGCGGAAATGAAAACCGGTGAAGGAAAAACCCTGGTTGCAACGCTGCCCGTTTACCTGAATGCCCTGACCGGCCGCGGAGTACATGTCGTAACCGTCAACGATTATCTTGCCAAGCGCGACAGCGAATGGATGGGCAAGCTGTATCGTTTTCTCGGCCTTTCCGTCGGGCTTGTGATCCACGGTGTCGAAGATCGCAAGGCCGCCTACGCCGCCGATATCACATACGGCACCAACAATGAATTCGGCTTCGATTATCTGCGCGACAACATGGCAACCTACCGCGACCGCACCGTGCAGCGCGGACATTACTATGCCATTGTCGATGAAGTGGACTCCATTCTCATCGATGAAGCGCGCACCCCTCTGATCATCAGCGGCGGGCAGGATAACGGCAGCGATCTTTACAAGCTTGCCGATAATTTTGCCAAGACGCTGAAGGCTTCTGTGATAGCCGAATTGGATACAAAAGAAGATCAGGATCAGCAGGTCACCGGCGATTACGTCGTGGACGAAAAGAAAAAAACAGCTACCCTGACAGCAAGCGGCATTGCCAAGGCGGAAAAATATTTCAATATCGAAGATTTTTCAAGCGGCGAAAACATGACGCTGCAGCATCACATCAATCAGGCAATCAAAGCGCGCGGCGTCATGAAGCGCGATGTGGATTACGTTGTGCGCGACGGGGAAGTTATCATCGTGGATGAATTCACGGGACGACTGATGATGGGCCGCCGCTATAACGAGGGGCTGCATCAGGCGATCGAGGCCAAGGAGGGCGTCAAGATCGCAGGGGAAAGCCGCACGCTTGCCACCATTACGTTCCAAAATTATTTCCGTATGTATGAAAAGCTTTCCGGCATGACGGGCACTGCACAGACGGAAGCTTCTGAATTTGAAGAGATCTATGGGCTGCAGATCGTTGAGGTCCCGACCAATCGTCCGGTTGCGCGCAAAGACCTGAACGACGTTGTCTATAAAACCGAACGCGCCAAATTTGACGCGGTGATCGAACAGATTTTGGAATGCCACCAGAAAGGACAGCCGGTACTGGTCGGCACGATTTCGATTGAAAAAAGCGAATCGCTCAGTAAGCTGCTGTCGCGGCGCGGCATCCGTCATGAGGTGCTCAACGCAAAATATCATGAAAAGGAAGCCGCGATCATTGCGCAGGCCGGCAAAAAAGGCGCTGTGACGATCGCCACCAACATGGCTGGACGCGGCACCGATATCATCCTGGGCGGCAACGCCGAATTTATGGCAAAAAATGATCTTGCGCGCGAAGGCTTTTCGGAAGAACTGATTATTGAAAGCACCAGCCATGCCGAAACCGAAGATCCCGAAATCCTTGCTGTGCGTCAGCGCTATGCCGAACTGGAAGCAAAGCATAAGGCCGAAATCGCACAGGAAGCCGAAGAAGTGCGCAATGCCGGGGGCTTGTTCATCATCGGCACCGAACGCCACGAAAGCCGCCGTATCGACAATCAGCTGCGCGGACGTTCCGGACGTCAGGGCGATCCCGGTGCAAGCCGGTTTTTCCTGAGTTTGGAAGATGATTTGATGCGCCTGTTCGGCGGCGAGCGTGTTGCTGCTATCATGGATACGATCGGTGCCGAAGAGGATATGCCGATCGAAAACAAAATGATCACCGGCACGATTGAAAGCGCACAGAAAAAGCTGGAAGCCCGCAACTTCTCCATTCGCAAAAACGTGCTTCAGTTTGATGATGTCATGAACAGCCAGCGCGAAATCATCTATGGGCAGCGCAACACGGTATTGCAGGATAAGGATATTTCCGCAAGCATTCATTCCATGATCCATGAATCCATTGCCTCCAATGTTGCGTTGTATCTTTCCGGCGAACTGCCGGAAGACTGGGATATCAGCGGCTTGCGCAACTATTATCTGGGCTGGCTTACCATGCCCGGCGATTTTCAGTTTACGCCCGAGCAGCTTTCCGAACTGAAAACCGAAGAAATCACCAAAACCCTTACGGAACGTGCCGATGCGATTTGCGCCGATAAAGAAAAGCGTTACGGCAGTGCACTGATGCGTGAGTTTGAGCGTGTGATCCTGCTGCGTGTTGTTGATACCAAATGGATGGATCATATTGATGCTATGGATGAACTGCGCAAGGGGATTTATTTACGCAGTTACGGTCAGCATGACCCGGTTGTGGAATATCGTATGGAAGGCTTCAACATGTTTGATGCCATGGTCGATTCGATTCGCGAGGATACCTCCCGCATGCTGCTGACCTTGGAAATCCGTGCCGAGCGTCCGTTGGAACGCGCACAGGTCGCAAAGCCGACATCCGAAAGCGGTGCCCGGGAATCCGGCGGTGACGCCAGTGTGAAATCACAGCCCCGAAAGGTAAAAAAAGTTGGGCGCAATGAACTTTGCCCCTGCGGCAGCGGAAAAAAGGTAAAAAAATGCACCTGTGAGGAATTCAAAAGCCTTCGTTCCTGATTCCCTATTCTTTTAAATCTGAATTTTTGAATAACCTCCGCTCCGGCGCTGCTGTACCCAAAGGCAGCGCCGGAATTTTTTCTGCTGTTTTAACGGAACCAAGGGGCAGCCGCAGAATTAAAGTCCTGCGGCAGTCTGCACAAAAAAAGAAAAGCAAGCAATGAAAAACGGCTGTCAGCTGAAGCTTTTGCTTCAGCTGACAGCCGTTTTTTGTGCATCGTTTTTTAAAAGGGCTGTTTGCAGCAGACCCTTTATTTGTTATTCTTTTTGCTCTTTCTTCGAAGCTTTGCCGAACAGTGCAATTTCTGTTTCCCCGCTGAACGAAGGCACAAACAGGAATTTACGAATTGCAAAGATCAGCGCAATGGTTGCAATCCCAATCAGGTTTTCAAACGGCGTTGTATGTTCCACGACCATCTGCCGAGCAATCGCATACAGCAGCACCTCGATCGCAGAACCCGGTGTGTGCTTTGCAAGCATCTTGATGAATTCGACACCAATGATCAAATTAAACGCATGGCCGAGGAACATTTTGAATCCCTCTTCCACATCCGGACTTTTCGTCAGGTCAAATACCTCACGCACAACCTGCACCCCTGCAACAATAATTGCAAGCAAAACAATGGCGGAAATGGCGATTTCGATCACACTGGCCATAAAGGCAATCCTGCTTCGCAGATATTCCTTGATTTTCATATTCAAAAGGTCCTTTCTTTTGTCCCGTATCGCACGGATCGTCATCTGTCAGTATCGGAATCTATGACTGTTTTGTTCTTATTGTCAGCTTTCACAAGCTGTTTACGGTTTTTTTGCAATCAGTGCCGCAGTAATCACCCCGGTCCAGATCAGCTGATAGATCAGCAGTGCGCCCAAGGAAATCCCCGCAAGCCCGCGGGAAATACACAAAGCCACACTGATGCCGCAGCCCAGTGCCACGGCGGCCGAGCCCAAAAAGCCCGCCATTCGTTCCGCTGCTGCCGCATGGGCTGCGGCGCGCATGCCTCCCAGGAACGATTCGCATGTGCCGCTGTGGATCATTACGCCCTCGCTCTCCGGGCGGTAGCACAGCTCCTGCTCCAATGCGTTCTGCTCATACTGATCCAGCACCTTGACTGTGCTTACCGGAATTTGATAGCATTCCGCCACCAATTCGGAATTCAGGTTGAAATCTTCCCCCTTGACCAAGATGCTGATGCCGCTTTGTGCCAGGCTGTCCATAATTTCCGCCGCATGCTCTGCCGGCTGATAGCTTACCAGGAACATGCCGAACAGCTTTCCGGAAACGGCAAGATAGATCGGGCATCGTTCTCCATCCTTGGTGTATTTTTTTTCATAATCCAAAGAAGGCACTTCAATGTCGTGGTTCTTCATCATCTCACGGCTGCCCATAAGCACTCTTCGGTGCTCGATCCAGCCGCTGAATCCGTATCCGATCTCGGTTGCTGCATTTTCAACCGGAAGCAGCAGCTTTTCATTGTTATCCAAAATCCCCATAAAGACCGTGCGCAGTGTCTCACAGGTCGTGGGCAAAATACTGGCTGCATAGGTAATTGCAACATCAATGCGCTCTTTTTCAAAGGTTTTGATCCCGTGCAGCCGCACACTGCCCACGGGGAACAGTTCCCGCGCGCTCAGCAGCACGGTATTGACGCTTCCCAGTGCTTCTACTGCGCTGGTGCCCGGCACCACCGCGCCGCACCGAGCGGTCGCCTGATTCATAAAGTACGCGGGCAGAGCATGCACCAGCGCCGAAGCAAACGGTGCCGCAATGCACAGCGCCGCCGCAAAGCTGTTCAAAGCCGTAAAGACATCCTTTTCCCGGATTCCGGCGACTGCTGCACAGAATACCGCCGAAGCCCCCAGGATAATGGCTGTACAATAGGTAATGCGGTCTGCTGCGCGCACCGAAAAGCTCTGGCGCAAAAAGCCCTTTACCAGTGCCGTCGGGCGATTGAGCAAAAGCTGCGGCTCGTGTTCTCCCAATCCGGCACACAGCTGCTTTGCCAAGGCATCTTTTTCCAAAAGGAAAGCCGCCGCCTGTTCTTCACCGGAACTTGCACGGGCAAAATTTTCGCATACCGCACATGTTTTCAGCCATTTTGCAAGCGCATTTCCACACAAAAGCAGAGCCGCCACGGGTGCAAACAGCGTCACCTTTTCCGGATCGAAGGCATCCGCCTTAAAAAGATATGCCAGATTTTGGACGCCCGCGCCTACCAACGCCAGTGCCGTAAAGCCATCGGCCCCGGGATTGCGGAACAGATCCCGCAGCCCGGATATGAGCATCGGCATCGAACCGAATGCTGTCAGGCACAGCAGGACAAAGGTCGTGATCAGATACGCAAACGGATTGGTATGCGGATCGAGTGCTGCGATCGGCGGCACAAGCCCTTCCCGCGCGGAAAACCCAAGGTACAGCAGCATAACCGTCAATACCGAGGATATCACCGTGCGCAGCATCCGCCCCTGGCGCATGGCATCCAGCTCGCTTTCCACCATGGGGGCATCCGAAAGGGTATTGTATTCCCCCATGGCTTCTTCCTCGTCAAGCCCCACCGATGGTTTGCGGCGCAGCGTCTCATATTCTCCGGTTCCGTCGCCCTCCAGCGGGATGTCAAAATCCAGACTTTTTGATTTTCTGCGGCTTCCTGTTTCAAAATCGAATGTATCGGCCTTGGTGATCGAACGCGCCAAAAACGCAGCCGTATATGTATGAGCCGCCGTTTTTTTCTTTTCTTCGGGCGGCTGCTGCTGCACTTGCGGAACCGGGATCCCAAGGCGGCTCAGCTGTTCGGGGCTGATCGCATTGAATTCGCCGGTAAAGCCGTCTTCGATGGCCGATTCATAATATGTGCCCTCTGTCTGGGATTCCGGCTCGTTTTCAGCCGCGATCTCTTCTTTTTTCGGGAACAGGTTTGCCCAGAAGCCGCCCTTTTCTCTTTTGCGGCGTCCCTCCGGGTTCAGCTTTGGGTCATCAATGACCGTAGAGGAAAAGAAATCGCGGAAGCGGTCATCCACCTCTCCAAACATATTGTTGCCGGTTACTGTGATCTCCTGTGCTTTTTTCTGTTCGGCCTGCGCCTTTTCTCTTGCTGCACGCTTTTCCTCATCGCGTTTGCGCGCCGCTTCGCGCGCAGCTTGTACCACCGCCTGGCCTACCGGTTCGGCACGATTCTGTTCTTCACGCACTTCACGGCGCGCTTCTTCGCGGATGCGCTCCCGTTCTTCCTGCCGTTTTTTTTCTTCTTCCTGCGTATAGGCTTTGATGCTGGGCAGCTCACGGGTGGGCACTTCCGGCTCTGTTTTTTCCTGCGGCGCGGTCGGTTGTCCGCCGACGGGGGCGTTTTTCTGCGCATTGTGCTCTGTTTTCTGCTCCGGCTCTTCCTTTCGGCTTGCTTCTTCCGTTTCCGTCAGTTCCGAAGCCTGCACCGGCTGCACCGGCTTTTTCGGTGTCTGGCGCAACACCGGGGCAGGCATCCACTGCATCGGCTGCGCTTTTCCGGCCGTTCGCCGTGCTCCCGTAGGAATCGGCGGCAGCAGCACCGGCTCTACCGGCCGATTCTTTTTTTCCGTTCCGATGCCAAGCTCTGACAGAATCGCATCCACCTGTGCATCACTTCCATCGGGTAAGGCAGAAGAAACCGAACGCTCCCGCTTTTCCTGCACCTGTTCCAGAATGTGATCCAGCTGCGAATCGCTTATACGCTGTCTTTGTTCATTCACTTCAAAGCCTCCGTTCCGCGCTGACGCATGATTTCATACAAAATAATACCGGTCGCCACCGAAACATTGAAGCTGTCAACGCCGGTTCCGGCGCCCGCCATAGGCAGGCTCACTGTACCATCGCAAAGGGATTTTACCAGCTGCGACACGCCGCTTCCTTCGCTGCCTGCAACCAGCGCAATCGCGCCCGTCAGGTTCTGCTGATATGCCGGCTGTCCATTCATATCCGCACAATAGACAAAAATGTTCTGCGCCTTCAAACGACGGATCGCTTCCCCGATATTTGCGACGCGCGCGACGGGAAGGCGTGCCGCCGCCCCTGCGCTGCTTTTCATGACCGTCGGCGTAACCGGTGCGCCGCCGCGGCGCGGGATCACAATGCCATGCGCCCCGCAAAGCAGCGCGGTGCGAATGATCGCCCCCAGGTTATGCGGATCTTCCACTCCGTCTGCCAACACCAAAAACGGCGGCTCGCCTTTCTGGGCTGCCTGCGCCAGGATATCATCGACCGATACATATTCGATGCTTGCCGCCCAGGCTGCAACACCCTGATGACTTTCGGTTCCGCACATTCCGCGCAGCTTAGTTGCATGCACCCGCTTTACCACTGCCCCCGCCTGCCGCGCAATGGCGGTATAATATGCAGCCTGCGATGCATTCATCGTATCTTGAATAAAAACGGTATCGACTGCCGCACCGCTTTTCAAAAGCTCTGTTACGGCATTTTTCCCATATACAACCGTTGTTTCCTGATCCTGTCTGTCTCTTTTTTTATCTGCTCGTTCCATCCGCAGCCTCCAGCTTTTCAACATACCGCCGCGCAGCATGATCTGTACGGCATATCGCATTTAATTATACCACAAATTCCTGTGCTTTGCTATCATTTCTGCGGGTGGAAACTGCGATTTCTTCTTAAAAAACAAACCACAGTGCTGCCAAAACCGCAGCGGCAGCACCAGCAATCCCCGCAGTGCGCCAAGAAAGCCATGCCGGAAGGGGGCTTGCATGCCAGGATACCAATCCGCTGACATATTTTTCTGCCGCCTGCCGCTGCTTTCCTTCCCGCACCGGGCCGCTCTCGGGCTTAAAAATCACCAAAACTCGTTCGATGCTTTCATCCTTCGGCTCCAAAATTTCCACAACGCATTTCTTGATTCCTTTCACCCTTGCTCCTCCTTTGCTTGTGTACCGGCTTTCCTGTAAAGCATTGCCCCTTCGGCGCATTTTAAACCACGGGATTTGTGACAGCCGAAGGAATGTTGAAAGTGATGCGCCGCTTTCCACATTCCTCTCTATACAGACTGTAATTTCCATTTTTCTCCTTCTTGAATGTTGAAAACCCGGTTGAAAGTGTTAATAACCCGCAGTTTTCCACTGTTTAAGCGCCTTTTTCCCTCTGGTTTTTGACATCGTTTTCCACACCGTGTTGAAAACTTTTCACAAAACCATTTGTTTATTTTCGATCTTCTGCTCTGCATTTTAACAATTTTCCACACCTTTTACCGGTTTTTGATTTGTTTGCTTTTGCTTTTCCTGCGTGATTGGCCTTGAACGTAAGCATCCGCCTTTTTTCTTCTTTTGTGCCGCTGCGCCGGTCTTGCTTTGCTGCACGGTAAATTTATTTTGGAAACCGATGTCAAAAGTGCCTGCATGTAATTGATTTTGCCTTTGCAATGCGGTATACTAATAATTAGTTAAATCTGTGTCAAGGAATAAGCCCTTGCACATTCACACCGGACGAAATTTTTATTTGTGAAAACCAATTTGGAGGGTATTGAATTATGCTGGTAAATGCAACCGAAATGCTGCAAAAAGCACGCGATGGCCACTATGCTGTCGGTCAGTTCAACATCAACAATCTGGAATGGACCAAAGCGATCCTTCAGACCGCACAGGAACTGAACAGCCCCGTGATCCTTGGCGTATCGGAAGGTGCAGGCAAGTATATGACAGGGTTTGCCACCGTTGCCGCCATGGTCAAATCCATGATCGAAACGCTTGGCATTACCGTTCCCGTGGCACTGCATCTGGATCACGGCACCTATGAAGGCGCAAAAAAGTGCATCGAGGCCGGTTTTTCTTCCATCATGTTTGATGGCAGCCACTATGATATCGAAGAAAATGTAGCCAAAACAACCGAGCTGGTTGCACTGGCACATGCCAATAATATTTCCATCGAAGCCGAAGTCGGCAGCATCGGCGGCGAAGAAGATGGCGTTGTCGGCATGGGTGAGGTTGCCGATCCGCAGGAATGCGCACGCATCGCTTCCCTTGGCATTGATTTCCTGGCTGCCGGCATCGGCAATATCCACGGTGTATATCCGGCAAACTGGAAGGGTCTTGATTTCGAAGCCCTGGAAAAGATCCACAACGCCACCAACCACATTCCTCTGGTTCTGCACGGCGGCACAGGCATCCCGGAAGATATGATCCGCACCGCAATCAATCTGGGCGTATCCAAAATCAACGTAAACACCGAATGTCAGCTTGCGTTTGCCAAAGCAACACGCGCTTATGTAGAAGCCGGCAAGGATCTGCAGGGCAAAGGCTTCGATCCGCGCAAGCTGCTGGCTCCGGGCGTAGATGCGATCAAAGCGACCGTGAAAGAAAAAATGGAACTGTTCGGCTCTGTCAACAAAGCGTAATGGTTTCTTTTGCTTTTCCTTTTGAACCAAAAACAGGCTTCCGAAAAATCGGAAGCCTGTTTTCTTTTTTGGGGTTCGGCGCGGTGCAAACTTCTTTTCTGCACCATACGGATTTTATCGCGCCCGCTCTGCCAAACCCTCACTGCTTTCATTTTTGAAAAAAGGCCGCGCTTTGCGCGGCCTTTTTTCAGAATGCGCGAGGCACTGCAATGCACACTGCCGCGCTTACTTTTTTTCCACACCGCCGATGAAGATCTTTTCCGGCTGCAGATTTTCATCCAGAACAAGAACATCTGCCCGCTTGCCCTGTGTGATGCTGCCCAGCTCGTCAAACAAGCCGATTGCCTGTGCCGGGTTGATCGTCGCCGCACGCAGCGCGGTTTCCAGCGGAACACCGAAACTGACTGCACGGCGGAAGCATTCCGCAAGGCAGGTTGCACTGCCGGCAATGGTTCCATCTTCCAGCGTTGCCTTTCCATCCGTCATATAAACGGTCTGCCCGCCCAAAGAGTACACCCCGTTGGGCATACCGGCTGCACGCATGGAATCGCTGATCAGACATACGCGTTCGGGTCCGAACAAGCGGAATACGATACGCACAACCGCCGGATTCAGGTGGATGCCGTCCGAAATCATTTCAACGTGCTTTGCATAATCGCTTGCCGCGCCCACAACGCCGGGGTCGCGGTGATTGAGCGGCGGCATGGCATTGAACAGGTGCGTAACATGCGTTGCACCCGCTTCAAACGCGTTTTTGGATTCTTCGTAATTTGCCGTGGTGTGCGCGATCGAAACCACACATTTGCGGCTTGCTTCTTGGATAAAGGGAAGCGCACCCGGCAGTTCCGGCGCAACATCGATCAGTTTGATCGCCTTGCCGGAACGATCATACAGCCGATTGAACATCCCGATATCCGGATCGACGATATATTTTTCCGCCTGCGCCCCTTTTTTTGCCTTGCTGAAGAAAGGCCCTTCCATATTGATGCCGCGCAGTACGGCATCGCCGGTTTCCTTGTTGATGTATGGGCCTGCAATATCGAAGATATTGGAAAGAATCGGTTCATCAAACGCCATGGTGGTGCCGCAGAAGCTGGTTACCCCAACGCTTGCAAGATATTTTGCCATTGTTTCGATGTGTTCGGCACCCGCATCACAAAAATCCGAACCCTTCGACCCATGAATGTGGATATCCACAAATCCCGGAGTGACATACTTGCCGGTAACATCCACTGCGTCCGGGCCTTCCAGCGAACCTGCCGGTGCAACCTGCGCAATTCTGCCGTCTTTGATTTCGATGTCTGCCTGCACAAAACGGGCTTCTTCCGTAAATACAAGACCATTTTTAAGAATCATGTTGGAACACTCCTTTTCTTGTTGTAAGGCGCATAATGCAGCCTAATCAATTTGTCTTTATCATAACATTTTTTTGATCGAACAGCTATGCTTTTTATAAAAAAATCACATTGTGCCAAGATTTCACATGATCGATCAAAATCCCATTTCACTGCCGGTATCCCGGCAGCCATTTTATGCAAAAAATTCAAAAAAAACGCATATTTCAGTAGCGTACTTGCGCCCCGCATGTTACAATACCGATAAAGGCATCCGATGCCATACGGCAAACGGGAGGTAAAGCATGAAAAACGAAATCGATGATCTTCTTAACAATTTATTCGGATCCCGCACTCTGCACAAAAATCCCCTTTCGGAAAAAGAGCTTCCCCGCCCACAGCTCACCTTGGAATCCGAACCCGAACCGGCGGGCTCGCGTGCACAGCTGCGGCGCAAAAGCCTTATGCAAAAGCACGCCCGCACAGCCAAGCGTCCGCCCGCTAAGCCGGATGCACCCGTATCGTATTCTCCCGCGGCCGCACTGCGCACGCAGGAAAAGCTGGATGATCTGATTGCAGCGCAGCGCAGGGAAATCGAATCGCTCAGCCAAAATGCACTGCTCGATATCCGCCGTATTGAATCCGAGCTGGATTCTCCTGCCGTGCAGCATCTTTCCTCACCCCTTGCATCCAAGGCCGAACACGCACCCGATTGCTTTTCAGCCATTTCCACCGAACTGTTTTCCGGGTTGAGCGAAAGTCTTTCCAAACAGGTTTTCGGACAGGAAAGCTTTCTCAAAAGCCTTGTGATCGCACTCAAGCGCCCGGTTGTCATGGGGGCGGATCGTGCTGCTTTTTTTGTGACGGGCCCGGAAGATACCGGTCGTCATCTGAGCCTTTCTGCCGCAGTCCAGCAGCTTGCTGAACGGCGCGTATTCCGCAGTGCGGAAATCAGCTGGCTGGATCTTTCCCTATATCCTACTGCCGCCGAAGAAAAATTGTTTCTGCAGGATTTATATGCCGCTTTGGCAGGGCCGAATATCCTGCTTGCGTTTGAACACTATGAACAGTGTCATCCCGCTTTCCTCACCGTTCTTTCCTCCCTTGTTATGACAGGCAAAAGCCCGCTTGCGGGACGATATGTACTGCAGAACGGCCGTCTGATCGATGCCGGAACCGCCCTTGTCACCAATGCAGTTGGTGCTTTGGAAGTAAAAAACAAGTATCTTGTTTTTTTGAGCCGAAAGGATGCGGATGATCTTGCCGATTCCTTTGGCGCGCCCTTTGTCAGTGCTCTTGGGGATCTGTGCACAACGGCACCGCTTTGCTATGAAGCCCGGCATGCCATCGCGCAGCGTGAACGGAACACGCTTTCGGAACATGCCAAAAAATCACTGGGGCTGACTCTAACCGTCTGCGATGAGGTTCTCGATCAGGCGTGCCAAAGCGGCGGACATGCCGAGCAGGGCGCTGGCAGTATCCTGAGCTTTTTTGAACGCATCTACCGCGCGCTGGCGCAGTATTGTTTGGAACACGAGGATGCCCCGGCATCTGCCGAGCTGCGTATCTCGCAGGGTACTGTATCTGTATGCTTCGGGCAGGAGGTTCATTCTCTGGAATCGCTGCTGCCGCCCGCCTATCAGGGGGAACTGGAATCCGTTAAAGCCGAGCTTTCCCAAATCGTGGGGCTTGATGCGATCAAGGATTATATCCTCAGCCTGGAGGGGCATTATGCTGTGCAGAAACGCCGGCGCGATGCCGGCCTGAAAACCGCACGCGTATCGATGCACATGATCTTTACCGGGAATCCCGGCACCGGCAAAACAACGATTGCACGCCTGATCAGCCGGTATCTGAAAGCGATCGGCGTTCTTTCGGGCGGACAGCTGATCGAAGTGACGCGTGCCGATCTTGTCGGGCGCTATGTGGGGCACACCGCACCCTTGACAACGCAGGTGATCCAATCCGCACTGGGCGGGGTTCTGTTCATTGATGAAGCCTACAGCCTGTACCGCGGCAAGGATGACAGCTTCGGACTGGAAGCGATCGATACGCTGGTGAAGGGCATGGAAGATCACCGCGATGATCTGATCGTCATTCTTGCCGGGTACTCCCGCGAAATGGAACAATTCCTCACCTCCAACAGCGGTTTGAAAAGCCGCTTTCCTAACATCATCGAATTTCCGGATTATTCCGGTGAGGAGCTGCTCCGAATTGCCGAAATCCAGACGTCCAGCAAAGGATACCGCCTGCATTCGGACTGCCGCGAACCGCTGCTTGCGTATTTTGAACGGGTGCAGGCCACCCGCGCCCGAGACTCCGGGAATGGACGTCTTGCACGCAACAAGGTGGAAGAGGCCGTTCTCAATCAGGCGCGGCGGCTTGTCGCTGAACCGAATGCGGATCTTTCCCTGCTGATTCCCGCCGATTTTGAGCTGGAAGATTGATTTTTCTGCGAACTGCCGCAAATCGCAAACAACATGAGAAAAGGGATAACGGAGCAAGCGCCCGTTATCCCTTTTTTGCATCGTCGGAAAGCGTATTCCTGCGATTTATTTTTTCGGCAATGCGCGCGCCGCAACCACATCGATTCCGGTTCCGCAGACATCCTGCACCACGATATCCCCGACATGCACCGGAGCATGCAGACACACCGCATCCAATGCAGCCATGACATCAAACATTTTTTCCTTCGGTACGCTGCCGTTTGTTTTTACCGGACAGCGGCAGATAAAGGCATCCTCTACCCGAACCGTACTTGTCACGACACGAACCGGATGCGTCAATTCCTTCTTTCCATATTCCGCGCCGCGCGGGCAGCCGTTTCCTTTTACGGCAAGGGTTTGTTCATCCACGGTCAGATGACAGCCCTTCGGGCATACAATACAAATCAGGTTTGCCATAGCCTTATGCCTCCTCTATCTGGACGGTCAGTGTTCCGTCTGCCTTTTCCAGCAGGATCTTAGGAATATTGATTTGTTCCATTTCCCCCGGCGCAAGATGTTCCCGGCGGAACGATGCGATCCTTGTACCGCCGCTTGTGACCTGGATCGTGGAGGCAGCATATACGCGGTTCACACGGAAAAATATCCCCACGTTTTTTTCCACGTTCGCAAGGCGGATTTTCCCCGGCACGGTATAGCTGACACCGGCACCGTTTTCCACTTCCAGCACACGTCCCTGCGCTGCGGGGCCGTTTTGGGCAAAGCGCGCTGCGGCTTGTCCGGCACGCTGGCTTTCCCCGGTAACAAAATCCACCAGATCATGTACATGCACCACATTGCCCGCTGCAAATATGCCCGGCACACTTGTCTCCATATTTTCATAAACCGCCGGCCCGCTGTGACGGCGATCCATCTCCACACCGGCACCATTCGAAAGCTCATTTTCCGGGATCAGACCCACGCTCAAAAGCAGTGTGTCACAATCGAAATGCATTTCCGAACCGGGGATCGGCCTGCGCTGATCGTCAACCTTCTGCACCACCACACCGGAAACACGGCCATCTCCTTCGATTTTCGTAACCGTGTGTGACAGATACAGCGGAATGTCAAAATCATTCAGGCATTGAACGATATTGCGCGTCAGGCCGCCGGAATACGGCATAAGCTCTACACATGCCAGCACCTTGGCGCCCTCGAGCGTCATGCGGCGCGCCATGATCAGGCCGATATCGCCCGAGCCCAGGATCACCACGCGCTTGCCCACCATATAGCCTTCGATATTGAGATAACGCTGTGCCGCACCGGCCGTGAACACGCCCGCCGGCCGTGTGCCCGGAATGGAAATCGCACCGCGCGTGCGCTCACGGCAGCCCATGCAAAGTACGATTGCGGCCGCTTCCAGCACGATATAGCCGTCGGCGGCATTGACGGCATGCACCTTTTTTTCCGGCGTAACCGCCAGTACCATGGTATCTGTTTTTACTTCTACGGCTGTTTTTTCTACAAGCTCAATAAAACGTCCGGCATATTCCGGGCCTGTCAATTCCTCTTTAAAATAATGCAGGCCAAAGCCGTTATGGATGCACTGGTTCAGGATGCCGCCCAGCGTATTATCGCGCTCTAAAATCAGGACCCTTTCGGCACCCTGCTGACTGGCGGCTTGTGCCGCTGCAAGTCCGGCAGGACCGCCGCCGATCACAATTACGTCATAGCGGTTATTCTCCACGGTGCAGTCCTCCTTCCTTGGTTCTTCCGGTTATGATATAGCTTCCCGCTTTATCCTTGAGCACTTCGCTTTGCGCAATCCCAAGCTCCCGTGCAATGATTTCATGCACACGCGGGCCGCAGAATCCACCCTGACAGCGCCCCATGCCCGACGTGCAGCGGCGCTTTACGCCATCGATCGTCCGCGGCGGGATCGGCCCATGCAGTGCATCGACGATTTCGCCTTCCGTCACGGTTTCACAGCGGCAGATGATCCGCCCATACAGCGGATTTTCCCGAATCGCCTGCGCCTTCTGCTCCGGTGTCATAAGGTTAAAGCGGCGTTTTTTGCGTGTACAGACGAACGTTTCCTTCTTTTCTGCATGCAAACCGGCTTGATACAGCAGCTGCATGGCATCTTCCGCAATGGCCGGAGCACTGGAAAGCCCCGGACTTTTGATGCCGCCCAGCGTAATGAATCCGCAGGCTGTTTGCTCAATGATGAAATCGGGCTGATCGGAATTTGCCCGCACCCCGGCAAAGTTGCGGATGTTTTCCCGGAAGTTAATGGACGGAACACTGCGCACCGCTTTTTCCCGCACAAACGCGAGCGAATCAGCCTGTGTCGAAACATCGCCGCGCTCACATTGTTCGGCATTCGGCCCCACAATCAGATTATAGTGCACGGTCGGTGCTACCAGAACCCCTTTTCCATCCTTGTTCGGGCACTGGAAAATCACATGATGCACAAGCCCGCCCTGGCTTTTATCCAGCAGATAATATTCCCCGCGATTGGGCAGGATCGTAAAGCCCGGCTCACCGGCCATAGCCGCAACGGTATCGGAATCGACCCCCGCAGCGTTTACGATATATTTTGCTTCTATGTCGCCTTGCGTCGTATGCAGCCGCCAGCCGCCCTCGATCTTTTCCGCCCCGGTCACTTCGGTTTCCAGATGCAGCTTTACGCCATTGCGCACGGCTGCCTCAGCAAGTGCTAGCGCAAGATCCCACGGTTCTACAATACCGGCACTGGGCGCATACAAGGCCCCGCACACGTTTTCGGAAAGCGCCGGTTCCTTCTTCAGCGTTTCTTCTTTTGTAAGGATCTGTATGCCCGGCACACCGTTGGCAACGCCGTTTTCATACAGATGCTGCACCGTTTCCATTTCCTGTGCGGAAAATGCAAGCACCAAACTGCCGACCGCGTGGAATTTCACATCAAAATCTTCACATTGTCTGCGTGTCAACGCATTGCCTCTTACATTCAGCCGCGCCATATCCGTACCCGGCTCCGGGTCATACCCCGCATGTATGATTGCGCTGTTTGCACGCGTAGTGCCCATGGAAACATCATTTTCTTTTTCCAGTATCGCTGTATTCAGCTTGTACTGCGAAAGCAGATATGCAACATTCGCACCAATGATCCCGCAGCCGATCACAGCCACATCCAGCATATTGATCCCTCCGTTATGCCGCAGGCGTATGGTCGATTTCTTTTCTGCGGCCTTCAATTCAGTCTAATTATAACACTATTTCTTTTTTCTGTCACCAGCGCATTGTATATATCTACAAAAATTCCTGTAAAAAAGGTGCCCCCGAATCGCTTCGAAAGCACCGTCTGAAATCGTTTTCTTTTTTCCTTTTTCTTATCCCAATCGCCACAACAATGCATAAGCATTTTTTCTTATGCGAGCCATTGGCACAAATAACCGGCACCCACGCCGATCCCATACAGCAGCCCCACGATCAGGCAATTCTGCTTTGCGCTTTGATTGGTTCGCAGCAGCACCGCCAGCCCGACCCCTGCACCGGTACACAGCCCCGCCACTGCGCCGCCGAACGAAAGGCTTCCCGCCGCATACAGCTGTGTGATCAGCACAGATGCCGCACAGTTCGGCACAAGCCCCACAAGCCCTGCCAGCAGCGGCTGCCATGCTCCGCTGTGCACAAGGAAGGACGAAACCGTTTCTTGTCCGATCCCGTGCACAAGTGCTCCCAAAACCGTATTGAACAGCAGGATGAAGCCGAAAATATGCGCTGTATGTTTGATGGCAGCCTTTAGGATGCCGCCATGTTCCTGCTGCTTATCCCGGCAGGCGCACGTCTGCTGCGTCCCGGTGTAGCCGCCGCGCACCGGTGCCGGAATCCTTTTTCGAAACACAAAATCAATACAGAAGCCGGCAGCGATTGCAACGCACAGCTTTACTGCCAAAAGTGCTGAAAGGGATTTCCAGTATTCCGGGTTTGCAATCAAAATGGGGATCGCTTCATCGGAAGTGGAAAGAAACACCGCCACAAGTGTACCGAGCGTTATCACCTTACTGGAATACAGATTTGCCGCCATGGCCGAAAAACCGCACTGCGGCACAAGCCCCAATATTGCGCCCGGAACAAAGCCGAAGCGGCCGCCGCCGGCAAGAATGCTTTCGATTTTTTCTGAATGGCGGTCTTCGATGAATTCGATCAACAGATATGCTGCAAAAAGAAAGGGCAGCATTTTTATGCTGTCATGCAGCGCATGGTGCAGAAATTCCAATTTTATGATACTCCTTTGTTTGCTGAAAAACTTACTGTTTGTTATTATACCGTTCGTTTTTCGCCTTTTCAAGAAGCCCCCACGGGGTATATCCCGCCCGCAAAAAAGCCGCAGAGAGCGTTCCTCTCTGCGGCTTTGCATGGATTTCGCGGTTTCTTTGTTGGGGAGCGGCCTTTCTCATTCAGGAGTAGGAATCATCTACCGCAAACTGGCGGTTATACTCGTTATACACCGTATGCGTCAGAATATAATCCGTCCATGCGGCATATCCGGTCGGATTCATATGGATTCCATCGTATGTCCCGACATAATCCCCGCGCAGGTTTCCCTGCTCATCCGCCAGTGCTTCCTGTGCATCCAGATAAAACACCCCTTTATCCGCCGCCATTTTGGCAATCGCATTATTGACGCTGCGGATATGCGAATTTTCAAGCGGCGGCTGTTTTACCCCCTGCTCTGCGGTAGTCGGCGTGATGCTCTGGACATAAATCGGCACATCCGCATACCTTTGGCGCAGCATATCCAAAAGATCGCTGTAATATTTCAAGAAAGCCTCATCCGATTGCGCCACAAGCGCATTTGTGCCATACAGCACATAGATATTGCTTGGTGCCTGCGTTTTGATATCATCCCACATTTCGATGCGGGAGCCATCGGGACGCTGACCAACAAAATTCTGAATGACCTGATTGGGGCTGGTGCTTTTATACGCACACACGGTTGACACACCCCGTGTTGGCGGATACAGTGCAAAGCCCTGTGACAGCGAATCGCCCACAAACATCACCGTGCGCAGATATTCTTCGCTCAGCCTGCCGTTTTCCGGCACAGCCAGCATGCGGGAATCATCGCCTGTGACCTCCGGCTCCCCGCTCAAGCGCTGTGCTGTATTCCAGCCCTGCTGCGGGGGTGCCGGATCAGCCGGGGCAGGATCTTGCTGTGCTTCCTGCGGCGGCTGCGCGGATGCATCTTCTTGTGCTGCACTTCCCGGGCTGCTTGTTTCCGTCTGCGAAGTGCTTTGGGAAGACGGCTGTCCCGATGATGCGGCTATTTCAAAAACAGGCTGTCCATGAAGGATCCGGATGGACACATGGGAAATGCCAAACAAAAGTGCCAGTATGGTGATTCCGAGCAGAGCCTGCACGGCCAATGTTTTATTGCGGCGGCATTGGTGCTGCGCCTTGAATGATTTCGGTTTTGCCAAAGTATTTTTTCCTCCATCGGATTAGATTATACATTCTGCATCCGTCTGTTCCGGCTGCATTCTGCGCCCAAATGACGCTGTGCGCCCCCTTTTGCATGCCGCAGCGGCTATTCCTGCGGGCGGATATAGCGCGGCGAACCGGGCAAATACGGATTATCCGGGCTGTATGCCGTATGCGTGATCAGATATTCTCTCCACAGATTATACCCCCGATCATTCAAATGAATACTTCCCGATGCGATATCTTCGCGCAGATTCCCGTTTTCATCGGAAAGCGCTGCATAAAGATCCAGATAATGAAAATCGTTTTCGTATGCGATCCTTGCGATATGTTCGTTCAGATTTTTGATGCGTTCCTGCGAAAATTTATCGTCCGATTCAAATTTTGCAGCCGTAACCGGCGGTATCCCCTGCAAATAAAAAACCGTTTCCGGCGGCAGCTCCTGTTTCAGATAACGAACAAAATCGGTGTAATACTTCAAAAAAGCCTCATCCGTAAGCGTAGCCATAGAGTTGGTTCCCAAAAGGACATACACCTTTTTCGCCTGTGCCGCACGGATCTCATCCATTGCCGCAACCTTTTCCCCTTTGATATTTTCAACAAGGCCTTCCATGAACTGCTTTGGGCCTACACCGATATACGCTGCATATTTCGCATTTTCAATCCCGCTTTGGTATTCCTGAAAGCCGCGGGTGAGCGAATCACCGATAAACAACGCATCATCAAAATACTTCATATCCACACGCCCGTCGGCCGGCAATGCCACCAGCGCCGCGGTCGGCTGCGTATACACAGCATTTTCATCCGGCAGGCACGGCCCGTATTGGATTTCACCCGGCATCGGATTTTCCGCCTGCTGCTGCGCCTGCTGTGCCTGCGAAAGAGCCGCAAGGCTTTCGGCCTGCGCACGGCGTTCCGGCGCTTCGATCAGGGCTGTGATGCCTGCGGAAATCGTCAGGATCGCCACCGCCGCACAGCTGAAGAAAAGCCCCCCGCCGGGTGCACGCCTGCGTTTTTTTCGTCTGGACTGCGGGCTTCGTGCCGATTGTGCGCCCGTATATGCCCGCGGCGCGCGGCGCTCACCGGAAGGCGTTTGAGGCGCCGCCGCTGTGTGCGGCGCATCCGGCCTTGCCGTGCTGCGCCCATTCAGCGCAATGCCGCCGTTTGCGGCATCGGCATTTTTCGGTTCCGGTCTTTTTGCAAACGGTCCGGGCGATGTTCTTTTTGCATTGCGCGCACGCGCATGCTGGGGCGTTGGTGCTTTTTTTCTGCGGTAGGGATTCTTCGCAGTTGGATTCACTCCGGTTGACGAATTGTGTCCCTCAGCCTGCTTCGATGCCGCTGTGTTCTGCCGGATCGAAGCTGCCTTGTTGATTCCGGAATCCTCCATTCCCTTTCCTCCTCTGCCGATCTTCCGTTTTAAGATTATAATGGCTTAAATTTTATTATAACTTTTTTTCTTCGTTCCTTCAACTGGGTTCTGCCCGGTATTCCTATACAAATATACGATTTCCCCAAAAAAATCCTTTCAGCTTTCCTGCATTTTTTCGCTGGTTCTGTCATAGGGATGCAAAAACGCCCTTCCGCACGAATGTCTCCGGCGGAAAGGCGTTTGCGCTTGCTTTATACGATCACCGTGCACAGGGCACGGCTTATCTTTGGCAGCAATTACAGCTCAGCGAAGTACTTAATGGTGCGAACCATCTGGCTGGTGTAGCTGTTTTCGTTGTCGTACCACGAAACGACCTGAACCTGATAGGTATCATCGTCGATCTTAGTGACCATGGTCTGGGTGGAATCGAACAGCGAGCCATAGCGGATGCCGATGATATCGCTGGAAACGATTTCGTCTTCGTTGTAGCCGAAGCTTTCCGAAGCCTGAGCCTTCATGGCTGCATTGATGCTGTCGACTGTGACATCCTTGCCCTTGACAACTGCCACAAGGATCGTGGTGGAGCCGGTGGGAACCGGAACACGCTGTGCCGAGCCGATGAGCTTGCCGTTCAGTTCCGGAATGACAAGGCCGATTGCCTTTGCAGCGCCGGTGCTGTTCGGGACAATGTTGGCTGCGCCTGCGCGTGCACGGCGCAGATCGCCCTTGCGGTGCGGGCCGTCCAGAATCATCTGGTCGCCGGTATAAGCGTGAACTGTGGTCATGATGCCGCTCTGAATGGGATATTTGTCGTTCAGAGCCTTCGTCATCGGAGCCAGGCAGTTGGTGGTGCAGGAAGCTGCGCTGATGATCTGGTCGTCAGCCGTCAGGGTCTTTTCGTTTACGCTGTAAACGATCGTCTTCAGGTCATTGCCTGCCGGAGCCGAGATAACAACCTTCTTTGCGCCTGCCTCGATATGAGCCATAGCCTTGTCCTTCTTGGTGAAGAAGCCGGTGCATTCCAGAACAACGTCAACACCCAGCTCACCCCAGGGCAGTTCAGCCGGATTCGGGTTCTTGTAAATGGTGATCTTCTTGCCGTCGACCGTGATGGATTCATCATCTGCTTCCACGGTGTGACCGTCATAACGACCCTGAGCGGTGTCGTATTTCAGAAGATGAGCCAGCATGGACGGGCTGGTCAGGTCATTGATTGCAACGATCTCATAACCCTCAGCGCCGAACATCTGACGAAATGCCAAACGGCCGATGCGGCCAAAGCCATTGATAGCAACTTTTACTGCCATTGTAGTATATCCTCCTTATATTCAGGCACATTGTGCATTGCATTGTGCAATGCTGTTATCTGCCCGTAAGACTAGTATATATTGTAACCCAAATTCCCGGATACTGCAAGAGTTTGTCAAATGTTTAACACTGAAAATGCGAACTTCCTCCATTTTTGTAACAATCCATACATAGCTGTCCAAAGTATTCGCATACTATGTGCAGTTTTACCTTTTTTTCAGCCGCTTTGCCCGGATCTGCAAAAGCCCAAAAGGAGGAAGATTCCAAATGCAAACCGATCTTGCCGCCGCAGCGGGATTTCTGCGGGAAGAGACAGCCGAACTTTTTGCGCTGGCGCATCGAGCCGCAAGCCCAATCCCGCCCCCGCAGCTTCGCGGTGTATACATCCTGCTTCGCACCGCGCAGGAGCTGGAATTGCTGATCGTGCGAAAACCTGTGCTTTCCCAGCCGATCTGCATCCCTGCACTGTGCGAAAAATTTCTTGCCGATGCCGATTTTGTATGCCCCAAGCTGCTTTTTTCCCTGCACTGTGCGCGCGAACCGCTATTCTGCCGCACGGATGTGCGCCGTTTTCTTCTTTGTCTTTGCGCCCTGATGCGCAGTGCCGCCGTTGGCTGCACGCCCATTTCGGTAACGCTGTGCCGCCGAAGCCGCTTTGCGGTGCTCTGTGTCGATTCCCTCCCGTGCAGCAGCGCCCTTGCGTTTGGCAGTGCCTCGTGCATCAGTCTTTACGCCGCAAAGCATTTCGCACTTTGCAGCGGCGGCAATCTGCTGGCATATCATGCCAAGCACCGGCACGGCTGTGCGTTCTGTCTGCCGCTTTGCCCTGCACACCAAGCTGCCGATTTCGCTGCCGATTGGATGCGTGATCCGTTCAGTCCGCTTTACGTCGGGCTATCCCCCTGGTGCGAGCTTCCGCATCGTCTTGCTGCGCGCCGCTAGTGAAAATCACATCATCGTTTTCATAAAAGCTGGCCTCTTTGGATAGACTTTCCCGAAGAAAGGAAAGCAGCTCTGCGGCTGCAAACTTCACCGTATAGCGTCCGGCCACGATTTCGCGCTGTTTTTGCGTATAGCCTTGCATTTCCTGTTCTTGGGAAGCCGCCGGCACACACATCGGCGGGAACAATACGCAGAACCAGTTGCGCCCTTCGTGCGCCCCGATTTCCACGCGCAGCGCGTCATAACGGCCGGCCGGCAGCGTAAAGCCCTCATATTCCCGCGTGCGGAAATACTGGTTTTCTATCCGCACCGTAACCGGATAATCATAGCCCATTTCCTGCACGGTGCGCTGCGCTGCTGCACGCAGCCGCGGTATCTGCATCTGTGCGGTGCGCAGTGCCTGCTGCTTTGTATTCTTTTTTGCAAACAGCTCTCCTGCGGTGCGCACGATCGTATCGCGCACGGCAAGCTTCAGCTGCTGATCCTCTTTCGAATCGGAATTGGCAAGGATGTGCAGGCGCAGCGTATCGTGCCGCACGGTATCGCACACCTGCGTGAACTGCCCGAAATCCGCCAAAAGCACCGCCGCCAGCAAGCCGAGTGCCGCCGAAATTTCCAGCTTTGCCCGGCGGCTGTGCAGGATCGTTCTGATTTTTTCCATAAGTTTCATACCGAATCATCTCCCGCAGAAAGTGTGGGCACCCCCTCGGACGATTATGCGCGCCGCAGTAAATTTTTTCCAGATAAAACACCTTTACAAAAACCAGGGCGGGATGCAGTCTGCATCCCGCCCTGGTTGAATTTTTCCTTATTTGCCGCCGACAACACGGGCACCGCGCGCATCCGGGCGCACGACCCAGCACTGCGGCCAGCGCTGCAAAAGTGCCTGCTTTGCGCGGTTTGCCGCATTTTCCCCGCGGAATACGCCGAACACCGCCGCACCGCTTCCGGTCATCATGGCTTTGCACGCGCCGTATTCACGCAGCACTTCACAGATCGGCTTTGTATCAGGGCTGGCACTGGAATATTCCAGCGCATTGCCCATAGTCTCACACAAGGCGTTCAGATCGCCGCGTGCGATCGCCTCTGCCGCCGCCGCACTGTCGGGATGCTCGTCCGTGCCAAGCTCGTCATACCGTGCATACGCCTGCGGTGTGGAAATGCCGCCCGCCGGCATACAGACCGTAAACCAGCACGGCGGGCACCGGCGCAGCGGCTGCAAAATTTCCCCCACACCCGTCACGCGTGCGGTGCCGCCCAAAATCGAAAACGGGACGTCTGCTCCGATCTGTGCGCCGATGCTGCACAGTTCGCGCGTGGAAAGCTTTGCGCCGTACAGCTCGTTGAGCCCCACCAGCACCGCCGCGGCATCTGCACTGCCGCCCGCCATTCCGGCGCGCACCGGGATGCGCTTTTCTATGGTGATGGCCGCGCCCGCCAAAAGCCCGGTTTCATGAAAAAAAGCAAGTGCCGCCTTGTATGCGGTATTATGCTCGTTTGCCGGCACGCGCGAACCGGGCAGCGAAAGATACAGCCCGCTGCTTTTGCGCACGGTCACGCGTTCGCGCAGTGTCACTGTCTGCATGATCATATCCAAAGTGTGATAGCCGTCCTCGCGCGTTCCCAGAATATCCAGCGTAAGATTCAGCTTTGCCGGTGCCAGCACCGTTACGCTCTGCATTAAAATCCCTCCCTGCGTGATTTCCCGTTGAAGCCAACCGAAATCGTTCCTTCCAGTGCCTTGATCGAACCGATCGCGCGCGGGGATATCAGCGCAGCAATCCTCTTTCGATCTCGTTACCGGCTCTGCAATTCCTGCAAAAATTCCTCGATCCGATGCAGCGCCTCTTTCAAATGCGCAATGGAATACGAGTAGCTGATGCGCACATGTCCTTCCCCCGAATCCCCGAAGGCATTTCCGGGTACTACCGCAACCTTTTTGCTGAACAGCAGCTTTTCACAAAACTCCTCACTGCTTAAGCCGGTGCTCTGAATCGACGGGAACGCATAAAACGCCCCTTCCGGCTCAAAGCAGGTAAGCCCCAGCTGATTGAGACGGCTGACAAGCCAGCGGCGGCGCATATCGTATTCATCGCGCATGTTTTCGATATCCTCATCGCATTTCTGCAGTGCCGTCACCGCCGCATACTGGCTGGTTGTCGGCGCACACATAATGGCAGACTGGTGGATCTTTGTCATCACTTTGATGATCGGCTCCGGGCCGCAGGCATAGCCCAGACGCCAGCCCGTCATGGCATATGCTTTGGAAAAGCCGTTGACCACGATCGTGCGTTCCTTCATCCCCGGCAGGCCGGCAATGCTGACATGGCGTCTGCTGCCGTACGTCAGCTCGGCATAGATTTCATCCGAAAGCACCATGATATCCTTATCCTGAAGGAAGCGTGCGATCGGTTCCAGATCTTCCTGCCGCATTACTGCCCCCGTGGGATTGCACGGGAACGGAAAAATAATCAGCTTTGTTTTCGGCGTAACAGCCTTTTCCAGCTCTTCCACTGTAAGACGGAACCCGTTTTCCGCCCGCAGCGGCACCGGAACCGGCACGCCGCCTGTCAGCGTGGTGATCGGATAATAGCACACAAAGCACGGCTCCGGAATAACCACTTCATCCCCCGGATTCACCAAAGCCCGGATGCACATATCGATCGCTTCCGAGCCGCCGACCGTGATCAGGGTTTCCTTTTCCTGATACGCAAGCCCCATGCGCCGGGAAAGATACCGGCAGATTTCCTGGCGCAGTTCCAGCAGACCCGAATTGCTTGTATACCAGGTGCTGCCCTTTTCCAAGCTGCGGATGCCGGCATCGCGCACAGCCCATGGTGTTTTAAAATCCGGTTCCCCTACACCGAGCGAAATGCAGTCCTTCATTTCGGCGGCTATATCAAAAAATTTGCGTATTCCCGAAGGCCGCATTTCCTGCGCCCCGCGCGAAATAATATTTGTATAATCCATTATTGAAGCTCCCGTTCATCGGTGTGCTCCGCATTGAAAAGCACCCCATCTTTTTTATATGTGCGCAGAACAAAATGCGTGGCGGTGCTCAGCACGTCATCCAACGGGCTTAAACGGCGCGCAACAAAAAGTGCAATATCCTGAAAGCTTTTTCCCGTCATCATCAGCGACAGATCGTACCCGCCGCTCATCAGCATCACACTGTCCACCTCATCGAAACGGGCAATGCGTGCGGCAATTTCATCAAAGCCGCAGTCCCGCTTTGGGGAAACACGCAGCTCGATCAGAGCCTGCACATGCTCCACTTTTGTTTTTTCCCAGTTTACAAGGGTGCGATACCCTGTAATGACGTTCGCCTGTTCGCATGCATCGATACGCTGTGCGATTTCCTGCATGGAAAGCCCTGTCATCGCGGCGATTTCTTCCACGCTGATCCGGGCGTTGCTTTCCAGAATCTTCAAAATTTTCTCCATAAGGTTTTCTCCCTTCTTTCCCTTTTGCGTATCGCGTTCCGCGCGATAATTACATACATTATAATAAATCCCGCGCCGAAAGTAAACATCGGATTTCCTTGTTTGTTTTTCCTGCGCCGCCGTACTTTTTATGTGCAGGTACTTTTTTCTTTCTTCTTTTTTTGCTATACTTATGCTGAATATGGGTGCGGCGTCAATACGCTGCAACCGAGAAACGAAAAGGGGTTAGGGATATGAAAGCTGTCATCACAGTTTCCGGCAAGGACAAGGTCGGCATCCTTGCACAGATCTGCACAGCCTGCGCACAGGCTAATGCCAATGTAGAAGAAGTTACCCAAAATATCATAGCCGGCATGTTTGCCATGATCATGCTGGTCGATATTTCGCACAGTCCGCTTACCTTTGAACAATTTACGGAAAAGCTTGCCGCACAAGGCAAGGCACTGGATGTGGATGTTCGCTGCACCCGGCAGGAAATGTTCGATGCCATGCACCGCATTTAAGGAAGGAGCCGGGACATGCTGAATACCAATGATATCCTTGAAACGATCAAAATGATTTCCGATGAGCACCTGGATGTGCGCACCGTCACTATGGGTATTTCCCTGCTGGACTGTGCAGACCCCGATGGAAAAAAAGCGTGCGAAAAGATTTATCGCAAAATCACAGAAAAAGCAAAGGATCTTGTCAAAACCGCAGAGGAAATCTCTGCCACCTACGGGATGCCGATTGTAAACAAGCGCATTTCCGTCACCCCGATCGCGATGCTGCTTGCCAGCGCGCCGGATGCCGACCCCGTATGGTACGCAAAAACGCTGGATGCTGCCGCGCGTGCCATCGGTGTCAACTTTGTGGGCGGTTATTCCGCTTTGGTGCACAAGGGCTTTTCTGCCGGTGACGAACGCCTGATCCGCAGCATCCCCGAAGCACTGGCAAGCACCGAATATGTATGCAGCAGTGTAAACATCGGTTCCACAAAAACCGGCATCAACATGGATGCTGTCAAAATGATGGGGCCGATCATCCGGCAGGCGGCAGAGCTTACGCAGGAACGCATGTGCACCGGCGCGGCAAAGCTTGTCGTTTTCTGCAACGCACCGGAAGATAACCCCTTTATGGCCGGCGCGTTCCATGGCGTGGGTGAGCCGGATTGTGTGATCCATGTCGGCGTTTCCGGGCCGGGTGCTGTGCGGGCTGCACTTGCCAAGCTGCCCAAGGATGCCTCCCTGGACGAGGTTGCCGAGCTGATCAAGCGCACCGCATTCAAAATCACGCGCATGGGCCAGCTTGTGGGCCGCCTTGCCAGCGAACGGCTGGGCGTTCCGTTCGGCATTGTCGATCTTTCGCTTGCCCCCACCCCGGCTCCCGGTGATTCGGTCGCCAACATTCTGGAAGAAATCGGGCTGGAAAGCTGCGGCGGCTGCGGTACGACCGCGACCCTTGCCATGCTGAACGATGCCGTAAAAAAAGGCGGTGTCATGGCATCGAACCATGTCGGCGGTCTTTCCGGCGCATTCATTCCCGTATCAGAGGATGACGGCATGATCAAGGCCGTGGAGCGCGGCAGCCTGACGATCGAACGGCTGGAGGCTATGACCGCCGTATGCAGTGTGGGCATCGATATGGTCGTCATCCCCGGCGACACGGATGCCGCCGTGATCTCTGCCCTGATTGCAGATGAAGCAGCCATCGGCATGGTGAACACCAAGACAACCGCTGTGCGCGTCATC
Source organism: Ruthenibacterium sp. (assembly GCA_020025255.1). Lineage (GTDB taxonomy): Bacteria > Bacillota > Clostridia > Oscillospirales > Ruminococcaceae > Ruthenibacterium. The sequence goes on along the minus strand of JAHHSK010000003.1, from coordinate 12,856 downwards.
CCCGCGATCGGGCGCAAAGAAGGCGATGTCCTGGATTTCGGCGGCCTGCTGGGCTATGCGCCGATCCTGCCGATCAGTCCGTTTTCCCCGGCAGTATTCGTCAATCGCGGCGGACGCATCCCCGCCCCGCTTCAAGCCTTGAAGAATTGATTTTTTGCAAACCGCTTTTCGTAAGAAGGGCGGTTTTTTTGATAAAGTTTTTTTCCAAGGCATATTTTTCTTTCTGCCGCCAACACTACTGTCAGAAAGGACGTGTGCTTATGAACCTGTTTTACAAAATCTGTATCATCCTTATTATCATCGGCGGCATCAACTGGGGTCTGATCGGTCTGTTCAGCTTCAATCTTGTCGCCTGGCTTTTCGGCGGCAGCGCCGGAATTGCAGCGCGCATCGTGTATACCCTTGTCGGGATCGCAGCACTCTGTTCGATCCCCAGCCTGTTCAGCTCTTCGCCGCTTGAATCCTAAGGCGGCGGCATAATCCGGCAACGGCAGCGGAAACGCTGTCGTTTTTTTGTTGAAAAGCGCTCGTTCGCCTCGTTTTACAAGGTTTATACACCCCTTTCCCTTTTTGCACACTTTACAGAAAGGCTATTTTTGTATATAATAAAAACACGCGTATGTATGAATACTCTGTCTCGATCGCATCAAAGAAACACACATCGGAGGCCTGTGCCATGGCAGTATTTGAAACCACCTGCAAAGAGGAAACCGTCGCGCTTGGCCGAAAGCTGGCAAAGGTTCTTCACGGGGGCGACTTAGTCCTTTTTACCGGCGGCCTTGGTGCCGGGAAAACTGCGTTCTGCCAAGGCATTGCGCAGGGGCTTGGCTGTACGGATGAAGCATCCAGCCCCACCTTTGCTATTGTGAATGCATATCGCGGGCCGCAGGTATTCGCACATTTTGATATGTACCGGATCTCTACCATGGAAGACCTGGAGGTGACCGGCTTTTTTGATTATTTGGACGATGGTGCCGTAGTCGCTGCCGAATGGAGCGAAAACATCGCACATCTGATTGCGGACGAGCCTGCCATTCGCGTGGACATCCAGATCCTGGACGAAACACGCAGGCGCATTTCGATCGAGGGGGCGCAGCTTTGACAATTTTCGGACTGGATTCTGCCGGAAAAACAGCCGGCGTTGCGATCCTGCAAAACGGCAGGCTGATATATGAATCCTATCTTTCCACGGGGCATACCCACAGCGAAACGCTTTTGTGCCTGTGCAAGCATGCACTGGATTGTGCGGGCATGAAATCGGCCGATATCGATGTCTTTGCCGCAGCCGCCGGCCCGGGCAGCTTTACCGGCCTTCGCATCGGTCTTGCCGCTGTAAAAGGCATGGCCTTTGTGCACGATACCCCCTGCGCTGCGGTGTCCACTTTGGAGGCTCTGGCTTACACGGCCGGAATGGACGGCACGTTTCTCTGCGCCTTGGATGCACGCCGCAAAGAGGTTTACTGGGCGGCTTTCCGCCGTACCGACGGCATCGTGCACCGCCTGTGTGAGGATCAGAGTGCGCCCGCCGCTTCACTGGCATCGTTCGCTGCACAGCACAGCGAACCGATCTGGCTTATGGGCGATGGAGCCGAAATCGTGCTGGATGCTGTGGGAGCGGACTGCGGCGTCCGGCTTTTCCCGGAAGATTACCGCCTTGGGCGGGCGGGCGGCGTCTGCCGTGCCGCTTTCGCTTCGGGGCAAACCATTCCGGCTCACGCACTTACCCCGGAATATCTCAGACTTTCTCAGGCCGAGCGCGAACGCGCCGAACGTCTGTCAAAGCAATAAAAAAACAAACTGGAAATTAGCTCTGCTTATGTGCAGAGAGGGAGATGTATCATTTATGGAAAAACCCGTTGCTCTCGGTGCCGATCACGGCGGCTACGCCTTAAAGGAAGCTGTCAAGAAGCATCTGGACGAAATCGGTGTCGAATATGTGGATTTCGGCACTCACAGCGAAGCGTCGGTAGATTACCCTGACATGGCCGTTCCTCCTTGTGAGGCTGTTGTGAACGGGGACTGCCGCTGTGCTCTTTTGTTCTGCGGCACCGGCGTGGGCATCAGCATGGCTGCCAATAAGATCCAAGGCATCCGCGCATGCTGCTGCAGCGATTCCTTCAGCGCCAAGTATACCCGTCTGCACAATGACGCCAATGTGCTGTGCATGGGCGGACGCGTTGTCGGCCCCGGCCTTGCATGCGAACTTGCGGATCTTTTTCTGACCTCTGATTTTGAAGGCGGCCGCCACTGTGCCCGGATCGAAAAGATATCCGCGCTGGAAAAGCGCTGAAAAGCACGGAACCCTAATGCATAGCTGAAGATAAAAGGAGATTGAAAACAATGAGCAAAACCGTCATTATGGATCACCCCCTCGTACATCACAAAGTAAGCCTGCTTCGCAATAAAAATACCGGAACCAAAGAATTCAAGGAGCTTGTAAGCGAACTTGCGACCCTGCTGTGCTACGAAGCGACGCGCGATCTTCCCACCGAGGAAGTGGAAATCGAAACCCCGGTTGCGGTGGCAAAGACGCATATGCTTTCCGGCAGAAAGCTTGCGCTGGTGCCGATCCTGCGCGCAGGGCTTGGCATGGTGGATGGCATGCTGGCGCTTCTTCCCGCTGCAAAGGTCGGGCATATCGGCCTGTACCGCAACGAGGATACGCTGGAGCCGGTTGAATATTACTGCAAACTGCCCGAAGATATCGCAGAGCGCGAGGTGATCGTTCTGGATCCGATGCTCGCGACCGGCGGCAGCGCAATCGATGCGATCAGCCAAATCAAAAAGCGCGGCGTCAAAACCATTAAATTCATCGGCATCATCGGTGCTCCCGAAGGACTGGAGCGTCTGCAGGCAGCACATCCCGATGTTGATATCTACATCGCCGCACTGGATGAAAAACTCAATGAGAACGGTTACATTATTCCGGGGCTCGGGGATGCGGGCGACCGCATCTTCGGCACAAAATAAGAGTGTTGTTCCCCACATCGGAACAATCGCTCTATGAGTGGAGCAATGATATGGCAAAACAAGAACTGAGACGAAAAATCATCGCAACTGTACTGACCGTTACGATGCTGTGTGCGCTGCTTGGTGTCTGCGCATGGCTTCTGCTCAGCAACAAAATCTTCAACAGCACCATCCACACCATGATGCTGCTGTGTACTGCGGTGCTGGGTATTGCTACGATCGGACTTTTCGTTGCAAAATTGCAAGAGATCCTTGCCCTGCGCGAAGTTGTCCGCACACAGGCACAGACACAGACCCCGGCACCGCCCTTGGAACCGGTGCCGCATACCGAGCTGGAACCGGTGCAGTCCCTGGATCATAAAACGATCGAACTGCCCAAGCTGACGGATATTCCGCTTGCCGGGCAGCAAACCGCCGCGCCGGCACAGCCCAAAGCAAAGGGCGGGCGCCGCGGGCATGCCGAGCCGCAGGCTCAGCCGCAGCCTGCGGTCGAAGTGGTTCCCCCGACACCTGTATCCCGGCCGGAACCCCCTGCCGAGCCGCCGAAGTGGAAGCCGATCGATTTCGGTGCCGCTTTGAAGGCACGCGAAAACCAGGAAAATGCAGCGCGTCAGCGCGCGGAAGAGCAGGCGCGTCGGGCACTGCAGGCTCAGCTTGCCGCACAGCAGCAAGCTGAAGAAGATTCCAAAGCTTCTCTGTCGGCTTCTTGCCCGCAGGCGGCTGCCGAAAAGCCTGTGGAACCGGAACAGCTTGAGCCGGAAGCGGATTCCCTTAGCACTCCTTGTGCCGAACCCGTGCCGGATGCACCGGAAGCGGCGGATTCTGCCCAGACGCAGCCGCTCTTTGACTCCGATGCCGCGCAGACCCCGGCACAGCCCGCACTGGAAATCCAATTTGATGAATCACAAGCCGCGCTTTCACCGCAGGCCCCGGCTGCTTGTCCCCAGACAGTAGATCCCGAGGCTTTCGATTATGACCGTGCAAATGCGGAACATTTGCAGGCGATCCGCCATGTTCAGGAAACGCGGCGTTCTTCCGAAGCAAGGCTTGCAGAAGAAGAAAAACTGGCTCAGGTTGCGCGTCAGGCAGAGCTTGAGCGCCTTGGTGCACAGCCGCAGAATGCGCAGCCGATTCCCGCACAGCCGGAATCCACGCTGCCTGTTTCGGAGCCGGATGCCGATGCGCAGCCGATCGATCCCGGCATGTGGGAAGCATGGCAGCCCAATGCCGTCTCGTTTGAAGACAGCGCCCCGGCACCGCAAGCTTCGCCGCTGCCTTCTGCCGACGCTGCACCGGCACGTCGTGATGAGGCTCTCTGGTCGCAGACCCCGGCCAGCACCGTTCCCTTGCATAACGAATCGATTTTGGAACCGGAAAGTGAACCGGAACACAAAGCCGTTCCCGATAAGAAAAAGCACCGCGGCTTCTTCGGCGCATTCCATCGCCGTAAAAAAGCCGCGCCGGAACAAGCCGCTGCAAGTGTCAGCATCCCGGCTCCGGCCGCGCCAGCCGAACCGGAACCGGTTGTGCCGGTTGCGGTTCCCGATGCGGAAAAAGCAGATGAACCGGCTCCGGTCAAATTGAATGTGAAACCGATTGCGTGGCCTGCACCGCCACCCCCTTCCCGCAATTTTGTGCACCCGCCGCAATCCACCATGCAGTTTGCAGCCATTACTCCGGAACAGATTGCACAGCTTCAGGCAGAAGCGCAGCGTCAAAAGGCAGCTAACCTTAACGCACAGCGTCAGGCCGCCGCACGGCAGGCATCCCGCACTGTGCCGAATCCGCCTTCCTGCACACAGCCTGCTGAGGCTCCTCAACCCCAAAATACGGTTTCGAATACCGAATCCTATTGGAAAGATTAACAAAAATCCCTGTGCATTGTTTGCACAGGGATTTTCTGTATCCTGCTGTTTGCTGCAAGCTAAGGCGGTCTGTACCGTATGATTTTTCTTCTTATGTGCACCTCTCATTCTCTACAAACAGTATATTTTGCGATGCATATCGCAATTTGTTTACAAAAATCACGCAAATCCGCTCTTTTCTCCCCGCTGTTCCGCCTTTTTTTGCGCTGCACCCCGTTAAAAAACACCGCACCGGGAAACCGCACTGCCCGTTCGGTCGTTTTCCCGCGGCCGTTCTTTTTGCGGCAGATCGATCCAGAATGAAAGCCCCCCTGCCCGGCCGGTGCCGATTCGATTTTTGTAACCTGTTTATTGCATGCAAGCATTTGTTTTTCTCTTTACACAATCGTCCGTATGTGTTTTAATAATAGCATGGATATATTGGATAAGTTTGGTTTCGGCATTCGCCGGAAAGGGGGGCTTTGTATGGGATATGAATCCATTCGTCTGAACCGGATGATTACCGTGGATGAAATTGTTTCCGTACATTATTTTGAATACTCAAGCAATTATTATTTTGAGGGAGAACGTCATGATTTCTGGGAATTGCTGTATGTTGACAAGGGCGAATTGGATGTGCGCGCCGAAAACAAACTGCACCACCTGAAAAAAGGCGAAATCATCTTTCACAAGCCCGGCGAATTTCACGCTTTGAATGCAAATGGCATCGTGGCGCCGAACCTTGTGGTGGTAAGCTTTGTATGCAGCAGCGAAGCCATGCAGTATTTTGAAAACAAAGTGCTTACGATCGGTGACCCCGAACGGATGCTGCTCGCAAATATCATCGAGGAAGCGGAAGGTGCTTTTTCCACACCGCTCAATGATCCGCACACGGTTCGCCTGGAGCGTCGTGAACACGAACCCTTCGGTGCGGAACAGCTGATCGGCAGCAGCATCGAAAATCTGCTGATCCAGTTCCTGCGCCGGGGCAAAACACAAAAAGCACCGGCACGCCCCACCAGCCTGATCCGGGAACGCACCCAGCAGGAATTTATCGACCGCGTTCATCAGTATTTGGAAAGCAATATTTCCAAGCGGCTGACGCTTTCTGATATCTGCCGTGATAATTTGGTCGGGCGCAGTTATCTGCAAAAGATTTTCCGCGAAAAAACCGGCGGCGGCGCCATGGAATATTTCGGCACATTGAAAATCGAAGCCGCCAAACGAATGATCCGGGAAGGTTCGCACAATTTTACGGAAATCGCTTCGATTTTAGGATATAACTCGATCCACTATTTTTCCCGCCATTTCAAAAAAGTAACCGGTATGACCCCCAGCGAATACGCCTCGAGTGTCAAGGTTCTTACCACCAAAAGCCGGCCCGAATAAATCCCACCGGCCGGTAGAAGCCGATTGTGCAAATTTTGTATATTTTGCGCCGCCCACAAGATGATTGTACAAATATTTCGTTGAATCGTCCATTTCATACTGCGCCGTAAACGGATACAATAACAAGTGAAGAGCGTGCTTTGTTTAAGCACTGTAAAACATAACAGAAAAGGAGCTGGATTTATGTCAATCTTAGTCAATGGCGGTGCCGGATACATCGGCAGCCATACCTGCGTTGAACTGATCAAGGCCGGCTATGATATCCTTGTAGCGGATAACTTCTACAATTCCTGTGAAGAAGCTCTTCGCCGCGTGGAAACGATCACCGGCACCAAAATCCCCTTTGTGGAAGTGGATCTGACCGATGCACAGGCTGTTGACCGTTTGTTTGCTTCTCATCCGGAAATTGATTCCGTCATCCACTTTGCCGCGTACAAAGCGGTGGGGGAAAGCGTAATCAAGCCGTTGGAATACTACACCAACAACCTGGGCTGTACGCTGACGGTTCTGAACGCAATGCGCCGCTACGGCGTTAAGAACTTTGTGTTCTCTTCTTCTGCAACGGTTTACGGTGATCCCGCAACCGTGCCCATCACCGAAGATTTCCCCACCGGTGCAACAACCAACCCGTACGGCACCACAAAGGTGATGATGGAACAGATCCTGAAGGATTACTGCAAAGCCGATCCTACGATGAATGTGGCGCTGCTGCGCTATTTCAATCCGATCGGTGCACATGAAAGCGGGCTGATTGGGGAAGATCCGAACGGGATCCCCAACAACCTTGTGCCGTACATCGCAAAAGTTGCTGTCGGTTCTTTGGAAAAGGTTCACGTCTTCGGCAACGATTACAACACCCCGGACGGCACCGGTGTGCGTGATTACATCCACGTTGTCGATTTGGCCCGCGGTCATGTGGCTGCGCTGAAAAAGCTTGCCGAAAACTGCGGCCTGTTCATTTGCAATCTCGGCACAGGCAAAGGCTACAGTGTTTTGGATGTGATCCGCGCATACAGCAATGCCTGCGGCAAAGAAATCCCTTACATCATCGATCCCCGCCGCCCCGGCGACATTGCCGAATGCTATGCCGATCCCACCAAGGCACGCGAAGAATTGGGCTGGCAAGCACAGTACGGCATTGAGGAAATGTGTGCCTCCAGCTGGAAATGGCAGAGCACCAATCCCAACGGCTACAAAGGCTGATTTTTAAGCTGTTTATTGAATTATTAAAAAAGGAGCGTTCCTGTTATGAATAAACCTGTACTCGTTGTCATGGCTGCCGGTATGGGCAGCCGCTACGGCGGCCTGAAGCAGATCGATCCGGTCGGCAATCACGGTCAGCTGATTATCGATTATTCCATTTACGATGCACGCCGCGCCGGCTTTGAAAGCGTGGTTTTCATCATCAAGCATGAAATCGAAGCAGAGTTCAAGCAAGCGATCGGCAACCGTCTTTCCAAGGTGATGGATGTGCGCTATGCCTATCAGCAGCTGGATAACCTGCCTGCCGGTTACAGCGTACCCGAAGGCCGTGTAAAACCGTGGGGCACCAGCCATGCGATCCTTTCTGCAAAGGATGTCATCGATGGCCCGTTCGCTGTCATCAATTCCGACGACTACTACGGCCCCGAAGCCTTCCAGAAAATCTATGATTATCTGGTTGCTCACCCGGATACCGACGATATGTTCGAGTACACCATGGTCGGATACCTGCTGGAAAATACGGTAACGGAAAACGGACATGTGGCACGCGGCATCTGTGTAACGAATGCAGACGGCTATCTGGACAGTGTTACCGAGCGTACCCATATTGAAAAGACCGCAGACGGGGCACGCTTTACCGAAGACGATGGTGCCAGCTGGACGGATGTTGCAGGCAATACCATTGTTTCGATGAACATGTGGGGCTTCACCAAGAGCTTCCTTGCCGAAACCGAAGCACGCTTTGCCGCATTCCTGGATGAAGCACTCAAAACCAATCCGCTCAAAGGCGAATACTTCCTGCCGAGTGTTGTCAGCCAGCTGATCGGCGAAGGAAAAGCACGCGTCAAAGTTTTGAGCAGCCATGACAAATGGTACGGCGTTACCTATAAAGAGGATAAGCCCGTTGTTGTCAATGCGATCCGTGAAAAAACCGAACAGGGTCTGTACCCTGATAATCTGTGGGAGGTCTGATTATGGCAATCCCGGCTGAAAACACCCTTTCCGAAGTACTTTCTGCCTACGATTTTGCCGGCGAGATCGTCGGCACCATGCGTTTCGGCAAAGGCCACATCAACGATACCTTCTGTGTATACACCCAGACAGAAGACGGCGACTGTGTGCGCTATATCCTGCAGCGCATGAGCGCTGCTGCGTTCAAGCATCCGGATCAGCTGATGAAGAACATCGTCGGCGTTACGGATTATCTGCGCAATCTCATCGAAGCAAACGGCGGGGATTCCGCACGGGAAACGATGACCGTTCTGCGCACCAAGACCGGGGATACTTATTTCACCGACAGCGAAAACGGCGCATGGCGTGTCTATCCGTTTGTCGAAAACACCAAATGCCTGCAATCCGCTGAAACACCGGAGTTATTCTATGCCTCCGCAAAGGCTTTCGGCAAATTCCAGCATATGCTCAAGGATTACCCGGCCGATACCCTGTTTGAAACCATCGAGCGTTTTCATGACACCGAAAACCGCCTTGCCATTTTTGAAACCGCTTTGGCGGAAGATGCGCTGGGACGCGCCAAGGACTGTGCTGCGGAAATCGCTTTTGTGAAAGCGCACCGTGATGATTGCTCGGTTGCTCTGCGTGCTTTGCGGGAAGGCAAGCTGCCGCTGCGCGTCACACACAACGACACTAAGCTCAACAATATTTTGATCGATAAGGACACGAACGAAGGAATCTGCGTCATCGATCTTGACACGGTAATGCCGGGTCTTGCCATGAACGATTTTGGAGATTCGATCCGCTTCGGTGCCAATCATTGCGCAGAAGATGAACGCGATCTTTCCAAAGTGAACTTTGATCTTTCGCTGTTCGACATCTACACCAAGGGCTTTTTGGAAGGTGCCGCCGGCACGCTGACCGATACGGAAAAGGAATATCTGCCGTGGGGTGCAAAGCTCATGACGCTGGAATGCGGCATCCGCTTTTTGACGGACTATTTGCAGGGGGATACCTACTTCAAGGTACACCGTGAAGGCCAGAACCTGGACCGCTGCCGAACCCAGTTCAAGCTGGTTTCCGATATGGAACAGCAGTGGGATGAAATGGCTGCCGTCATCCAAAAATATTCTGCACTGTAAATCGACTGCATCGTTTTTCTGAAAAGCAAAATACGCAGGGCACGTTGTGCCCTGCGTATTTTTTTGCATTTTGTTTTTCGGCGTTCCACTTTTTTCCCGCGCAAAAGCACCGATGCCGGATGATTTTGCATCGGTGCCTGCTTTTTACCGAATCTCGTATCCCATGCCTGCCAGCACTGCCAAGGCACGTTCGTGGCCTTCCGGCGTCACCGCTGCGCACAAAGCCCCGTTCACGGCAATCTGTGCATCCAGAAATGACGAATGCAGCATAATGGCATTGCTGATAACGCAAATATCCGTCACCACACCGCAGATCTCAATGGAATCGGGTGCACCGCCGCACAGCGTTCGCACGGCTTCGGGCAGTTCGGTGCTGCCGAAGGTCGGCTTATCCACAAATGCCGTGTTTTCGTGCAGGGATTCCTCATACTGTGCAAGCGCACCGTACAGATGCCAGCCCTGCGTTCCCCGGATGCAGTGCTCGATCGGCAAAAATTTGCCCTCGCGCGTCTGCAGATAATCCGGCGCATGCGTATCCCGGGTAAAGACTACAAATCCGCCTTTTTCAAGATGCTCTTTCACCCGTTCGGCAATGCCCGGTTCCAACATCGCCGCAGCGGGATTCCCCAGCGAGCCTGTCACAAAATCATTCTGATAATCCACTACGACAAGCAGTTCTTTCATCATTCATTCTCCTTTTAAGTAATCAACAATCTCAACTTCCTCGCCATTTTCCACATAGACACGCGGTACGCGCCGCCCTACATCGCACAGCACCTCGTAATTGATCGTACCGATCATCTCTGCCACATCGGCAACACTGTCGGCAGCACCGCCGCCGAAGATCACCGCTGCATCCCCCGCCTTGACATCCGGGATCTGTGTCACATCCACGATCATCTGATCCATGCACACGCGCCCCAGCACACGCGCCGGATGCCCATGCAGATCCACTGTGCCGCGGTTGGACAGTGCGCGCGGATAGCCATCGGCATAACCCACGGCAAGCGTTGCCACACGCATCGGGTGCTCGGCACGGAACATGCATCCATAGCTGACGGAATCCCCTGCCGCAAGATCCTTGACCATAGAAACCGCCGCACGCAGACGCATCGCGGGTTTGAGCCCGGGCAGCGTCACCTCCCTGGAAGGCTGTTCGCCGTACAATATCACGCCCGGACGCACAAGATCGAGATGATATTCCGGCCACGCAAAGGTACCGGCTGAATTGCAGCAGTGATGCAGCCGGAATATGCAGCCGTGCGCCGCAAGCCGGTGGATCACTTCACACAGCAGGCCGTACTGTCTGCGCGTATATTCGATATCCTCCGGTGCGGTGCTGTCTGCCGCCGCAAAATGTGTAAAAATTCCTTCCGGCACAAGACCGGGCAGCGCATACGCACACACGATTTCCTGCACGGCACGCTCGATGTTATCCTCTGCCGTAAACCCGATGCGCCCCATGCCGGTATCCACTTTGATATGTACCCGCACCTTCACCCCCGCACGCTGCGCCGCTTCGGAAAGTGCCTTTGCGTATTCCAGCGAAAACACTGTTTGCGTAATGCCGCTTTCCGCCAGTGCCGCAGCATTCTGTGCACCGGTATAGCCTAAAATCAAGATCGGCTTTGTGATGCCCGCACGGCGCAGGCTCAATGCTTCCCCAAAGCCTGAAACAGCAAAGCGATCAGCACCCGCCTTATCAAACAGCGAAGCCACCACTGCATCGCCGTGCCCGTAGGCGTCCGCCTTGACAACTGCCATAAGCATGGCTGTGCCCGCTTTTTGCTTTACGATCTTAAAATTATGCCGCAAAGCGCCGAGATCCACCTCTGCCCAGCAGCGCCGTTCAAAATCCATATACCCACCGCTTTCCTGTTTTTCAAACACATAAGTACCTATATTAGCTAGTATATCATGTTCATGGGCAGAGTAAACAAAAACAGGAAAAATATTTTTAAAAATAGTTTTTGAGCAAACGTGAGAAAACAAGAGAAAACAAAAGAAAACAAGAGCGTTCGTTTTCTAATTTAAAAAATCGCAAAAAAGGGCTTGACGCAAAGACAAACATCCGGTATAATCTAACATGCACTTGTTTTTACAGGTCTTACGTATGTATTGAGACACGATTCTAGGAGGAAAACACCATGAGCACAACTCTTGCTAAACCCAGCACCGTGGAACGCAAGTGGTATATCATTGATGCTGCCGGCAAGCCCCTCGGCCGCACCGCTGCTACTGCTGCCACCCTGCTTCGCGGCAAAAACAAGGTCACCTTTACGCCGAACGTTGACTGCGGCGATCATGTGATCATCATCAACTGCGACAAAGCGGTTTTGACCGGCAATAAGCTGGAAAAGAAATATCATTATCATCACAGCGGCTGGATCGGCGGCATGAAGGCTATTCAGTACCGCACCCTGATGGCAGAAAAATCCGATAAAGCTATGATGCTTGCTGTAGAAGGCATGCTGCCCGGCAACGTTCTGGGTGCCGCTGCTCTCAAGCGTCTTCGCGTTTACAAAGGTGCTGAGCACAACAATGCAGCTCAGAAACCCGAAGCATATACACTGTAAGAGGAGGCAATGAGAATGTACGAGACGAAACCTTATTTCTACGGCACCGGCCGTCGTAAAAATTCCGTTGCCCGCGTTCGTGTATACAACGGCACCGGCAAAATCACGATCAATGACCGCGATATCGATGATTACTTCGGTCTTGAAACCTTGAAGCTTATCGTTCGTCAGCCGCTCACCGTAACCGGCGTTGAAGGTAAGTTTGACATCGTTGTCCGCGTTTCCGGCGGCGGTGTTTCCGGTCAGGCTGGCGCTATCCGCCACGGCCTTTCCCGCGCTCTGCTCGGCTATGATGAAGAGCTGCGCAGCGTTCTGAAGAAAGCCGGCTTCCTGACTCGCGATCCGCGTATGAAGGAACGTAAGAAGTACGGCCTCAAGGCTGCACGTCGCGCACCCCAGTTCTCGAAGCGCTAATTGGCACTTCCACTGGTTCCAAGAGGTTCAAAAGCCCCGAAAAACTTCGGTTTTTCGGGGCTTTTCTGTTTTTCTTGGGTTGCCGATTTTATATAAGGAGATTTTGTTCTGCGTGTTTATATGGAGCGATGATTGCCCTCAAAAACGGGCGGGTTTATCGGGCGGTTCCCTTCTCTTTGAAAAAATCAGATTTCCTCGGCGCGTCTGATCGGATATTCTGAAAATCCCGGTTCTGTTGCGGCGCAAAAGGCGGGCAAGAGCCTATCCTAGGATATCGCGCGACGTGCGCATCGGAGCACCGCGCTTTACCGGGCTTCACCGGCTGTTTTCACCAGCCACCGGAACAGCGCCGCATGATCCGGGTTCT
>JAHHSK010000029.1 GCA_020025255.1 Ruthenibacterium sp. | reverse complement strand
TGTGGCAGTATTTTACTGTTGTGCCGGATTTCAAATCGGTTGGAGTGAACGCAGGGCAACGTACGTTTGATTGGCCGGTTATCCTTCGCGCGGTGAATACCGTAGATGCGATGACAGCATCGATCGAAGAGGTTCCTTATGCGCTCCTCACAAAAATCACAAAGCGTATTACGGAAGAAGTTAAGGGTGTAAATCGTGTTCTGTATGATCTGACCCCGAAGCCCTCCGGAACGATCGAGTGGGAATAATCGAATAAGTGATTCTGCGTCCCGGAAAGCCTTGAAAATACAGGCTTTCCGGGATTCTTTGTTTTTAGTGGATACAAAATGGCTACATCTGATCGGATTTTTATAGCCAGCAGGAAATTTGGATTGTGCCAAGGTGTTGCCACTGTTACAAGATGCCGTTCAGCTGACAGGCGACCTCCGCCTGTTTGTTGGAGTACAGGTGACTATAAGTTTCCATGGTGGTCTGCACCCGTTCCTGTCCCAGCCGCTCTGCGATCAGCAAAGGGGAGTAGCCCATTTCTACCAACAGGCTGGCGTGGCTGTGACGAATATCATGCACGCGGCACTTCTTTACTCCCGAGGCATTGCAGCCATACTCTCTCTTGATAGAGAAAGCTTTTGCTGCGGGGAAACAGTCTGTTTGCATCTTCCAAGCCGTAGCAATGGAATATATACTCCTTGTGGCAAGCATAAAACTTTTCTTGATGAACTTACAGTGAAGAATTGCAAAAAGCTGCGGGAAGATCCCAAAAAAGAGAGCTTCCCGCAGCTTTTTACTTATGACCCTTTTGCAAATATAGCTGTCTCTATGCAGAGATTCAAGCGCAGGGTAAATCTGTTAGAATAATTAAAATGGTAGTGCGATCCAATCGCTTAGTAGGATAATACTGACGAAAAATCTAAAATAGCATGAAGCAGAATGGGAATCCAAAGAGTACCGGTATAATCTTTAATCAGTTGGAAAGCCATCCCGCTCACAACCAGCCCCAGCATTTGAGAGCTGAGAAAATGTATTACATATTCCATGCTTAGCGGTTGGAATCCGTTATACGCGAAGATATGCAGCCCGGCAAACAAAATATTGGGCAGAAGATAAATCACTAATTTTGGAAAATCCCGAAGCAAGAGCGGGCACACACCACGAAGAATAAATTCTTCTGCAAAGGATACTACGGCCAGATAAAACACAAGATTCAGAACAATAAGTAGAATATCGCCTGTTTTTGCAATTGCAGCAATAGACATGACCAGTAAGACAGCACTCATGGCAAGCACTAATATTTTCTGCTGTTTTTTCGAAATTTTCAAGCCTATATCCTGCACAAATTCTGATTTCCTTCTAAGCCATGCCGCTAAAACAAGGATTGCAGGATATATGCTTAAAACACCCCATTGCAGCAGGATCTTTCCGGGGTATTGTGATGCCAGTGACGCTGAATATATTTCGAAGCCATTGTTTTTTATCAAATACAGCAGTCCCGGCCCGAATAAAAGTTCCAAACCGATAACCACAATCACTACACTGACATTTTTCCATTTTTGGGCCTTTTCGCTCATATGGGCAGCCTCCATTCAAGATACGGTATGTGCGGCGCATACGGTTCCATACATAAATATCAAGTTTTTTTAAACGGAACAGTAGGAATATTGCAATATAGATATAACGCTTACAGTATAACACTTTCGGGTAGTTAGTCAAGTCTAATTCGCGCAGGGTCACACAGGTTCACCAGCAGCAAGTGGGTGGTACTGTCTGCGGCAGTTGCGGTCTCCCAAAAAAGGACAGCTGTCTTTTTCGGCAGAAGCACAGTCCAACAGTTTGGTCTGCATAAAACGTTTTCGGCACGTTTATTCTCCAGGTGGCTCGCTTTTTCGTATTAAGAGTAATCAGGTGACTTTTCATACACAGCATGCAAACAAGATACTTCATTGCTTTTCAAAAACAGTAATGGGGATTTGCCAAACTTGATCACATGCAGGATATGAAATGAAGGCACATTAGCTATGGCGAACGTCAAATTTTTATGCTTAAGCAGGTTATATTACAGGCTCAATACCTCAACAGAGCCGTCAGATGCTGTATCGAATGGCATAATTTGAATCAAAAAAATAGGTATGATGCAAATCGGCAAGCAGCAGCGGGAATAGCGAGATAAAAGAATAAGACGGCTTCAAATCAGTTTGGCGCTTGACGGTAAGGAAGTGACACAGCAAAATACGGTGACCCGGAACACGGAGTCTGGCGAGAGGAATAAAAATAACAGAAGAACGATGACCTAGCAAGGATACAGATTTGTAAAAAATTCGAAGGAAAGCTCAGGTTTCCGGTTTTAATGGATGCCGGAACGAGAAAATCAGCTTGTTGATTTACGGAAAGCATCCGGAGGCAGGTGTTGCAAATAGAGCAACAGAGAAAGATTGTCTGCGCTATGAAAAATCGTGGAAGAGGGTAAAAGGATAGGGCTTGTTTTTTGTGAGAAAATTCGGTATGCTGAAAAAGGATTTTCCGGTACAGAAGATACGGTCGAATGAAAGGAGGATGCTTATGGCACCAAGCAATAAAGTTGCGATTCGGATTCGAGATGCAAAGCCGACTATGACCCGGGTGGAACGGGCTGTGGCGGAATATGTAGAGCCGCGTCTGGATCGCGTGAAGGCGATGTCTATTAAGCAGCTGGCACAAAGCAGCAAAACCAGTGAAGCTTCGGTATTGCGATTCTGCAAAACCCTGGGTTATCAAGGCTATCGTGATTTTATCCTCAGTCTGTCTGCCGCTCTGGGTTCAGATAAAAACGAAGAAGAAAATCGGCGATATACGGACATTCGGCCGGGAGATGATTTATCCACAATTATTGAAAATGTTTCATTCAATAACCGCCGATCCATTGAAGAATCGCTGAGCGTTTTGGATAAGGAGCAAATGGCACGGGCGGTAATGCTGCTTTGTGCATCGCCGCGGGTGGATTGGTATGGATTGGGGGCATCTGGGATTGTGTGTGAGGATGCCCAGCAGAAGTTTATGCGGATCAATAAAAGATGTCAGGCTTTTGTGGATGGGCACAGTATTCAAACGGCAGCAGCACTGCTGGGAACCGAGGATGTGGCGGTTTTGGTGTCGAATTCAGGTACAACTTCTGAAATATTGGATGCATTGGATCTGGTTCATGCGGCAGGAGCAAAAAGCATTGCCATGACCCGTTACAGCAAAAGTCCGTTGGCGAGGGGCGCAGATGTGGTGCTGCGGATATCTACCCCGGAAGTTACCTTTCGCAGCGGCGCTATGGGAAGCCGCATTGCCATGCTGAATTTGGTGGATATCCTGTTCTCTGGGGTTGCCAGCGTCCAATATGATACGATCAAGGAATATTTAGAGCGCACCCATGATGCACTGTCCTCAAGGCATCGCGAATGATGTGTTCTTTTGTAAGAGGCCGTTTTGCGGCCTCTTTTTTTCAAGATACTGCTTTGCGGAGGAAGCGGAACCATTATGCAAAATGCCGGATAAAGAAGGGAATGAATGAAGCAAAACACCAAAAAGATAAAAATTGATAAAATTTTTTTTCATAAATCATTGACATTTCATGCGGCAGTCGTTATTCTGTAGTTAAACGGACTTGTGGAATTAATTTTTTTGTGTAAAGTGCTCCACTGTCTGCGCAGGTAAGGAGGATTTGATATGGACCAATATCTGTCCACACTTGGCACGGAAAAACAAAATGACGCCACGAAAGAGATTGATCTTTGTTCCACATTGGAGATGGTCACTCTGATGAACGGCCAGGATATGGAGGTTCCCAAGGCGGTAGAGTCGCAGCTTTTGCAGATTGCTCAGGCCGTGGATCTTCTGTACCATGCACTCAAGAAGGGTGGGCGGATGATTTATGTGGGGGCCGGAACATCCGGGCGCTTAGGAGTGCTGGATGCCAGCGAATGCCCCCCAACTTTCAGTACACCGCCGGAAATGGTGCAGGGCTATATTGCCGGTGGAGATAGGGCACTGCGCAATGCGGTGGAAGGCTGCGAGGACAGCCGGGAAGAAGGGGAACAGGTCATCCGGCAGGCGGGGGTATCCAGCAGGGATGTCGTGATAGGAATCACAGCCAGCGGCAGTGCAGCTTATGTATTGGCTGCGGTGGAAGAAGCGCGCCGCCGAAATGCAAAAACAATTGGCGTAGTTACAAACACGGGAACACCCCTTGCCGCATTATGCGATGTGTGCATTGCACCGGATGTGGGGCCGGAGGTGATTGCAGGTTCGACCAGGCTCAAAAGTGGAACGGCTCAAAAGCTGGTTTTGAACATGCTTACGACCTGCACTATGATAAAGCTGGGAAAGGTTTATGGGAATTTGATGGTCGATCTGAATCCCGGAAATCAAAAGCTTCAGGATCGGGCCCGGCGCATGATCTGCAAGGTGACCGGAGTAGATGAAGGGCAGGCGGCAGAGGCATTGCAGCAAGCAGGAAACAGTACCAAGCTTGCAATCATGATGCTGAAGAGCGGTCTTTCCAGATCCCAGGCAGAACAGACCCTGGCAAATGCAGATGGGGTTCTGCGGCAGGCATTATCCGTCCTTGGCAAGGATGCTGCCGACGATTGTGTTATGAACAGCCGGAAGGCTGAAAATAAAATTTTACAGGAGGATTGAACAATGAAAAAATTTATATCAATGGTTCTTGCCCTTGCTATTGCGGCTGTCAGCTTAACAGCCTGCGGCGCCCCCACGGCTTCCGGCGGGGATTCCGCATCAGGCTCGGCTTCCGGGGCAGAGCCGCAGACCGATACGATTACTATGCTGCTGCCCCCTGTTTCCGCTACCTATCAGGATCAGCTGGCGGTGTGGGCCAAAGAATTCAATGAAATGTATCCCAATTTGACGTTGGAATTTGAAAAAGCCAGCTGGGAAGATTACAAGGAAAAGCTGGATGTTCAGGTAAACGCAGGAACTCCGCCGGACATTGCATATGTAGAATATGACCGCGTGGGAACGCTGGCTGATTCGGGCTTGCTGTTGGATATCAGTTCCATGATCGAAAAGGAACAGCTGGAGGATTTCGATTCCAATGCGCTGGAGTTTTATCGGCTGAATGAAGGCTTGTATGGTTTGCCGATTTATATTTCGGTTCAGTGTTTGGGCGGAAACCGCGCCATGATGGAACAGGCAAATATTGATTGGAAATCAATACAGAAAAACGGCTGGACATATGAGGAATTCCGCAAAGCGATTCAAGCCGGCACGACCGATGAGCACTATGGCTTTATTTTTGCATGTGCAGGTGTAACGGCGGCGGATTATTTGAACATCATGGTCAAAAATGCAGGGATGCCCGCACCCTTTGATGAAGAAATGAAATTTGCGTATACCAGCCAGAATTTCCTGAATCTGCTCAAATGCATCCGTGAGATCATTGATGATGGCTCTACGCCTAAGGAAATGAGCAGTGTGGATGCAGGAAAGCGCTGGAATATGTTCCTGACAGGGCAGACGATGATCTTTGGTAAAGGTCTTGCCAACTTTGAAGGACTTGCAGCGGCAAACAATGCAAAATTAGCAGCAAATGACGCAACCGCTGTGGAGAACAGTGTGCAGGCAGACTATGTGGTGCTGCCGGTTCCGACATTCTTCGGCCAAGCACAGCAGGCACAAGGCGTTGCGGGAGGATACAGTGCTTTCCGCACAAAGAAAGAACCGGATCCCGTACATCTGGATAATGTGATGAAGGCTTTGTATTTCATGTCATCCGGTGAACGTGCTGCATTCACCTGCAATGAACTGTTTGTTTCGGCTTTGAGCGAAAGCACCCGTGAGGCAATGGGAAAGATTCATAACGAAGTTCCGCGCGATCCGGATAATGCCGAGGCCATGGCTCTGCTGACAACGCAGGTGGCAAAACCGCGCCCAGATATCCCGGCAGAAAAGTCTGCTCAGGCGACTCGTTTGCTGGATGAAGTGATCGTGCCCAAGTTCCAGGCATTGCTTGCGGGCGAAACTACGCCGGAACAGATGTATGAAGCGGTGAAGGCGGCTGCAATTGATACCTTTGGTGCAGATGGCATAGTAACAGATTGATTTTGCTTTGCTTCCTTCCCAGGAGCCGGCCCGGGAGACACTGGGCCGGCTCTTTTTAAAATCGGTGACAATTATACTAAACTATCGAATATCCAAAATGCAGGAGGTCATTTGCTATGAAGAAATCGGATTCTTCGGAACAACGCTCAAACAGAAAATGGCACCTTACAAGCGAGGATATGTGGGGTTATGCCTTTATTGCGGTAGCAATGATCGTCTTCTGTGTGTTTACAGTATACCCCGTATTCAGTGCCTTTGTTACCAGCTTTCACAAATACAAGCCGCTTGGCTCTATCTTTGTAGGGGTGGAAAATTATCAAAACACCTTTACCAATCGGCTGTTTTACAAAGCTATTTGGAATACCTTAGTGTATACCATCTTCACGGTCCCGTTTTCTCTGTGCATTTCCTTTGTTGTGGCGGTGCTGGTGCTGCCGTTTAAAAAGAAAGTGCAATCGCTGTTCAAATCTATGTATTATCTGCCGGCGGTCGCTTCCGGTGTGGCGTTGTCTGTAGTTTGGCTGTGGATCTATGATCCGCTGCCGACGGGGCTGCTGAATTCCCTGCTGGCAAAGTTTGGGCTCGGAAACGTCAACTGGCTTGGTTCATCCAGTACGGCCATGTTCAGTTTGATTTTGATGGCACTTTTGGCAGGACATGGCACGCAGATCATCATTTATCTTGCAGCGCTGCTGGGCGTTCCCTCCAGTTTGTTTGAAGCAGCCGATTTGGATGGTGCAACCTTCCTGCAAAAGTTGTGGTTCATTGTGATCCCTTTGGTTAAGCCAACTACTTTGTTTTTGCTGGTGACCGGAGTAATCGGCTCTTTTCAGGTTTTTATGAACGCATATATGATGACAGGCGGCGGCCCGGATAATGCCACTACCATGGTTGGACTGCTGATTTTCAACAATGCGTTCAAGTATTCGGATTACGGCCTTGCCTGTGCACAGGCGCTGATTTTGGCTGTTGTGATTGCTTTGGTTTCGCTGGTTCAGTTCAAGCTGATGGGCGAAGATGTGGAATATTAAGAAGGGGGAAGCGTTTATGACCGGTTTGTATTCGCAGCATTTGAATCGGCCTTGGCTGCGGCGGATGCGCAATGCAGTGATCGCTGTGTTTTTGCTTTTACTGGCAGTTGCCACACTGTTTCCGATCTATTATATGATCGTTTCTTCTTTCGGCCCTCCCGTGGAGGCAGGCGGGGCATCATATAGTCTTTTTCCGTCCTCGTTTAGCTTGGAATCCTATAAGTTCTTTTTTGATTTCAGTCCGTATTCCGGTCGCTGGCTGCTGAACAGCCTGATCGTCGGTGTATTCACTGTGCTGGGAAATGTGATTTTTGCCAGCTTGGCCGGCTATGCGTTTGCAAAGATACGCTTCAAAGGCAAGCGTTTTTTGTTCTTTGCTTTGCTGAGTGCCATGATGATTCCATATCAGGTGACACAGGTACCTTTATATATGCTCATGGTCAATAACCTGCATATGGATAATACCTATGCGGCATTGGTGGCACCCACCTTTGTTACAGCCTACAATGTGTTTTTATGCAAGCAGTTCATGTCCAGCCTGCCGACAGAAATCATTGAATGTGCTAAGATCGAAGGCTGCAACCAGATGCAGATTTATTGGAGAATCATTCTGCCGCTATCCAAAACCGTATTGGCGGTCATGGCGATCCTGACGTTTATGAGCAGCTGGAATAATTTTTTCTGGCCGTTTTTGATGACGAGCAAGGACTATATGCAGACGATTCAAGTAGGGTTGAAAACCTTTAAGTTTGCAAATACTACATATTTTGCACCGATGATGGCCGGCGCCACTATTTCGGCACTGCCCATGTTCATATTGTTTTTCAGTTTGCAAAAGTATTTTTTGGAGGGCGTCACCATTGGCGCAGTAAAGGGTTGAACCGCCGTGCATTTTTCCCTCTGCGGGACCGGCCCGTCCGAATCTTGGTAGGGCTGATGTCGGGAACTTCCGTGGATGGCATCGATGCAGCGGTTGTACGCATCCAGGGTCAGGATGAAGCGGTATCAGCACAGCTGCTGGCATTTTCCAATACGCCGTTTGAAGAAACGATGCGCCGCCGGATTTTTCAAGCATTTCAACCGCAGACGGCTACGGTTTCGCTGTTGGGAAGGTTGCATATGGAGCTTGGGGAACTTTATGCTCAGGCTGCATTGAATGTGATCCGAAAAGCGGGATTGACACCGTCTGAAATAGATGCGGTTGGATCTCACGGTCAAACGGTATGGCACGAGCCAAATGGATCACCGCCGTTTACGATACAGCTTGGGGACGGCAATGTTATTGCACAGCGCACAGGAATCCCCTGTGTTTCCGATTTTCGGCCTGCTGATCTGGCAGCAGGAGGACAGGGGGCACCGTTGGTTCCTTTTTCTGAATTTCTGTTGTATCGAAGCGCGGAAGAATCTGTGCTTTTGCAGAATATCGGAGGAATTGGAAACTTAACAGTTTTGCCTGCCGGATGCAAAACAACCGATGTTTTTGCCTTCGATACAGGTCCGGGAAATATGGTGATCGACGGATTGATGACCCGGCTTACGAATGGCCGCTGCACTATGGATCAAGGGGGCAGCATCGCTGCACAGGGTAAGGTATGCAAGGTGCTGCTGGATGAGCTGATGAGGCATCCTTACTTTGCGGCTTTGCCGCCGAAAAGCACCGGGCGTGAGATGTTCGGCGCAGATTACGTTGATGCAATTTGGGAAAAAAGCCAAAAACTTGCACTCACAGGCCCGGACCTGATAGCAACGGCTACTGCTCTTACATCACGCAGCATTGCTCAAGCCGTGCGTGAGTTTGTTCCGGCGTGGGTGCGGCCTTCCCGTATGATTTTGGGCGGCGGAGGAAGCTATAATCTCACTTTGCGGTCGTTTTTGCAAAAGGAACTTTCACCCTGCAAAATCCGCATACAGACACAGGAGGAGCTTGGCATGAACAGTGACGCTAAGGAAGCAGTGGCGTTTGCACTGCTGGCAGACTGCACATTGCGCGGCGTGCCTTCTGCAATGCCTTCGGTGACGGGAGCGAAAAAAGCTGCGGTATTGGGAAAGATTTCCTTGCCCTGAAGCATATACGATGAAGCACAGGCGGTTCTTGCCGCAGGCTGCACCGGGCCTTGGTTCGTTTTGGGAGTATGGCTGCCCTGCGGCGCATGGGGATGCGCCGCAGGGCACAAAGGGTTTGATTTTCTTGTGCAGCATTGAAAACAGACAATTATATAGGCCGCAAGCAGAGCGGAGAAAGGGCTGTTTTGCAATCCGAGTCGTATGCATTGGAAGTTTTGCGGAACATCCGGTCACAGGCACAATAAAATGCCGGTGCTTTGAAAGGATTGTCCGGTGCACAGCTGGGGGTCTTTAATGCAGCTGCTGGATCAATATGCAAGCAGGAGGCTCTTTTCCAAAAGGAGAAAAGGGCTTTTCATCTTTATCAATGAAGGGATGCTTTTTTATGACGGTACGAGAAAAACTGGGTCAGCTGATCATGTTTGGTTTTCCGGGTACGGTTCCTGATTCGGATGCGTTGCGCCTGATTGAAGAATACAAAGCGGGAAATATCATTTTGTTTTCGCACAATGTGGAATCCGCAGCGCAGCTGAAAAATTTGTGCCAGCAGCTTCGGCAGCAGATTTTCAAGGCGACTGGGATATTGCCGTTTTTGTGTATCGATCAGGAGGGAGGCGTGGTTTCCCGTTTGCCGGAAGATGCTGTTTCCTTTCCCTCGGCAATGGCGTTGGCTGCAACGGGAGATCCGGCTCAGGTTCGAACCGCGGCACAGTATACGGCATGTGAGCTGGCGGCTTTAGGAATCAACTGTAATTTGGCACCGGTTTTGGACGTGAATACCAATCCTCAAAACCCGGTAATTGGGGTGAGGGCTTATGGAAGTGATCCGGAAGAGGTTGCGAAATTTGCGGCGGCTTCGATTCAAGGCTGCTTGGAGGCAGGGGTAATGCCGGTGGCAAAGCATTTTCCCGGCCATGGAGATACAAGTGTGGATAGTCATTTGGGGCTGCCGCGGGTAGAGAAAACACAGCAGGAGCTAATGTGCTGTGAACTGATTCCGTATATTCATGCAATTGAGCAAAAGGTTCCTGCTATTATGGCAGCACATATTTTGTTTCCCCGTTTGGATAAGCACTTTCCAGCCAGCATGTCTTCGGCTGTTTTGCAAGGATTGCTGCGAGACACTCTGGGCTTTCAAGGGCTGATTGTTTCCGATTGCTTTGAAATGAGCGCGATACAGGATCATTACGGTACACCGGAAGGATTTGTAGCTGCACTGAAAGCGGGGCTTGATCTGGGATGCATTTCGCATACTCCAAAGCTGGCATTGGAGGCACTGGATATGGCTCTTGCTGCGGTAGAGGATGGCTCGTTGCCTATGGAGCGTGTGGATCAGGCTGTGGAACATGTACTTGCGGCGAAAAAACGCTTTGCCGAGGCTTCGGCCGATTGGAATGAAGTGGGATGTGAACGGCACCGAACGGCAGCCCGAAAAATGATGGAGGCTGCTATTACCCGTCTGGATGAAAACGGTCCCCTGCCTGAAGTGAACGAGCACACCTTGTTTTTGGGCTGCCCGGCATATCGGGCGACATTTGCATCCAGTGCGCCGGATGATGGCAAAACTTTTGCGCAGGTGCTGGCACAAAGCTTTGGTGCAAATTTCATTGTGACACCGGTGCAGCCTGAAAAAAAGCAGATACAGGAAGCACTGCGGGCAAGCCGTCCCGGACAGACCGTAGTGGCGGGGAGCTACAACGGACACTTGAATCAAGGACAGCTGGAGTTGATCCGTGCGTTGTGTGCTGCGGATCGGCTGGTGATCGCGGTGGCCCTGCGAAATCCATACGATTTATTGGAGCTTCCCGAAACAGTTTGGAAATTGGCAGCTTTTGAATATACGCCGTTGTCGTTTCATGCTGTAAAGCAGGTACTTCTTGGGGCACCGGCACCCGGAAAGCTGCGGCTAGGCGGAAGGAGATGAAACTATGGGGATTTATCTGCTTGGTGTGGATGGTGGGGGAACGAAGACGCTGGCACAAGCGATCGATCCCAAAGGCCGCCCGATGTTCCGGATAAAAAGCGGCGCGTTGAATCCCAACAGTGAAACGAAGGAGCAAGTGCAAGCGGTTCTTTGTGATATTTTGCAGCATGCAGCAGTACAGGCAGGGACAGATCAGCTGGCTGCGGTGTGCATCGGAGCTGCGGGGGTAAGCAACCCGCACGCTAAAGCATTGCTGGAACAAAGCTTGGAAAGAGCCGGATTCCACGGACAGAAGTATATTACAGGCGATCATGTTGCTGCCCTTGCGGGTGCACTGGGCCGCCCGGAAGGGATGCTTTTGATTTCAGGAACGGGATCGATCTGTGCGGGCCGCACAGCAGAGGGGTATGAGGTACGGGCTGGCGGCATGGGACATCGGATCGACGACGAGGGAAGCGGCTATGCTATGGGAAGGGATGTGCTGCGAGCTGTGGTTCAGGCAGAGGATGGGCGAGGGCCTGCAACCTGTTTGACGAGGGCAGTTTTTCAAGAATTGGGGATTCGAAACATGGAGGAACTTCTTGCATTTGTTTACGCGCCCCAAAGCAGCAAAAAGGATATTGCGGCATTGGCTCGGCTGCTTCCGGATGCGGCGGCCCAAGAAGATCGTGCGGCATTGGCAATTTATGACCATGCCGTAAGAGAACTGCTTCGGCTGGTGAAAGCGGTTTCAATGCGGCTTCCGATGCTTCAGGGAGAGTTGGCTTTGGCAGGAAGTGTGCTTTTAAAGGATGAATTGCTGCAAAAAAAGCTGAAGGTCCAGCTGCAGCTGCAGCTTCCCGGGCTGACGATGATCCCCGCACGGCAGGATGCAGCATGGGGAGCAGCAAGGCTTGCACAATCCATATGGAAAGTGAAGGCAATCGGATAAAAGCGTCAGATGAAAGGAATCGGAGACGAAACAGAAGTGCTTAAAAACAATGCACAGCGGCAAAGGTTCGATTTTGTCAATCCGTAGAGGCAAGGTAAGTTCCAAGTGCCATAATGGACAGTGCGATCCAAAAAGAAACCCCGGGCATTTCCTGAAATAAGAGCAAGGACAGAAAAACGCCGATAAAGGGCGATACCGCATAATATGCGCTTGTTTTGGCGGCACCCAGGATTCGTTGGGCATGAATATAGAAAAAGATACTTAACCCATAGGCTGCAAAGCCCAAAAGCAACCCATAGAGGATATAATTCAGCTTTGGCAGATGTTCCCCGACGGCAAACGCGATCGCCAGCGAGCCGAATCCCGAACCGAAGCCTTTGATGACCACGATCTCAAGCGGATCCTTATCGGCAATCTTGCGGGTACAGTTGTTTTCAAAACCCCAGCAAACGCAGGCCAGCAAGACAAAAAGCGAACCAAAAGAAAATTGAAAGCTGCTTGCGTTTTCTACCGTCAAAATCACACTGGCGAGTGTGACAAACAAAATGGCAGCAAAAAGCCGTCTGGATATTTTTTCCTTAAAAATAAAAAATGCAATCAAGGAAGTGGCAACGATTTCAAAATTGTTCAGCAGAGAGGCATTTTCGGCACGGGTCATAATTAGCCCGAACATCAGGCAGATCGGTGCGGCAATATCCAAAACAACCATAGCTGCTGTATAAGGAGCATCGCTTCTGGAAAGCCGCTTTTCCCGATTGACAGCCCCCATTTGCTTTTGAATGAATCGAACCAGTGCAAGACCGATCCCGGCGCCCAGATACAGGATCCCGGCCAGCATGGCAGAGGAAACCTCGCTGAGCAGCAGCTTGGAAATGGGCGAATTCAGCGAATATAAGGCGGCCGCAAACACCGCCAAAAGAACGGCGGATTTTTCTTTTGCATTTATTTTTTTACCATGGAATGAAGATATCATGTTGACATTCCCTTCTGCTTTCTGTACGATTAGTTCGATAGCGAACAAATTGTTCGTTATCATTGTAAACAGCAAAAGGATGCAGTTCAATGGATGATGTCCTTGATCTGTTTGTTATGGAACATTTTCGCTTATCTGTACCGGAGGAGCATGCATGGATCGCAGACAAAAGAAAACAAGACAGGCTATTTACGGCGCGTTTACCAAATTGTTGGCGGAAAAGAATTACAACAATATAACGGTTCAGAACATTATTGATGCGGCGAATGTGGGGCGCACTACCTTTTATTCGCATTTCGAGACGAAAGATGATCTGCTCAAATCTGTGTGTGAAGAACTCTTTGGCCATATCATCAGCAGTGCGATCGATTCCGCCCATTCCGACAGCTCCCATTCACACGATCGCCCCTCGCAATCCGTGTTTTGTCATTTGCTGCAGCATCTGAAGAAAAATGACAACAACATCCTTGGATTACTTTCCTGTAAAAGCAGTGATTTCTTTTTGCAATATTTTAAAGACAGCATGGCGCAACTGATCCAAAGCCGTTTTGTGATCCGGCAAACCGGGATCGGCACCGTTGTTCCGCAGGATTTTTTGATGAATCATATCACGGGCAGTTTTGTTGAAATGGTAAATTGGTGGATCAAAGGGCGCATGCAGCAAACACCGGAGGAATTGGATCAATATTTCTGTGCGGTGATCGAGCCGATTGGCCTGTATCCGATACCACAGAAAAAGAATACAAAGGAATTGCACACAGATCCAGCGCAATAGTAAACCAAAGCGGGATGTGTTTTGCGCAACAGCGGCAGTACGATGTGTCTGCCTTAAAAAGCGGACACCCATGCGCATTCAACCGATACAAAACAGAAAAAAATCAAGGCGGAGCACTTTGGGATATCCCAAAGTGCTCCGCCTTTTTGATTCCGATCCGTTGGACGCACAAGTATCACTTGCATCACGGATGCTTTTATGGCAGAACATCCACGGCTCCGCCGTCAAAGGCTTCCTGCGTGGAAGCGGCAGAACCAGATACCTTCCAGCCGTCCTGCCAAATCAGGGCGAATACGCGATATTCGGTGTGCTGGGTTTCCTGGTTGGATTCCCGATTCAGCGTAGAATACTCAATGCGTGCATAGCAGGAAGCGCGGGCACTGCCGTTTTCTTCAACGAATTTAATCGCTTCGGGGCGGCATGCGGCGGATTTCAGCGCATAGATATTCTGCTTGTGCGTTTCGGAAGCCAGCCCTTCGGCCAGATGATTTTTATAATCGGCAGTACAGCCGGAAATGAGCGCGGTATCTTGATGCGTCAGTGCATCATAGTAGGTGGCAAGGTGTGCGGTAAGCAGGGAGTTGAGTGCATCCGGCGCGGGGGCACCGCCCTGAGTTACAAAGTTTTGAAAGCTCAGTTCCGATACGCTGACATCGGTGAATTGAACCGAGGCTGTGGTAACAGACCCCCAAGGCGAGGTATAGGACATCCCGATCTCGCTGCCCAGTGCAATCTGCGGCAGCGTGATCACCCCGCCGGACGGCTTATCGGCAAGCGGAGTGCCATCCAGTGTGATGACAGCCTCATCGCTGGGGCAGCCGGAAACCTTGACCGCTCCAATGGGAAGAGCACCGGCAAACAAAGCGGGTTCGCTGGGGTCGAAAAGCGTAAGGGTGACATCGCTTCCCGTCACGCTTTGGCCGGCTGCGGTCGTTCCGGTGACGGATACGGTGTAAGAACCGGGAAACAGATTTTCATATAAGATCCCTTTTTCGCTGTGCGTTCCGTTTTGCGGTATGCCATCGAGAGACAGCACCAAATTCTGTGCCGGGGCATTCAACAGCAAGCTGACGCTGTGGACGCAAACGCGATAGCGGCAGTAGCCGAAGAAGACCGGCTCTTTTTCTATGGCAAGCGCAGGAAAATCACCGGTGTAGCTTTCATCGATGATTTGTGCTTCCAGCTGTGCGCAGAGTTTGTTTCGATCCGCTTGCTGTGCAAAGGCGCGGCACAAGGTCAGCGTTCCTTCGTCCGAAACAGCAAGATTTGCGCCCGTAAGCATGGGCTTGAGCGCGCCGACATCACTTTTTGCCAGTGCAGAATCCAAAGCCGCCAGAAATTTTTCGGGATTATAGCGGTCATACATCACAGTTGCCGTGATGCACAGCACCGCAAGAATAACGCTTAGAATCCCTGTAAGGATCAGCATGCTGCGCGTTGTGCGGTCCATTCGCGTGCGGCGTGCATGGGAGGCATGCGCTGCGCGGCGCGCACGCGGCAGGGCGGATGCTTGCGTGCGGCAGGCAGGGCACAGCTCGGCATCGGGGTCATCCAGCGGCATGCCGCAGTTTTTACAGGTGTCCATTGATTATACCTCGTTCCTTAAAAAATATGCGTTGGAAAGTTACAGATGTGCATAAGCGGCGGCGATGCGGGCAGCTGTGCGTGCATTGGCACAGGCAAGCTTTTGAATCGCTTGCAGTGCGCGGCCATCCGTCATAGAGCAGATGCGGTCTACCAAATAGGGCGTCAAAGCGGTTCCGCGGATGCCGGCCTCCTTAGCCTGTGCGATAGCGCGTTCGACCAGATTTTCCATTTGGCTGTACTCCATAGAATCCGATTCCGGTACAGGATTGCAGATCAGCAATCCTCCCGCAAGCCCAAGATCCCATTTTGTTTTGGCGATCCACGCCGCTTCCGTTTCATCTTTGATGCGGTGATCGACCGAAAAGCCGCTTTTGGAACACAGACAAGCCGGGAAATCGTGTGTGCGCAGCCCCAGAACCGGAACGCCCATGGTTTCCAGATATTCCAGCGTCAAGCCGATATCCAGACTCATTTTTGCGCCGGAGCACACGACAAGAATCGAGGTTTGGCGCAGTTCCTGCAAATCGGCACTGATATCCATAGAAAACTGCGCCCCGCGATGAACGCCGCCAATGGAGGCTGTGGAAAAAACCGGGATGCCCACAAGCCGTGCCAGGATCATAGCAGAAGAAGCGGTTGCAGCGCCGGTGCGCTTTTGGGCAACCATGACAGGCAGATCCCGCCGTGAAACGCGTACCGCATCCGCTGATTTGCACAGTGTTTCCAATTCCGTGCGGCTCATGCCGATTTTCAGAATGCCGTCCATAACGGCAATCGTGGCGGGAACTGCGCCTTCGTCACGCACGCTTTGCTCCAAATGCTGTGCGAAGGCAAGGTTATCCGGGTATTTGATGCCATGGGCCAGGATCGCGCTTTCCAATGCAACAACCGGCTTGCCGCTTCGCAGAGCCGAGTCGACATCGGCGGCTATGGAAAGATATCGTTTCAGATTCATGAAGCATGCTCCTTTAACAGTATGAACGCTTTGCGTAAAAGCGGGGAAGGATTTATATTATTGTACGTTGTTCTGCGCAAAAAGGCAAGCGCACAGCGGCGAACAAAAGAGGCGGAATTGTAAAATTTTATCTTTTCCTCGAATGTGAATATTCCGCAGCGGAACGTTCAAAATACTAGTATCACAGGCCGCGGGAATCAGGCGGGGAAAGGCCGCCTGAAAAAACGGCAGGGAGGAAAAAAGAATGAAGAACGAACAAAGCTCCGGCAGCTTCTGGAAAGGCAAGGGCTTTTATGTCGCACTGACGCTTGTGGTTGCAGGTGCTGCGGCAGCCGGCTTCTTTGCCGTGGGCAATATGCTGGATACCCTGAATGCGCCATCGCAGCCGCCGCAGTATCGCCAGCCGATGAACGTGGAGGAGGAAATTCCGTGGCAGCACGAACCGCACGCACCGGCAGAGGAAAAGAAACAGGATGTGCCGCTGGCACCAAGCGAATCCTCTGCGCAATCCGAATCACCGAGTGCATCCTCATCGCAGCCCAAGCAGCAGAATGCATCTTCTGCGCCTGCAAAGTTATCCGCTGCATCCGAAACGCCAAACGAATCCGCACAGCAGCATCCTGTGGAACCGCCCTCATTTGCATTGCCGACCCAGGGCGAAAAGCTGCAGGGCTTCAGCGGGGATGAATTGGTTTACGATGACACGCTGAATGACTGGCGCACGCACAACGGCATGGATATTGCCGGTGAAAAAGGCACGCCGGTGGCGGCACCGGCAGCGGCTCAGGTTGTGGATGTGAAAATGGATCCGCAGTGGGGGAATATCGTCGAGCTTCGGCAGGAGGATATCCAAATGCGGTTATGCGGTCTTGCACAGGTGACAGTGAAGGCGGGCGATCAGGTAAAGCCCGGCGAACCGATCGGAGTACTGGGTGAAATACCGGTTGAAAGTGCTTTGGATCATCATGTGCATGTGGAAGTGCTTCGCGAAGGACGTTATGTGAACCCGGAAGAATTTTTTGCACAGCATAAGGAATAACACAAAGCGGCGTATGCAATTTTGCATACGCTGTTTTTATGCCTGCGGTGCGGCGAAACGGTACAATAACTTGAAAGCCGGCGCCTTTTGTGATATTCTATAATAGGTTTATTGTCTGGAAATGCCAATAAAAGGAAGATCACGAGAGAGGACTTTTTTGATATGGGAAAATTCAACTTTATCCGCACGGAAATCCCCGGGGTACTGATTATTGAGCCCACCGTATTTGGGGACAGCCGCGGCTATTTTATGGAAACATTTGAAGAACGCGAATTTGCGGCAGCAGGCATCTGCGGCCCGTTTGTACAGGATAACCAAAGCAAAAGTTCCAAGGGTGTGCTGCGCGGGCTGCATTTTCAAAAAGAGCATACCCAGGGCAAGCTGGTACGGGTTGTCAGCGGGGAGGTTTTCGATGTTGCAGTCGATTGCCGCCCGAACAGCGAAACGTTCGGCAAATGGGTGGGCGTTACGCTTTCCGCAGAAAACAAAAGGCAGTTTTACATCCCGCAGGGCTTTGCACACGGCTTTCTGGTTCTTTCTGACGAAGCGGAATTCACCTACAAATGCACCGATTTTTATGATCCTTCGTCCGAAGGCGGGGTAAAGTGGGATGATCCGGAAATTGGGATCGTATGGCCCGAAATAGACGGTGAGATCCTGCTTTCTGCGAAAGATAAGGAACACAAGGGCTTTAACGAGCAGCAGTATACATTTTTTGAAAGGTGGTAAGCTCGGATGCACATGCTGAAAGCATATATCAAGGATTTCTGGCGTTACCGCTATTTGCTGCAAAACCTCATTGGGCGCGATTTCAAGCTGAAATACCGCCGCAGTGTTTTGGGGGTTTTGTGGAGCGTGCTCAACCCGCTGCTGATGAACATCGTTATGGTGCTCATATTCTCTTCCATTTTTGATATGCGCGGGGCAGGAATCGAAAACTTCTCTGTCTATCTTTTAATCGGCCAGCTGCTGTTCAATTTTTTCAGTGAAGGCACCGGCAGTGCGATGAGCAGCATGCTTTCTGCTGCGCCTTTAATTAAAAAGGTATATATCCCAAAATATATTTTCCCGCTGGAGCGCGTGTGCTTCGCATTGGTGAACTGCCTGTTTTCGTTCATTGCCCTGATCCTTGTAATGCTGTTTACCGGGGCAAAGCTGCATATGACGGCGTTCCTTGCTTTGTATCCGCTGCTGACGCTGTTTGTGTTTACACTGGGAATCGGGCTGATCCTTTCGGCAGCAACGGTGTTCTTTCGTGATGTGATGCACCTGTGGGGGGTATTTACCACGGCACTGATGTATTTTTCCGCAATCTTCTATGATCCCGCACAAATGGGGGATATTGTGATTGCGGGTCACACCATGAATATGCAGAGCCTGATCCGCTTCAATCCGCTGTATTGGTATATCACCGGTTTTCGAAAAACCGTACTGGACGGGGAGCTTTTGTCGGTAAATATGATCTGGGTGTGTGCTTTGTGCGCGCTGATTGCTTTGACGCTTGGGCTGATCGTATTCCGCCGTCAGCAGGATAAATTTGTCCTGCACATTTAAAGGAGTGGCAGATATGAATATGATCGAAGTGAATAATGTTTCCATGTGCTTCAACATGGCAAAGGAAAAGCATGAAAGTCTCAAGGAGTATCTGCTTGCAGCAGTGAAGGGGAAATTGCAGTTTGAAGAATTTTATGCACTGCGCGATGTTTCGATGCACGTCGAAAAAGGGGAATTCCGCGGGATCGTCGGCTTGAACGGTTCGGGGAAATCCACGCTGTTAAAGGTGATTTCCGGAGTGTTCAAGCCCACAAGCGGTTCGGTCAGCGTAAACGGGAGCGTGGCTCCGCTGATCGAACTGGGCGCAGGGTTTGACATGGACCTCACCGCGCGGGAAAACATCTATCTCAACGGTACGGTTTTGGGGCTTACGCCGAAATACATTGATGAAAAATTTGATGAGATTGTAGAATTCAGTGAACTGCGCGAGTTTCTGGATGTGCCGCTGAAGAACTATTCTTCGGGAATGGTGGCGCGCATTGCTTTTGCGATTGCAACCATTACCACCCCCCAGGTGCTGATCGCGGACGAGATCCTTTCCGTGGGCGATTTCCGCTTCCAGGAAAAATGTGAAGAACGCATGCATCAGCTGATGAGCGGCGGCACCACCGTTCTGCTGGTCAGCCATTCGATCGAACAGATCGAGCGGATGTGTGACAAGGTGACGTGGCTGGAAAAGGGCCGGGTGAAAATGGACGGCGACGCGGCACAGGTGTGCGCCGCCTATAAATCACTGGGCGAAAACAATGAGTAAAAGCCGACGCAGAGTGTGATGACAACGCGGTTTCCGGCTGCTGTGCGATACCGCCGGCAGCCGGGCCGCGTTGTTCTGTCGAAAAAAGGGGGATTTTTATGGCGCAGCAAAATAAAGTGCAGGATCCGGCCGAAAAGGATTCTGTGGGAAAGGCGTTTTTGCGCACGATTCAGCCGGAACATTTCAAAAGTATTTCCCGCCGGGCGCTTGCCTGCCTGAAAACGCGCGGGGCGCAAGCACTTTGGCGCGAAATTTCCGTGCGCATCAGCCTGATGACGACGGGGGAGATCCAGCGTTTTCGTCTGGAACTGCCGCTGCGCCGGGAACTGCCGGCACAGCGCGCGGCGGTGTTTGAAAAAAGGCCGCTGATTTCGGTTGTGGTTCCGCTGTATAATACGCCCAGGAAATTCCTGCGGGAAATGATCCAAAGCGTGCTCCGGCAAACCTATGCAAATTGGGAGCTGGTGCTTGCGGATGCTTCGGACCCAGCGCATGCAGATGTGGAAAAAACCGTGCGCAGCTTTTCCGATC
Organism: Ruthenibacterium sp.; assembly: GCA_020025255.1. Lineage (GTDB taxonomy): Bacteria > Bacillota > Clostridia > Oscillospirales > Ruminococcaceae > Ruthenibacterium. The sequence goes on along the minus strand of JAHHSK010000029.1, from coordinate 4,215 downwards.
AGCGCATCCGCTATGTGCGCCTTGCGCAAAACAAAGGGATATCCGAAAATACCAACGCAGGCTTTGCGGCGGCGAGCGGGGATTTTTTTGCGCTTTTGGATCATGATGATGTCATTACTCCGAGTGCGCTGTTTGATGTGGTGACAAAAATCAACGAAGAGGATGCGGATTTTCTGTATTCGGATGAAGTGGTTTTGGATGCACGGCTGAAAAAGGCGCTGCGCTATCACTATAAACCGGGTTTTTCCCCCGATTCACTGCGCGGATGCAATTACATCACACATCTTTCGGTATTCAGCCGTGAACTGCTGGAAAAAGCAGGCGGGGGAGAGCGTGCGGAATTTGACGGGGCGCAGGATTTTGATTTGATCCTGCGTTTGACGCAGCAGGCGCGCCATGTTGTCCATATCCCGAAAATCCTGTACTGGTGGCGCAGCCATGATGCATCCACGGCAAGCAGCATGCAGGCAAAGCCGTACGCCGTGCAGGCAGGGGCAAGGGCGATCGCCGCCCAGCTGGAACGCCTTGGCACGCCGGGTCAGGTGACACCGGTAACGCAAAGCCCGGGCGCTTATCGGATCCGGTATGAAATCACAAAGCCCGGGCGCGTGTCGGTACTGATCCCGAACAAGGATCATATCGAAGATCTTTCGCGCTGCCTTGAAACGCTGTACCGCTTTGCGGGGTGGGACGACATGGAAGTGATCATCATTGAAAACAATTCCGAAGACCCTAAGACCTTTGAATACTATGAACAGGCGCAAAAGCAGTATCCGGCATGCCGTGTGGTGCGTTATGAGGGCAAATTCAATTTCAGCGCGATCAATAACTTCGGCGCACAGTTTGCTCTGGGCAGTCATTTGCTTTTGCTCAATAACGATATTGAAGTGGAAACGCCGGATTTCGTCCGCGAACTGCTTTCCTATTCGCAGCGCGGCGATGTGGGCGCAGTAGGGGCAAAGCTGTTTTACCCGGATGATACGATTCAGCATGCAGGCGTGTTCATCGGCATCAACGGCAGCGCGGGGCATTCGCATAAAGGTCATCCGCGCGCGAGTGCCGGGGATATGAACCGGCTTGCCACAACGCAGAATTTCTGTGCCGTGACGGGCGCGTGCCTTATGGTGAAAAAGGAACTGTATGACGCGGTGGGCGGGCTGGATGCAGAACACTTTGCCGTTGCATATAACGATGTCGATTTCTGCCTGCGTCTGTGGGAAAAGGGGCTGTGCAATGTGATGACGCCGTTTGCGTGTGCAGTGCACCATGAAAGCAAAAGCCGCGGCGATGATACAAACTGCGGCGGGCCGCGGCAGGCACGGTATGAGGCAGAGCGCGAACGGTTTCGTGCACGGTATGCGGAGCTGATGCAGCGCGGCGACCCGTACTATAATCCGCACCTGACGCTTTTATATGAAAACTACGGATATCAATGATCAAAATCGTGAACCGAATTCGGATATAAAGGAGAAGCCGTATGAATCTGAAAATCAAACGCCTGCGCGAGCTGGCAGCTGTTTTCGTTGATATGATGCGCACCGAAGGGGCGGTTTCGACCCTTCGGCGGGCAGCCGCTTTCTGCAAACGGCGCTTTGGAAGCAAGAAGGGACGTTTCCTGCCGAAAAAAGAAACACTTTGTGCACAGCGCGCGCTGGATTACCGTGCCCTCGGCTGGGAAACGATCAGCATCTGCGTCCCGCTGTATAATACCCCGCAGAAATTCCTGCGGGAGCTATTGGACAGCGTATTGGCGCAGACCTGTCCATGCTGGGAACTGTGTCTGGCCGATGCAAGCGATGCGCAGCATGCCGATGTTGCCAAAACGGTGGAGGAATACCGAACGAAAGAGACACGGATTCGATACATCAAGGTGGAAAACAAAGGGATCTCTGCAAATACGAATGCGGCGGCGGCACTTGCAGGCGGAAAATACATTGGGCTTGCCGATCATGATGACGTATTGGCACCGCACGCTGTGTATGAGATGATGAAAGCGGTGCATGAAACAGGCGCACAGTTCCTTTACAGCGATGAAGCACTTTTCACAAGCGATATCCGCCGGCCCATTACGGGGCATTTCAAACCGGATTTTGCCCCGGATTATCTCAACTGCTGCAATTACATCTGCCATTTTTCTGTGTTTACAAAAGAATTGTTCGACGCGGTGGGAGGCCTTAGCCCGGAATGTGACGGCAGTCAGGATCACGACCTGTTTTTGAAGCTTTCCGAGCACACGGTGCCGCAGCATATTGCAAAGGTGTTGTATTATTGGCGTGTGCATGCGGCATCCACTTCGGCGGGCACGCAGGCAAAGCCGTATGTGGCCAACGCGGCAAAGCGCGCCATAGCGGATCATCTTGCGCGCACCGGCGCAAAGGCGGCGGTCGTGGACGGCCTGTTCCCCAGCACCTATAAGGTGGAATATGAAATCGAGGGTGAACCGCTCGTCTCGATTATGATCCCGAACAAGGATCACATCGACGATCTGGACAAGGCACTGCGCTCGATCTTTGAAAAAACGTCGTATCCGAATTATGAAATCATTGTGATCGAAAACAACTCGGTGCAGGATGCAACGTTCCGTTATTATGAGGCAATCGAACGCGATCATCCCAACTGCCGCGTCGTGCGGTATGAGGGCGGCTTTAACTTCAGCGCAATCAATAATTTTGCACGCCGGTATGCAAACGGTGAATACCTGCTGCTGCTGAATAACGATGTGGAAGTGATCAATGCCGCATGGCTTTCGGAAATGCTTTCGCTGTGCGTGCAGCCGGGGGTCGGCATAGTAGGTGCAAAGCTCTATTATCCGGATGATACCATTCAGCATGCGGGTGTGATTATCGGGCTGGGCGGATATGCAGGCCACAGCCATAAATATGCAAGGCGCGGCGGCAGCGGATATATGTTCCGCGCATCAACCGTGCAGGATCTATCCGCAGTGACGGCAGCTTGCCTCATGGTAAAGGCTTCGGTCTATGATGAGGTGAACGGGCTGGATGAAGGATTCACCGTGGCGTTCAATGATGTGGATTTTTGTCTGCGCGTACGCAGCAGCGGATACCGTATCCTGTATACGCCGTATGCAGAGCTGTACCATTATGAAAGCAAAAGCCGCGGATTGGATACCAAAGGCGCGGCAAAGGAACGGTTCGACGGCGAGCGGCGGCGCATGAAGGAACGCTATGGCGAAAGCCTGCTGCGGGACCCGTACTATAATCCGAATCTGACACTCGATCGCGAGGATTTTTCGCAGAGCGATGCTCTGCCGAAAGACGACCCGGTGTGAACTTGTATGAAAGATGCAAAAAAACAGCTGAGACAACAGATGAAGGCGCGCATTGCGCAGCTGGACGCGCAGTATACGCGGGATGCATCCCAAAGCATTGCGCAGCGGCTGCTGGAAAGTGCAGAATGGAAACAGGCACAGACGGTGTTTTGCTTTGTGGGCCGAGAGGATGAAATCGATACCCGAGCCATTTTGAAGGCGGCAATACAGCAGGGCAAAACGCTTTGTGTGCCGCTGTGCACCGAAAAAGGGGTGATGCATGCACATATCATCCAAAGGATCGAAGAGCTGCATGTGGGGATGTACGGGATTTTACAACCGGATGCCGAAACGCCCCGGCAGCTGCCGCAAACTTTAGAACTGTGTGTGATCCCATGCCTTTGCGCAGCGCCGGATGGCACGCGCCTTGGATATGGCGGAGGATACTATGACCGCTTTTTGAAAAAAGCCCCGCAGGCGTTTCAGGTAATATTGTGCAGAGAAAAGATGCTTTCCCAAACGCTGATATGCGAGGCACATGATTGCAGGGCGGATGCGGTGCTGACAGAAAAGCAATGGTATCGTCCTGCAATGGAAAGAGAAACAAGATAGCGGGAAGTTCCTTAGCGGAAAGAATGATTGCACCCAATCTGTAAAAAGTGAAAAATGCCGCTGCGTGTACCACGCAGCGGCATTTTTTACTTTTGCAAGCACAAGCCGGTACAGACCCGGACTGTTTGAACAATAGGACATAAGACCACAAATGTTTTGATATCAAAATGATTTTATCGAAAAAACAAAGGGGAAGCAGGATGAACGCAGATGCGCAGCCTTTTATTTCATTTTGGAAAACTGCTCCAGTGCCTTTTTCAAATCCTCAATGGCACGGTCAGCGTTGCCGGTTTCAAAGCCGGTGCGGACACAGTGCTCCAGATGTTCCGTCATAA
>JAHHSK010000028.1 GCA_020025255.1 Ruthenibacterium sp. | reverse complement strand
AAAAATAGAATATTTGAAGCAGTATCAAAAGGAACGGCAAAAAGAGCAGCTGCTGCGAAAGTTCGCGGATCTTGATTTTAAAATCTATGTGATACAGATAAATTAAGCATCGCGATCAAAGGGCAATAAAAAGTGCCGTGAGGGGGACGGCAGGAAAGGACAAAGAATGCGCAAAAAGGTATTGCGGGAAGTAGAAGCGAGGCTGCGGCAATACAGGGGCTTGAAAAAACGCGCGGATCCGCAGGCGGCGGCATGGTGCGCGGCGATCGAACAGACGATGACGGAATACGACGATACGGGCGAACCTGCAAGGGTCCGCCTACTTGTGCTGCGCTATTTTGAGGGGGAAAAAGAAGAAACGGTCATGGAGACGATCTGCGTTGCACGCAACACCTACTACGCATGGAAGCGAGAAGCGCTGATGACGATAGCATTTCATGCGGCGCAAAGCGGGCTTTTTCCGCCGGAAAAAAGAAAAATCACAGATTCCCCCACAAAAAAGATTGCAAAGTCGGGGGACAATCGCGCATAATAAATTTGCCCGATGGCCGCCCTTGCCATTTGGAGCAGCAGAAAAGCACCGGAACGTTCCCCACGTCCCGGTGCTTTTTTTATATTTTTTGCGCTGCATCTTGGATACGGCGTTTGCAAAAGTTTGGTATGGTTTCGGACGAAAAGTTGCGCGAAAATAGAGACAGAGGGGGAAAAGGAGGTGGCGGGCGTGCCGCGGTACAGGAAAAATACCGTGAAAGGCCGTCAACGAGGGCGAAAGTGGGGCGAAGCAAAGAAAACCGCCTGCATGTGTGACCTGCTGATCTGCGACAATTTATCTGACATAGCAAAAAAACACGGCGTGCCGGAAAGCACGCTGCGTACCTGGAAAAAAGAAGCGGAAAAGCTGGATGAAAGCGGGCAGCGCAGTTTATGGGCGCAGGCACGGGAGGAAAACATACGGCAGATTGCAAGCAAAGCGGCAGAGGGCGCGCGTCTTAGCACAGAAATGATGATCCGCAGATTGCAAAGCGGAGACCGGAATATGCGCAGGGTGGAGGAAATCGACAACATCCTGCTAGACGGAGAACTGGATCCCGATGAGCACGCGCCGAAAGAATTGCAGGCAGAACGGGAAAAGCGTGCCAAGAACGTACCGAGCGATTTTGCAATGTCGAACATGCTGCGTGCGCTTTCGGAAGTATCAGCCAAAGCGGCAGGAGAACAGCGCGCAGAAAATTCGGCACCAGAAAGCTATGAAAAATATCTGGCCGAAGTAGCGGGGGATGAATGGTGATGGCGATCAACACGAAACGCTATATCGAAAAATACTTAAAGATACGCGATAAAAATGCGAAAGTGATTCCGTTCAAGCTGAATCAGCCCCAGTGCAAATTATACGAAGCGATAAGGCGGCAGGCAGCAGCCGGAAAGCCTGTGCGTGTAATCATCCTGAAAGCTCGTCAAATGGGGTTTTCCACGCTGACAGAAGCTATGATTTTTAAGCGTACAAGCACGAAACGAAACATCACAAGCGCGATCGTTGCGCACCAAAGCGAAGCGACGAACAATCTGTTTGAGATGAGCAAGAGATTTTACAGCGAATTGCCGCCGCAGATGCAGCCGGAAAAAAAGGCGAGCAACGCAAAGGAGCTTGTGTTCAACACCGACGGGAACACCGGACTGAACAGCCGCATTAAAGTGTTCACCGCAGGCGGCGACGGCATCGGCCGAAGCGACACACTGCAAAACCTGCATATTTCGGAGCTTGCTTTTTGGCCGGGCGACGTAAAGGCGACAATGACAGGTCTGATGCAGGCAGTGCCGCAGAATCCTGACACTATGGTGATCATCGAGAGCACCGCGAACGGATTCGATTATTTCAAAAAGCTTTGGGACAGCGCCGTAGCAGGCGAATCGGACTACATTCCGGTATTCTGCGCATGGTGGGAACTTGACGAATACCGCAGACAGCCGGAGCCAGATTTTAAAGCGACGAAAGAAGAGGAAGAAATTCGTGCTGTTTACAAGCTGGATGACGCCCAAATCAGTTGGCGGCGCTGGGCAATCAAGAACCTGTGCGGCGGGGACATCGAGCAATTCCGGCAGGAATATCCAGCCTGCCCGGAAGAAGCGTTTATCACTACCGGCAAATGTGTTTTTGACAAAGCGGCACTGACGGCGCGTTTGGCTGTTCTTCAGCCGCCTTTGCGCCGTGTATGCTTTACCTACCGGATCAGCGGAGAAACGCTGATTTATACAGGGATGCAGGACGATGAGCGGGGGCCTGTGGTGATTTATGACGAGCCGCGCCCGGGGGTGCCGTATGTGCTGGGAGGGGACACGGCCGGAGACGGATGTGACAACTTTGCAGGACAGGTATTGGACAATACGACCGGCGCGCAGGCCGCCGTTTTATGCCAAAAGTTTGACGAAGACGAATATGCGCGGCAGATGATGTGTCTTGGGTATTACTACAACACTGCATTGCTTGGAATCGAAGTGAATTTCTCGACATTTCCGGTAAAGGAGTGTACCCGCCTTGGATATCCAGCACAGTATACGCGGGAAGCGGTGGATACCTACACAGGCAAGCTGCAGAGGAAATTCGGTTTTCGCACAGACAGCCGCACACGACCGGAGCTGATTGCCGAGTTGGTGCAAATGGCGCGTGACGCACCGGAGAATCTTCGGGATGCTGCCACGATCCGGGAAATGCTGGTGTTTGTGAAGAATGAACGGGGACGGGCCGAAGCGATGCAGGGGGAACACGATGATCTTGTGATGGCGCTGGGGATTGCAAACCGAATCCGCAGTCAGCAGTCGTCGGTGATTCGGGTGCAGGACACAATCGAAGAAAAAGACGAGTTTGCTGCCCAGCAAAACGGAATTGATGACTTTTTGAACTATGGAAACGAATGGTAGGAGGCTTTTATGTTTTTTGGCAAGAAAGAAAGAGAGGCTTATTGCAGGCTCATTGATATCCTGACACGGGAAATGGAAAGACTGCATCAAGAGCTGACCCGGCGGAATGAAACGCAGTCCGTAAATCCGATGACAGCAAGCCAAGCAGAACTGACACGGCAGTTTGAAAATATGATGCGGTATACCGGCGATGAACAAACGGGAGATGACGCAAATGAAACGTGAGATCACGCCGCTGAGCGTATGGGCCGAATACGAAAAGGCGCAGAGATTCAAGGAAACGATCGGACTGTTTGAGACGGTGGAAAAAAACGAGGATTTCTACATCGGCAACCAGTGGCGCGGTGTGAATGCGCCGAACCTGGATCATCCTGTCATCAACATTCTTTCCCGCGTGGTGAAATTCTTCATCAGTTCGATCGTATCGGATGATATCGGGGTTAAGCTGACACGATTTGATGATTCGGATGAAGATAAGCCGGTCATGGATATGATCGGCATGGAAATCGACCGAATCATTGAGCAGAGCGAGTTCCGCAAGAAAAGCCGTGAGGCGATCCGCAATGCGGCAGTAGATGGTGACGGATGCATGCATTACTTTTTTGATCCGGATATAGACATGGAAGGCAGCGTGCCGGAAATGGATCATATAAAAATGACACCGGGCAGCATACAGGCGGAAATCATCGAAAACACCAACATCCATTTCGGCAATCCGCAATGTGCAGAAATCAAAAAACAGCCCTATATTTTGATAGACTACCGACGTCTGCTCGAAGAAGTAAAGGAAACTGCACAAGAAAACAAGCAGGATCCGGAAGAAATCAAAACGGATGAAGAAGCACACCAACACAGAGACGCGGCAGATGCTGGAAAAGTGACAGTGATCCGTCGATATTGGCTGGAAAAAAATCAGGAAGGAATCAAAACCGTGCATTTTTGTGAAATGACCAAGAATGCAGTGGTTCGGCCGGATACGGATACAGGGTGCAGGCGGTATCCGATCGCTTTTTTAGCCTGGGAAAAAGTGAAAAATCAATACCACGGGCAGGCAGCTGTAACGGGTATGATCCCGAACCAGATCTTCGTAAACAAACTTTTTGCTATGGCAATGGAACACACAAAGAAAATGGCGTTTCCGAAAATCATTTATAACGAAACGATGCTGGCCGGAAAGCCCTGGGATAACCGTGTGGGCGCGGCGATCGGCGTGCGCGGAGACCCGAATGCTGCGGTTGCAAGCGGATTTCGCGCACCGGATATGTCAAATCAGGTGCTTATTATGATCGACAAGATCATTGAGTATACGCGCGACACCATGGGCGCATCGGATGCATCACTGGGAAATGTAAGGCCGGATAACACTTCCGCTATTGTGGCGGTGCAAAAAGCAACAAGCATGCCTCTTGAATTGCAAAGACAGGATTTTTACTGTTTTGTGGAAGATTCCGTGCGCATCTGGATTGACATTATGGCAAGAAATTACGGTGTGCGTGCGGTAAAAATCATGCAGCCGGATGAAGAAACGGGAGAAGACAGAGCAGTTTTGATCCCGTTTGATTTCGCGCAGCTGGCAGCGGCAAATTTTTCGCTGGAAGTTGACATCGGCGCCGCGACTTATTGGTCGGAGCTGATGCAGGTTCAGACCCTCGACAATCTTTTCAGCCGTGGAGTATTGGACGATGCGGAAACCTACATTGAGAACATGCCGCGAGGGTATATTCCGGGAAGAAAGGATATATTGGATGCGATCCGGACAAAGCGGGAAAGGGAGGAAGCTTTGGCGGCGCAAATGGAGCTGACGGGAGGGATACAAGAATGATGCAGTGCCCGGAATGCGGAGCGGATGGCCGCGTTGGATATGTGACGGAAGAGTGCGGCAGAGTGGAAATCAAATATATCTGTCCGAACAAAAAATGCGTCCATTACAGCGAGACAATAGGCACCGAAACAGTGGTGCAGACAGAAAACGAATAAAAATATAACGGCCGACTAAGCCGATATATAGGGCCGACAAAGCCCGAAAGGAGAAAAAATGGAAGAATTGAGCCTGACATCCGAACTGACCGGAGAGGATGAAAGCATTGATTTTGCCGACATGTTTACAGAGGAAACCGAAGAAAACGAGGAGGCGACACAACTTTCGACAGAAAAAGAGCCTGATGCGCCTGCCGCAGATGAGCCGCAGGAGGCTGAACAGGCAGCCGAGGAAGAAGCAAAGCATACACCGCCGCAGGAAACAACGTACAAGGTGAAATTCTACGGCAAAGAACAGGAGCTGACTGTGCCGGAGCTGATTACAGCAGCACAGAAGGGCATGGATTACGACAATGTGCGCAGCCGTCTGGATGAGATGCAAAAGGCAGAACCGGCAATGCGCTTGGTGGAGCGCTATGCAAGGGCGGCAGGGATGCCCGTTGAACAGTATCTGGAATATGCAGAGCGGGGATTTGAGCAAAGAGAAGTGGAATCCTTGCAGGCGCAGGGTGTGCCGGAGGAAACGGCAAAAAAAATCGTGACAGAGCGCCAAATGTTGGAAAAAGAGCGCCGCGCTTTGGCAGATATGAAAAGTGCGCAGGAACAGCAGGATAGGGAACGCGAAGAACTTGCGCCGTGGATCGCGATGCTTAGGGAATATCCGGATACACAGGAGATTCCCCAGCAAGCAGCTGCGCGCATACAAAACGGTGAAAGTCCTCTTGCGGCTATGCGCGCATGGGAAATTACGCAGTTGAAAACGCAGATCGCGGCGTTTACAGCCGCAGACAAAAACAGAAAAACAACACCGGGCAGCGCGGCAGGAGCAGGAACGGAAAAAGGAGATCCGTTCTTGGATGCGCTGTTTGGTGAAGATTGAGAAAGGAACAAAAAATGATCAATTTACATTCGAAATTTGCAGACAAGCTGCCGAAGTTTTTTACGGCAAAAAGCATCGTGGAAGGCCGACTGAATCAGAACTATGAGTTTACGGGCGTAAAGACCCTTATGCTGACGATCCCGCAGACCGTACCGCTGAACGATTATAAACGTTCCGGTACAAACCGGTATGGCGATCCGCAGGAAATTCAGGATACCGTACAGGAACTGACAATCACGCGTGACCGTTCGTTTGCCCTGACGGTTGACAAGGGAAACAACACCGAACAAGGGATGCTGAAAAGCGCGGGGCGCATGCTGAAGCTGGAATTGGAACAGCGATGTGTACCGGAAAGTGACAAATACATTTTGACAACGCTTGCAAACAAAGCGGGTACGATCGTATCGGTATCAGCGCCCACAAAAGATACCATTGCGGATATGATTAGTGATGGTACAGCGGTTTTGGATGAAGCGGAAGTGCCGGATACAAACCGAACTTTATTTGTTACCCCCACAGTGTACAAGCTTTTGAAGCACAGCCCATTGTATGTTGGAAACAATGAACTGGGGAAAAGGGCAGTGCTGAAAGGGCAGGTTGGCGAATATGACAACATGCCGGTAGTGAAAGCTCCAAAAAGCCGTATGCCGGAAAACGTGCTCTTTATCATTGTGCACAAAGACAGTTGCTGTGCTCCGATGAAGCTTTCGGAGACAAAACTGCATAAAGATCCGCCGGGCATTTCCGGCAACCTTATGGAAGGCCGTTTTATCTATGATGCATTTGTGCTTGAGCCGACCGCGAAGGGAATTTATACGGCAGTGGCAAAAACGGCAACGGTATGTGAAGCACCGACCATTACCGCAAGCACAGGTGTCATTACACCGGCTTCCGGATGCACCGCATACTACACTACCGACGGCAGTGATCCGCGATACAGCGCATCGGCTGTGCAGGGGACAGCACCAAGTGTAACAAAGGGCATGATCGTTAACGCGTACAATGTGAAAGAGAACGCTTTTGCATCGCCAGTCACAAGCGTTAAAATCACAGGGTAAAAGGATTTATCGGGCAAGGAATAGAAGAGAGAGGAGAAAGAAAAGCACTGCGCAAAGCGGGGCTTTTCTTTCATAAGGAAAAACAGGAGGCGGCACGATTGACCGGGAATGAAATCTTTGAAACAGCATTAAGCTATATAAGTCAAACGTCGGAAGAATCGGAAGATATTGCGGTGTTTGCCCCACTGTGGCTGAATGTTTTGCTGGCAGAATGCTTTGAAGTGGAAAATACACTGCGGAAAAGCAAAGGACTTTCGCAGCTCACCGAAGTGCCGAAAGTAACGGCCGAAACCATGGATATAGAGATCCCATATCAGGCTGAACTTGTACGGATTGCTCTGCCATATGGCCTTGCAAGCGATATTTACCGCGATGATGAGGACAATTATCGCGTGAAAAAGTTCAGAGATCTGTATATTTCGGCACTGGAAGAAGCGACGCGCTGCACAATGACGGTCGTGGAGGATGTGTATGGCGAAACGGATTCTTGAATCGGACAATATACCGCAGGTGCCGATCCACATGATTACATTGGATCGTTTCAAGGGTGTGGATCTGTCCAGCAGCATTGTTAATGTCGATCCGGCTCGAAGCCCGGATGCACCGAACATGATGCCGAGCGAAGACGGCTTTCCGGTAAAGCGACCGGGCTGGAAAACGCAGATGCAGCTGCAAGGGCAGGTGCACGGTGCGTATGCCTTGGTGAAAGACGGCAAAACGCACCAGCTGATCCACGCGGGGACAACGATGTACAAGGTGTCGCAAACGCCTGAAAACACTTGGAACGCCCAGGTGATCGGCAGCGACATGAACGACGCGCCAAGCGTTGGGGTGCAGCTGAGCGGCAAGCTGTGGATTTTGGACGGCAAAACATATCGCTGTTTTGACGGAGAAACGCTGCGGCCTGTAAGCGAAATAGCGACGATACCGAAAATTACGATTGCAAAAAGCCCGAACGGAAAAAACGGTGCGACAAGCTATCTGCCGGTGAATCTGCTGACGGGATTTCGCACGGACAGTTATGCAGGGCTTGAAGCAACGGCAGCAGAAACGGAATATTATTTAAGCTTCAATGAGCTGACAGCATCGAAAGTAACGGCAAAGAAGCTGCAAAGCGACGGAATATGGACGGATTTGACAGAGGGCAGCGATTTCAGCGTTGACCGCAAAATCGGGAAAGTGAAATTTAAGACCCCGCCCGGGAAAAGCCCCGTGGACGGGGAGGACAACATCCAAATCACATACGAAGTTGCAAGCAAAGCAGAACAAATCAACAAATGCAGCATATGCATTCTCTACGGCATCGGCGGTGCACTGGATCGTATCTTCGTGGCGGGCAATCCGGATGAAGTGAATGTGGATCATTGGAGCGCGTGGAACGATCCTGCATTTATCGGAGATCTGTCATATGGAACGATCGGCTCTGCACAAAGTGCAATCGTGGGATACAGCATTCTAGCGGATACACTTGTAACGCATAAAAACAACGAGGAAAACGGCCGCAATGCATTTGTGCGAAAGGGTGTAAGCAACGAAGACGGGGATGCAGAATTCCGCATTACGAACGTGATCCAGGGACAGGGGGCGATTGCGCCGCGCTGTTTTGCATCGTTGAATTCCGAACCGCTGTTTTTGACAGAGCAGGGCATATACGCATTGACGCCGAGCGACATCACCGGCGAACGATATGCTCAGGAGAGAAGTTGGTTTATCAATGCGCAGCTTTGCCGGGAAACGGCGCTGCGAACGGCCTGTGCCTGCGTTTGGGGACGCTTTTACATTCTTTGTACAGACAGTGCGGTATATCTGTTGGATGGGGCGCAGAAAAGCTATGCTTCAAAAAGCCCTTATGCGACATTTCAGTATGAGGCGTATTACTGGCCCGGGATCCATGCTGTAAGCGTATGGGTGCAGGACAGTAAACTGTGGTTTGGTACAGCAGACGGAAGATTGTGTGCGTTTTGCAAAGGCACACAACAGGATGATTACAACGATGACGGCAAACCGATCGAGGCGCACTGGTGCACACCGCTGATGAACCTTGGAACATGGAGCAATCTGAAAACCGTAACACATGTATGGATAACAGGAAAACCGTATCCACGCAGCGGCGGGGAAATTTATTTCATTACAAACAAGGATTGGGAAAAGTTCGGCCGCAGCTATAACATTGATATTTTCGACTGGAATGATATTGATTTTGACCGCTTTACGTTTAGTTCATGGGACGGCCCGCAGGTTGTGCCGCTGCGAAAAAAAGCAAAGAAAATCCAGGTGTTTCAGCTGAAAATCGAAAACAAGCGGATGAATGAACCGTTTGGCCTTTTTGCAGTAACGATCAATTACCGAGTAGGGGGGTATGTAAAAAAGTGAGTTTTAGAAAATTTAAAATTACCGCCTACGAAACAAGTATTGCAGGACTGCCGGACAGGGTACAGGGCAAAGCGGCATGGTTGAAAAAGCAGTTTGACGCAAGAACAGACCGCGAAGTAAAAGAGCAGCACAATGCTCTGTGCGACGCGCTGGAAGTTTTTGACGGCGAAATGAAACAGAACCACGAAGAATATACGGCACACAGCAAAGACAATGTACGGCATATCACAGCCGCCGAGCGTGAAAGCTGGAATGACAAATACACCAAAGCGGAAATCGACGCAAGAGAAGCCGCGATGAAGACGGCACAGGAACAGCATGAAAAGGACTATGTACGGCATATCACGCCAGATGAGCGCAGCCGGTGGAACGCATTGTCACAGCTGCCGCCCGGGACGGGCGATATGGAAACCGGCGTGTATGACAGCAATCTGAGCGGCGTTGTAGATGATGCGGAAAGGCTGGGCGGCTGCCTGCCCGAATACTATGCCGCAGCGAGCAGCGTTAAGGTGTTTTCCTGTACCTTCCGGGCATCGGCATGGCAGCAAAAGGGCAGTGAATGGGTGCAGACTGCACCGTGCCCGGAAATGCAGGCAGAGTTCGACTGCGAGCCGCCCGGCACGTTTATTACGTCAGTGCCCCAAATGCAAGCGGCCGAAATCGTGCTGCGTGGGAAGCTGCGCACGGCGGCAAACGGTATTGAGGCGAGTGTAACGCAGCGCCCCGAAGAAGATCTTGAAATTTTTATGCGCCGGATGGAAAAAGACACACGGGCACAAAGCGCATCCGGAAAAGAACAAGAGGCTTCGGCAGGGCGTGGGAATATGCGCCGCGAAATATATGACCAAAACATGAATGGCATTGTAGACGATGCCGAGAGACTGGCAGGAAGGCCGCCAAGCTACTATGCCGCAGCGAGCAGCGTTAAGGTGTTTTCCTGTACCTTTCGGGCATCGGCATGGCAGCAAAGGGGCAATGAATGGGTGCAGACTGCACTGTGCCCGGGGATGAAAGAGGAGTTTGACTGCGGAGAATGCATGTGCAGCGCCGAGACAGCACAGCAGGAAAAGGCTGCCGAAATCGTACTGAGCGGGCAGCTGCGCACAGCAGCAAACGGCATTTCTGCAACGGTGACACAGCGCCCAGAAGCGGATATCGAACTGCTTACACGACGTATTGCAGAAAAGCCGGACATCGGGGAAATATCGCCGTCGGATCCGATGTCGGACGGGAACTTTGAAGAGGCGACGAGCGAAGAAATCGATGCGATTTTCAAGGCGTTGGAAACGAAGAAAAGGAGTATGACGCATGGCAAAATGGATATCACTTGAAAATATGAAATACATCATGGGCAAGGTGAAAGCCCTTTTGAACGGCAAGGTCGATAAAGTGGAAGGCAAGGGGCTTTCCGCAAACGATTACACCACGCCTGAAAAAACAAAGCTTGCGGGCATTGCCGAGGGTGCAAACAAATATGTGCATCCGAAACACACGGCAAAGGCAGCAGGGCTTTACAAGGTGACAGTTGACAATGAGGGACACGTTTCGGCAGCTGTCGCTGCGGCAAAAGCAGACATTACGGCACTGGGCATCCCTGCGCAGGACACGCAGTACAGTGCTATGGGAGGTGCAAGCACTTCTGCTGCAGGGACACAAGGGCTTGTGCCCGCACCTTCTGCCGGAAGTGAAAATAAATTTTTGAAAGGCGATGGTACATGGGCAATCCCGCCGGGCAGCACGCAGAACGACGCAACGCAAACCACTCACGGTTTGATGAGTGCTGCTGATAAGAAAAAGCTGGATGGTGTGGCAGAGGGAGCAAATAAGTATATACATCCGTCACACACAGCTAAGGCGGCAGGGCTGTACAAAGTGACTGTCGATGCGCAAGGCCATGTATCGGCTGCTGATACTGTCACCAAGGCAGATATTACGGCACTGGGCATCCCCGCGCAGGACACCAACACCACCTACAATCCCGCGACCGCTTCGGCAAACGGCCTGATGAGTGCCGCCGACAAATCGAAGCTGGACGCCTTCGGCGCGGCGTCCACCTATGCCAAGGTATCCGCACTGGCCGAATACGCAAAGAAAACTGACATCACTGAACTGACAAATGCAGAAATCGACGGCATTTTTTCTGCGCTGTGATGCCGAGAGGTGAACTTATGGCTAAATGGGTATCATTTGAAAACCTCAAGCACACGATGCAGAGGATCGAGGGCAGATATGCCAAACAAGAGCAGGTCAAGACCCTTAACTGCACTTTTACGGCTGCAGGATGGCAGCAGAGCGGCAGCAAGTGGGTGCAGACAGCTGTCTGCACAGGGATGCGGGCGGCGCAGGATTACACAGAGCCGCAGGTGTATATCACATCGGCCGAGCAGGCAAATGCTGCGGAAATAGTTCTTTGCGGTGTATTGGAACCGCTTGAAGGACAGATCAGGGCGACTGTGTCGACAAAGCCTGCATTAAATGTACAGATTTTTATGAGGAGGGGATAAAACATGGGAAGAGTAGCAAAATCTATTGCAGTGATCCTGATCGAAAGATTTGCAAAAATGCAGAAAGACGCCGCGGGGATCGTTGTTCCCTTTGCGGGCGCGGCCGCGCCCGCCGGCTGGCTTTTGTGCAGCGGCGCGGCCGTCAGCCGCACGCAGTACGCCCAGCTGTTTGCCGTCATCGGTACGACATACGGCTCCGGCGACGGCAAAACCACCTTCAATCTGCCCGATCTGCGCGGGCGCGTGCCCGTCGGCGTGAACGGCTCTGCCGATCCGCTGGGCAAGCGGGAGGGCGAAAAGATGCATGCGCTTGTGGAAAATGAAATGCCGCGTCATTCGCATCGCCTGGGGCAGGTGTATCACTATGCAGGTGACGGAAAAGGCGACCGCATCATGAATGAAAAATATACTGCGCCAAAGGATTCCTCCGCTGCCTATATGAGTACGGATCCCGTGGGCTGGGGAGAAGCGCACAACAATATGCAGCCGAGCCTGTATTTGAATTACATCATCAAAGCATAACGAAAGGATGACAAAGCATGAGTGTAGTAAAGCTTGCAAACGGGCACAAGTTCACGATCGAACCGCCGCAGGAGGGCACCGGAGTGATGCGCGGGCGGCAGCGGCGCACGCTGCGGCTGTGGTTTGCCGAAGAGCAGCCGCGGTTTGAAGCGATCCGCGCGGCGTTCCGCGAAGAAAACCTTGCCCGCCTGACGGTGTATTATCCCGAAAACGAAACCGCCCTTACCGCGGATGCACAGCTTGCGGGCGTGGCGTGCAAGGAGTTTGCCGCGTTTTCGATCGTGGGGGAATGGATCGACCAGGAAGAGGAAACCGCGCCCGCAACAGCCGATACGCCCGCCGTATACGGGCGCAGGCTGTCCGTAACGCTGGGCGAGCGGATCTTCGGGGAATGAAACGCCGCAATCCATAAAAACAAAAAGAAAGGAACGATACTATGATTACCATTACTGATCTTCACGCACGCCCCGGCACCCCGGCACGTCCCGGCAGCGCCATGACGCCGCAGTACATCACGATCCACAACACCGCCAACCAAAACCGCGGTGCAGGCGCTGTCAACCATGCAAAATACCTGCGCGGCGCAGGGGCGAAGCATACCGTCAGCTATCATTTTGCAGTGGATGACCGCACCATTGTGCGCATCATCCCGGAAAACGAAATTGCATGGCATGCAGGGGATGGCGCAAACGGCACCGGGAACCGCAAAAGCCTTGCCATTGAAATCTGTGAAAACCCCGAAAGCAGCCTTGCCGACGCAACCGAAAACGCCGCGCGGCTGACTGCCGAATTGATGCAGCGGCATCACATTCCGCTTGCGAATGTGGTGCAGCACAACCATTGGTCGGGCAAAAACTGCCCGCGGCGCATCCGCGCCGGGGAGCCTTACAGCTGGGATACCTTCCTTGCACATGTAAGCTCGTATTATAACAATGCCTGCGCACCGAACAAACAGCCGACACCGCCTTCCAGCCCCCTTTACACCGTACAGGCCGGGGCATTCCGTTCCAAAGAAAATGCCGATGCCTATGCCGCCACGTTAAAAGCAAAGGGCATTGACGCATTTGTATCCGTCAAGCGCTGAGCCGGATGCTGCCGCGCAGAAAGGAGGAGCCATGCCGCAGTTTTCAAGCGAATTTTGGTTTCAGATCGTTTTGTATGCCGTTTCCTTGGGGTCGATTTACGGCGGGCTGACGGCACGCATCAAAAGCATGGAAGAAAAAGTGAATCGGCACAACAACCTGATCGAGCGCATGTACCGTGTAGAGGAAAGTGCCAAAAGTGCACACAAGCGCATCGATGAACTGCGCGAGGAGGTGATCGAGTGAACCCCTTTGCCAAAAACCTTGCCGCACTGCTCAAGGTAAAAACCCTTGTGACGCTGACCGTGATGACCGTATTCACCGTGCTTGCCGTGAAAGGCAGCATCGGACAGGATGTTGTGATGAATATCGTTACCATGGTGGTCGCATTCTATTTCGGCACACAGTCCGAACAGCGCAGTCATTCCGAGGAAACCGCCCCGTTTGTATTCTGATGCTGCTTGCAGCGCAGCAAAAGGCCGCACCCCATGTGCGGCCTTTTTTGTGCTGCAAGCCCCTTGTGATGCCGGGGTTTCTTTTCCCGGTTTGCCCGGATATCCCGCCTTCCAGGAAAATATTTGCCGATTCCCCTTGACATCCTATGAAAAACACGATATAAACTTTATATGACCTTACACGGCTTTTGCCGCGTTATATATTTTTTGGAGGGAATTAAGTCATGATTTTTGAGCGCATCCGTGATATCCTCTGCGATCAGCTTGATCTGGATGAAGAAAGTGTAACTATGGATTCGGACATTCTGGATGACCTGGAGGCTGACAGCCTGGATATTGTCGATCTGGTAATGAGCCTTGAGGACGAGTTCCATTTGGAAGTTCCGGACGACCAAATCGAAAATTTCCGCACGGTCGGTGACGTTGTCCGCTATATCGAAGAAAATTCTTAAGGATTTTGATTTGTAGACGCTTCCCCCATGCGTGCCGCTGGGGGATTTTTTAATGTTCCGGGGTGCATCGGTGCCCTTTTGCAAGAAGAGGAGTCTGTAACAATGAGTCAGAACAAAAAAATGGTAGAGGCCATTACCCCCATCAACGAAGACTTTACCCAATGGTATACCGACATCTGCCTGAAAGCAGAGCTTGTGGATTATTCTACGGTAAAGGGCTGCATGATCCTTCGCCCGTACGGGTATGCGATTTGGGAAAACATCATGCATCTGCTGGACAAGCGCTTTAAGGAAACCGGGCACGAAAACGTTGCCATGCCCATGTTCATTCCGGAAAGCCTGCTGCAGAAAGAAAAAGATCATGTGGAAGGCTTTGCCCCGGAGGTTGCATGGGTCACCATGGGCGGTTCGGAACCGCTGGAGGATCGTCTTTGCGTGCGCCCTACCAGTGAAACGCTGTTCTGCGATCATTTTGCCCATGTGCTTCATTCCTACCGCGAGCTGCCCATGAAGTACAACCAGTGGTGCAGTGTCGTGCGCTGGGAAAAAACCACCCGCCCGTTTTTGCGCACGCGGGAATTCTGGTGGCAGGAAGGACACACCATTCACGAAACCGCCGAAGAAGCCATTGCAGAAACCGAAATGATGCTGAACATCTACGCCGATTTCTGCGAGCATCAGCTCAATATCCCGGTCATCCGCGGCAAAAAGACCGATAAGGAAAAATTTGCAGGCGCAGAGGCCACCTACACGATCGAAGCCATGATGCACGACGGCAAGGCGCTGCAAAGCGGCACAAGCCACTATTTCGGTGACGGCTTCTCGCGCGCGTTCGGCGTGCAGTTTTCCGGCCGCGACAACACGCTGCAGTATCCGTTCCAGACAAGCTGGGGTGTCACCACGCGCCTGATCGGCGCGATCATCATGACGCATGGCGATGACGAAGGCTTGATTCTGCCGCCGGCGATCGCGCCCTATCAGGTTGTGATCGTGCCCGTTGCCGCCCACAAGCCCGGCGTTCTGGAAAAGGCCGAAGAGCTGCGTGCCCGCCTTTCCAAGTTCGTGCGCGTGAAGCTGGACGACAGCGAAAATTCTCCGGGCTGGAAGTTTGCCCAGTGGGAAATGAAGGGCGTGCCGCTGCGCCTTGAGATCGGGCCGAAGGATATCGAAAAGGATCAGTGCGTCCTTGTCCGCCGCGACAACCGCGAAAAAACCTTCGTCAGCCTGAACGATCTGGAAACGGCGATCCCCGAACTGCTGGATACTCTGGCTGCGGCTATTTTTGCCCGTGCGCAAGAAAACCGCGAAAATCGCACCTGGGCGTGCACCACTATGGATGAGATCCTGGAACACGCCAACGGGGAAAACGGCTATATCAAGACGATGTGGTGCGGCGAGCTTGCCTGTGAAGAGGCCATGAAGGAAAAGGCCGGCCTTTCCAGCCGCTGCATGCCGTTCGCACAGGAATCGCTTTCCGATGTCTGCCCCATTTGCGGCAAGCCGGCAAAGAAAATGGTCATCTGGGGCAAGGCATATTGATTTTTCTGCTTTGCGCCGACCTTTAAAAATTTCACCGTCTGCCTATCCCGATGCATCCCATGCATCGGGATTTTTTATGTCCTTTATCGCCGTCGTGCGCAGCGTGCTGTGTAAAGCGGCTCTTTCGGCGGGCGGGTTCTGCGCTTTTCCAAAGCTGCTGCGGCGTGCCTGCCCGGGGCACTTTCCCCTCTTCCACGCGCCGCAAACACCGCACCGCATCTGCCCGCGCAGCGTGCAAAAATGCGCCCTTCCTGTACGGAAGGGCGCATTTTCTCTTGATAATACAAATTGTATTATTTATTTATTCTTATACATTTCTTCATAATACTTCTGATATTCGCCGCTGGTTACATTGTTCATCCAGTCCTCATGCTCCAGATACCAGTGGATCGTCTTTTCGATGCCCACTTCAAACGTGGTTTCGGGATACCAGCCCAGCTCATTTTTGATTTTTTCCGGGTCGATGCCGTAGCGGCGGTCGTGCCCTTTGCGATCCTCGACATATTGAATCAGCGTTTCGTCGATCGAAGCGTCGAGCGTATCATGCAGAAGCTCGATGATCTTTTTCACGATAAAGATGTTGGGGCGTTCGTTGTGCCCGCCGATGTTGTACACTTCGCCCAGCCGTCCGCTGTTTGCCACCATATCGATCGCCTTGCAGTGATCCTCCACATACAGCCAATCGCGCACGTTCATGCCATCGCCGTAAATCGGCAGAGCCTTTTTCGTCTTTGCGTTGTGGATCATCAGCGGGATCAGCTTTTCCGGGAACTGGTACGGCCCATAGTTATTTGAGCAGCGCGTGATGTTGACCGGCATGCCGTAGGTATCCCCGAACGCCTTGACGAACAGATCCGCGCTTGTTTTGCTTGCGGAATACGGGCTGTGCGGATCAAGCGGCGTTGTTTCGGTGAAATAGCCCGTTTCACCGAGGCTGCCGTACACTTCATCCGTGGAAACCTGAAGGTATTTTTTCCCCGGCAGCCAGCTGCCGTTGTGATACCATGCATTCTTTGCGCATTGCAGCATGTTCACCGTGCCTTCCACATTGGTCTGCACAAAGATTTCCGGGTTCGTGATGCTGCGGTCCACATGGCTTTCCGCGGCAAAGTTGATGACGAAATCAAAATCATACTGACGGAACAAGTCGGTGATCGCTTCGCGGTCGCAGATATCCGCCTGCACGAACACATGGCGGTCATCCCCCTCGATGCTCTTGAGGTTTTCCAGATTGCCCGCATACGTCAGCTTATCGACATTCACGATCTTGATTTCGGGATATTTGTTCAGCATATACAGCACAAAGTTGGAACCGATAAACCCTGCACCGCCTGTTACAAGATAGGTTTTCATGGAATCATTCCTCCGGTTTATAGTGTTCAAAAAAGCTGGCCAGCGCATCCTTCCAGCCGCGCATTTCGTTGCCGATCGTCGCGCTGAGCATGGCATTTTGCAAGGCCGAATACGCCGGACG
This sequence comes from Ruthenibacterium sp., assembly GCA_020025255.1. GTDB lineage: Bacteria > Bacillota > Clostridia > Oscillospirales > Ruminococcaceae > Ruthenibacterium. The sequence continues at coordinate 8,215 of JAHHSK010000028.1, read as the reverse complement.
CGGCGCGATCTTTTTGTTTGCATTTGCCGTGAATTCCTGTGTCGTGCAGGGCTTCACCTGTGCCGGGATGCCCGCAAGACGGATGATTTCCGATGCAAAATCAAACCACGAGCAGATGCCCTCGCCCGTGCAGTGGTACACCCCGTATTCCTTGGTGACAAGCAGGTTCAATATTTCGTGCGCAAGATCGGCGGCATTGGTCGGGTTGCCGAGCTGATCGTTCACCACCGTCACGCTGCCGTTCTGCCTTGCAAGGCGCATCATGGTTTTGACAAAGTTATTGCCCGCATAGCCGTACAGCCATGCCGTGCGCACGATGAAGTAATGCGTGCAGAACTGCTGCACATACTGTTCGCCCAAAAGCTTTGTTTTGCCGTACACCGATTGCGGCGCGGGGGTTTCGTATTCCCACACCGGCTCGGATGCATCGCCGGAAAAGACGTAATCCGTGGAAACATGCACCAGCTTTGCGCCGATCTCCTCTGCCGCCATGGCAAGATTGCGCGCGCCGATCGCGTTTACGGCGTAGGCGGCCTCGCGGTTCACTTCGCAGCCGTCCACATTCGTGAACGCCGCGCACGAAATGATCGCATCCGGCGCATGATGCCGCACAAATGCCGCCACCTCATGCCGGTTGGTGATATCAAGGGTATCCACATCCGTTGCAAGCACGGTTGCCCGCTGCAGCTTTACCGGCAGGACGCCAAGCTCGGTTCTGCCTTCGGAAAGGCAGCGGCGCAGCTCTGTGCCAAGCTGCCCGTTTGCGCCTGTAATCAGTATTTTCATTGCGATTTCCTTTCCTTTCTCGGCACTATGGGTGCCGGAACGGTTTGATCGAAATTCAAGCCGCTGTTCCAAATTCAATACCGGATCTTATCTTCCGCCACGCTCTTCAGGTGCTGGCCGTACGGGCTTTTTCCATAGCGCTCGGCACTTTCCAGCAGCTTTTCGCGGCTGATCCAGCCGTTTTTATAGGCGATCTCTTCCGGTGCGGAAATTTTGATGCCCTGACGCTTTTCCACCATGCGCACAAAATCCGCCGCATCCACAAGGCTGTCCATGGTGCCGGTATCCAGCCACGCAAAGCCGCGCCCCAGCAGCTGAACATCCAGATCACCCTTGTGCAGATACAGCTCGTTGAGCGTCGTGATCTCCAGTTCCCCGCGCGCCGAGGGCTTGACCTGCTTTGCCAGCTGCGTCACACGGTTATCATAAAAGTAAAGGCCGGTAATGGCATAATTCGATTTCGGATGCTGCGGCTTTTCCTCCACGGAAACCACCTTGCCCGCATCATCAAATTCCACGATGCCAAAGCGTTCGGGGTCATTGACATAATAGCCGAACACCGTTGCCCGCCCCTGCTGTGCATTTTCCGCTGCGGCGCGCAGCAGCTTGGAAAAGCCGTTGCCGTAAAAGATATTATCCCCCAGCACCATGGCGCACGCTTCGCCCGCGATGAATTCTTCGCCCAGCAAAAACGCCTGCGCAAGCCCATCGGGCGATGGCTGCACCTTATACGAAAGCCGGATGCCGAACTGGCTTCCGTCGCCCAAAAGCGATTCAAAGCGCGGCGTATCTTCCGGTGTCGAGATGATGAGGATATCGCGGATGCCCGCAAGCATCAGCGTCGAAAGCGGGTAATAGATCATGGGCTTATCGTATACCGGCAAAAGCTGTTTGGATGTAACCATGGTCAGCGGATACAAGCGCGTGCCTGCGCCGCCCGCCAGAATGATTCCCTTCATAACATGCATCTCCTTTTTCTTATCTGCTTTTGTGCAGACCCCGGCGCAGGTTCTGCCCGCGTCCGTTTTGTTTGATCCTTTTTTCGCGTGTACGGCCGATGTGCGGCGCAGCCGCTGCGGCACGATGCCCTTTCGGCGCACGGTTCACAGGAACCGAAACCCCCATTTGTGCCAGTAGTGGAACATCGAGCGGATCTGCATCCAGAAGTTTTTCCACTTTTTATTGGCATCGCGGTGCCATGCATGGTACACATGCATATCCGGCACATACATCACACGCCCGTATTTCTGCGCTTCGCGCGTGATATCGGCATCCTCCACATAGACAAAATAGCTTTCGTCAAAGCCGCCCATTTTGCAAAACACCTCGGTGCGGATCACAAAAAAGCAGCCCGTGCAAAAGCCGATCTCCTGCTCTTTGGAAAGATCCTCATCCAGCATCAGGTAGTGCCGTTCGATGTTTTTCAAAAACGGCAGCGGGATCTGCCGCGACAAAAGCGCCATAAAGCTGGGCGGGCGCTTTGCCGTATACTGTTCCCGCCCATCGGGATACAACAGGCGCGGCGTTGCCATAACCACATCCGGGTGCGCATCCATCCATTCGCACATCTGCGAAACCACATCGTCATCCACGGTGATATCGGGGTTCACCACAAAGTGGTACTTGCTGTCAAGCCCCGGCAGAACGGTGTTGTGCCCGCTGCCAAAGCCGATATTTTCCGGCAGGCATACCACGCGGATGTTTTCATCCCATTGCTTTTCCGCCAGCCGCCGGCCTGAACCGTCGGGCGATGCATTATCCACCAGCGTGATCGAAAGCTCGGCTGCCTTTGTATGCCGTGCAAGCGAAAGCGCGGCCTGTTCGGCCTCCTGCCCGCCGTTGTATACAACGATGCCTGCACTCACTTTTGTTTTCTGCATAGCTTCCCCATTCTTTATTTTAATCTTATTCATTTTACCATTTTTACCGATGCAATAGCAAGTATATCCCCCGATTCTTTGCCGCAAATCACCCGCTTTGCCGTTCGTTTGTGCAAAAAGGCGCAAATCTTTGTCCCCTGCACTCGATTTTTGCGCCCGCATCCGTTATAATAATGCGTAGAGAAAAGGGGGCTTTTTTATGGAAATCGAACGCAAATGGCTGATCGCGGGCTTTCCGCAGGGTCTGCCGCTGCTGAAAGAGGCAGGCGTCCGGCAGGGATATATTTCCACACGTCCGGTCGTGCGCATCCGCGAAAGTGTCAGCGCGCAGGGCAGCACATATATCCTGTGCTTTAAAGGCGAAGGCACGCTTGCGCGGGAAGAGATCGAAACCGAAATTTCCAAGGAGCTGTTCGACCGCCTGACGGTATTCACGGGAAAGGATCTTGTCACGAAGGATTACAAGGTCTATGCTCTGCCCGGCGGCGAAAAACTGGAAGTGAGCCTTGTGGACGCGGGGCTTGCCACGGAATTTTATTATGCCGAGGTGGAATTTCCTTCGGTGGAAGCCGCACACGCCTTTGTGCCGCCCGATTTTCTGGGCGAGGAGCAAACCGAAAACGGCGCATTCAGCATGAGCGCCTACTGGACGCAGACGCGCCTTGCCGGAAAGTAAGCGCGCGGCGGTTGCATGCAGCCGCGCCGCCGTGTTACAATAAATTGCATCTTTTGCAAAAATCCCCGTTTTGCTTTTTTGAAAGGAGGCTGCCCGTTCGTGCAGTTTACATCCCTGCGTTACATCGGATTTTTCATCCTTTTATTTGCACTGTACTGGGCGCTCAAGCCCCGCTTTCGTTCTGCGGTTGTGCTGGCGGCGTCTTTGCTGTTTTACGCTTTGTTCGGCCTGCCCGCACTGGCCGTGCTGGGCGTGTGCATCACCGTTACGTTTTTCGGTGCTCTTTTGCTGGAAAAGCGGCGCACAAAGCCCATTTTTGCCGCCGTGCTCGCCGCCGCGCTGGCACCGCTTTTATTCTTTAAGTATTTTGCGGTGCTGTTTTCCGCCCATGCACCGGAAGGCCTTACCGCCTTCAGCCTGATGCCGGTCATCGGGCTGAGCTTTTACACCTTTAAATCCATTGCGTATCTTGCCGAAGTATTCAAAGGCAGCATGCCCGCATGCCGCAGCTTTGCCCGCCTTGCGCTGTATCTGAGCTTTTTTGCCCAAGTCAGCATGGGGCCGATCCAGCGGCCGAACGATCTGCTCTTGCAGCTGGAAGCCCCAAAGGAATTTCAGTACGATTTTGCAATCCGCGGCGCGCAGATGATGCTGTGGGGCTATTTTCAAAAGCTTGTGATCGCCGACCCCTTGGGCGGCATGATCCACGAAGGCTTCCGCCGTCCGGATCATGTGCTTGGGCTTTCGGTGTTTTTTGCCACGGTGCTGTTCGGTTTGCAGCTGTACGCCGAATTTTCGGGATATTCGTGCATTGCGATCGGCAGTATGCAGCTTTTGGGCTTTTCGGTGCCGGATAATTTCCGCGCGCCGTATCTTTCTTCTTCCGTGCGGGAATTCTGGGGGCGGTGGCACATTTCGCTTTCCTCGTGGCTGCGCGATTATGTGTACATCCCCTTGGGCGGCAGCCGCTGTTCGCTTGCGCGCTGCTGCATCAACCTGCTGATCACCTTTTTCATCAGCGGGCTGTGGCACGGCACCGGCATGCAGTTCGTTGTGTGGGGGCTTTTGCACGGCATGTACCTTGTGTTCGGGCGCATCAGCGCCCCGGTGCGCAGCCGCCTTTGGAAAGCCGTACACATCCGCGAGGACGGGTGCTTTGCACGCATGGTCAAAACGCTGGTGACGCTGTTTTTGGTGTGGATCGGCTGGGTGTTTTTCCATGCGCAGAGTGTGCCGGATGCACTGCATCTGTTTGCACGCATGCTGTCGGAGCCCGCCTTCTCGCTTGGCGCTGCAAAAAACGCGCTGGTCATGCTCGGCTTCAACGAACAGCTTTTCGTGCAGCTTTTTACCGCATGGGCCGCATTTGCCGCACTGGATATCGCCAGTGCCAAAACCGGCTTTCGCACCTGGATCGCCGCGCGCAGAAAATGGGTGCAGGCCGCCGTATGCTATATGCTCATTCTGTTCATCCTGTTCCTTGCACCGGCGGGCGCATCGCCTTCCCCGGTTTATTTCCAATTCTGACCGCGCCTTTGTGCCGCGTTTGCTGGAGGTATATCCTTGAAACGTTTTTTTAAGACCCTTTGCCTGTTTATGCTGCCGGTTGCCGCGCTGATCGGGCTGTTTGCCGCCGCACTGATTCATTCCGGCGAGCTTGTGCCCGCACAGCGCATTGAGCAGGCTGCGCGGGAAGGCACGATGCAGCTGTTCGGCTACGCCTACCGCGATGATGCGCGCACCTTCAAGCAGGCCGTTGCGAACGACCGTGCCGCCGAGGTGCTGGTTTTGGGCACGTCACGTTCGATGCAGCTGCACGGCGAATTTTTTGAAACCGACCGCTTTTACAATGCGGGCGGTGCGGTTGCCTATCTTTCGCAGGCGCAGGTGTTTTTGGAAAACATGCCCGCCGATGCCCTGCCCCGCCGGCTGATCCTTGTTTTGGATCAATATTTCTTCAACGAAAACTGGGCGGGCAGCGAACCGTGGGACAGCGATGTGCTGCGTGAATATTCAAAGCCTGCACCTTATTATGCATTCCGGCGCACCATGGCGGATTACCTTGCGGGCAAATATTCGCTTTGGGATGTGCTGACCGCCCCCGAAGGCGTGTACGGCATGGCGGCAGCCGGGCGTGATTCCGGCTTTCTGCCCGATGGCTCGTACACCTACGGCACAACAAACGATGTGCCGGAAAAAACGCTCGATTACCAGTTCCGCGATTCCATGCGCCGCATCAACATGAATACCGGGCGCTTTGAATACGGCGACGCAGTGTGGGAAAAATCGCTCGACACCCTGCGCAGCCTGCTTTCCTTCTGCAAGGCGCACGATATCAAAGTCACCGCATTCCTGCCGCCGTACGCGCCTTCTGTTTACGCATACATGCAGCAGCTGGGCCGATACGGCTACATCCCCGACGCCGCGCAAAAGGCGGGGGAGATCCTGCACGAATACGGCTTTGAATTTTTCGATTTCACCGTGATGCCTGAAACGACCGATGAACAGTATGAGGACGGCTTTCACGGTTCCGATCGTGTTTACGCCGCAATTTGTGCGCGTCTTGCACGGGAATCGGATTTTCTGGCTCCGATCCTGGATGAAGAAAAGCTGACGGCGCTGTTTTTGTCGCAAGGGCACCCCAGACGGCTTTTCCCGGCATGATTTGATTTTCGGGGTGCTTTTGCTTAAATTTTTGCCGCAAAGGTATAGACAATCGGTATATGCTGTGCTATAATAGTATGTGCCGTGGAGGCGTAGCTCAGCTGGTTAGAGCGTTCGGTTCACATCCGAGAGGTCGCGGGTTCGAGCCCCTCCGTCTCCACCAGAAAGAGCGAAACACGTTTGATGCAAAGGTGAACAGCCCTAGCGCATCAAGGTGTTTCGCTTTTTTTATGCCAAAAACAGCTCATTTTCCAACGATGCCAAAGAGTCTTTCTCATCGACTGGCGGGGGCTGCACCCGCATATTTCGGTATTTCGGAACAAAAGCAAAGATCGCACGCTTTTTTCTCAAAATAAAATAGACAATTTTTCGGACGTCAGTTTGTTGGTTAGGAATCAATCAGCAGTCTGACGCCTTTTTCGTTTTCAAAAAGGGCAATACCAAAAATGAGGCGCAAATCGGTACGGGCGCACTCTATTTTCAGATTTTTGCCAGTATCTGTGTTTAAAAAAAGCAGGAAACCGAATGATCGATTTCCTGCATAGCCTGAGTTTATCAAAAAGCTTATTCGCGGCGATTGTAGTAAGTGTCAGCAAGCAGCATGGTCAGAAACATGACTACAAGGCAACCGCATAAAGTGATCGCTATGGTGAGATACATGCTGTTTTTGAATATGCCATATAAGCATAAACTAATAAAGCATGCAGCACCCATTAGGTAGTTTACGATCTTGAGTGTGGTATTGCTGCTTTTCAAAACGATCAAGCGATCACGCTCATCGGTAAGCTTCAGGAAATTTTCGGCAGTTCCTTTTTTGGTGAATGCAGTAAAAAGACTGATTGCACTCCAAGATATGAGGATGACCCCGGCGATGATCAATCTGGTTTCCAATTTACCGATCATTGCTGTTCCAAAACAGAGCACCGCTGCCACAAGCGCCGTAATGCCCGTCACGAACCCTTTCATGTTTTTAATATGTTTCATATCTGGATTCCTTCCTCCTCATATTTTGTACATGTATCGTTCATGGGAATCGAACTTTACCCCGTAATTCCAAACCAGATCAGCAGTGCAATCCCAACCAGTAATAAAACTACACCTGCCTGACGATACGGTTTTTCTGTGTATTGCTGATACTTATAGAACAGAGCAAAAGCCGCTCCGAAAAAAAGAAGCGATAAACTGCCTTTCCATGCCGGATTGCCTTTCACCAGACACATAATGGTTAAAACCTGTGTTGCTGCAATCATAAATTCCAATGCATAGCTTTTTGCATGTACCTCAATTTGCTCATCCCGCTCATCTTTCATAGGCCTTTCTTTTAGCGGTTGTTTCATAAGGCAATTCCTCCTGATTTTTAGTTTTTCGATTCGTAGTACAGAAACGAAAATATTTCCGTAAACATAGATATCGCAAAGGCAAATGCCAGCCCTACCGCTATGGCAATCAGGCTTTCTTCACCGCTGATTTTTCCCAGCACCAGCAGTCCTGCCATCAGTGAAAAAGAAAGGATTTGTGTGAGCCGAAAAGATTTGCTTTTCGATTTCCATTCAATCAGCTGATTTCGCTCGTCCATCTGATCCAGTCGATCCTCTTTGGTCAATTTGCGGGACAAACTGCGGACGATGAATGCGCCGCCGAAAAAATAAAGGGCAGCAATCAAAACAGCGCCTTTGATTTCGAAAGTGTGATTGATGCAATCGGTTATGAGAAGTACGGTGCCGAGAGCCAGAATCAGGATGCCTTGTGTGAAGGCTTTCTTATTATAGATCTTCATATTGCAAATCCTCCAATGCCTTGTTTTCCTGCAAGCAGCATAAGTCTTCCACGGTCACACCAAATATCTGCGCCATCCGGTACGCAAGCATAAGGGATGGGCTGTATTGTTCTTTTTCAATGGAAATGATGGTGCGGGAAGAAACATGGACCAAATCTGCCAGCTGCTGCTGGGTCATCTTTGCCGCTGTCCGCAATTCCTTAACCTTTGTTTTCATCCTACTCTCCCGTATATGAAGTTCACTTCTTATGAAGTTAACTTCATAATATCAAACGGACTGTATGTTGTCAAGAAAAATCTGAAGGAAACTTCATGCAGCCACAGCTGAAAACCGGGCAGTGCACTACCTTCTTATCGCTTATGATGCCGTCTGGGATGCGGCAAAACCGGGCACTGCACCGGATCGTGCATTGCAAAAATCCGCAGACAGCG
>JAHHSK010000027.1 GCA_020025255.1 Ruthenibacterium sp. | reverse complement strand
TTGCAGTCTTTCCGGTTTTTATCCGTTTCTGCCGTCGGGCGGCTCGATTTTTGCGGGGTCTTGCTCATACATCAGCTTTGCGTGGTTTTCCTTGATGCATTCGCGCGCGATGACATTTCCCGTGCGCACATCCACCGTTTCGCGCCAGATGCGCCCCAGCCGGTATACGCCGTCCGCCTCGCGCACAAAGCGCTCGCCCTCGGTTTTGATGTGATATTTGACGCAAAGCGGCTTTTCCGCACGCAGTTCGCCGCACAGATAGGCGTCATCCGTCGATACGATCAGCTGAAAGGTGTTGTCCGTATCGTTGCGAAAGCGGTAATCAACGTAATTATAAAAGATGCTCGTGCCCGTGCCGAACGGGATCTGCCGGTTGTGATCGGGGAAAAGATCCACGCCGTCGTGGTGGTGATGTTCGGTGATCGTCAGCGGCGAATGAAGCACCAGCCAATGGATCAGGTTCGTAAACTGGCACATCCCGCCGCCGATGCCCTTTCCCGGCACGCCCTTTGCAATGATAAGGCCGGTTTTATAGCCTTCCTGTTCGCGGCACGGGCCGACAAGATGCCAGAACGAAAACTCCTCGCCCGGACGGATCAGCACGCCCGTCACCTTCGGCGCGGCAAGGCCGAGGTTCACCGCCTTGTTTTCCTGCAGGGCGGGGTCTACGCTGCCGAGCGTGCGGCGGATCAGGGATTTATTTTTGCAGATGACGACCGGCAGCCTTTCACCGGAAAACGTTTCGGCAAAGCGCGTGCCGCGCAGGGCGTCCTGCATCCTGCGGACAAAACAGCACTTTGCGACCGAAATGCGGTATGCCGCCGGGGAAAGCTCGCAGAAAAGCTTTCGGTTTTTCCTCATGCGAAAGCTCCTTTCTTTTGCGTTTTGAGCGTTATTGTAGCACCGCTTTGTATCCGTCTTGTATCCCCCGGCACCACAGTGCCTGCCCTGCAAACGGGGCAGAGGTGCACAAAGGCGGCGCCGGAACATTCCGGCACCGCCTTTGCTTTTATGCTGTCTGTGCGCACCTTACGCAGACTGTTTTCGCTGGCAAGCCCGCGCTTTTACAGGCTTGCCGAGCAGCTTGCGCAGTCGTCCGTTTCGCCGCATGCGCTGTTTTCGGTGTGCAGGGCTTCCGGGTGCCGGTTTGCAAGCTCGGGGTCGAGTGCTTGGGCAACCTTGATCATCAGCGCACATTCCATGCGCTTGCGGAACACGCGGCAGCCGTATTCGTATATGCCGTGGATATCACCCGTGGCGTGCATCGCGTTTGCCGCACAGCCGCCGGAGCAGTACAGCTTTGCCCAGCAGTCCTTGCAGTCCGGGCGGGCATACACGTTGCACAGCTTGAACTCATCGCGCAGCTCGGTGTTCGTCACGCCGTTCCACACATCGCCCAGCTTATATTTTTCTTCACCGACAAACTGGTGGCAGGGGTACAGATCGCCCCACGGGGTGACCGCCATGTACTCGGTGCCGGAACCGCAGCCCGAAATGCGCTTGTAGATGCACGGCCCGTGCTCCAGATCGATCATATAATGATAGAAGGTAATGGGGCGGCCGGCCTTTTCGCGGCGCAGCATATCCTTTGCCAGCAGCTCGTACTGGTTGAACAGCACGGGCAGATCGTCCTCCGTCAGAGCCGAAGGGCTTGCCGGGTCGGTGACGACCGGCTCCATGGAAAGTTCGGCAAAGCCCAGATCGTCCGCCATATGGAACAGATCGTTCGTGAAATCGGTGTTGTAATGCGTGAATGTGCCGCGCATGTAATAGCCCTTGCCGCCGCGCGCATCCACCAGCTTTTTGAACTTGGGCACGATGCGGTCGTAGCTGCCGCTGCCGGAAATATCCTTGCGGAAGCGGTCGTTCACTTCCTTGCGGCCGTCAAGGCTCAGCACGACGTTATAACATTCGCGGTTTGCCCATTCGATCACTTCATCCGTCAGGCCGATGCCGTTTGTCGTAAGCGTAAAGCGGAAATTCTTGCCCTTTTCCTTTTCGATGCTGCGGGCATAAGCGACAAGCTGCTTGCAGACATCAAAGTTCATCAGCGGTTCGCCGCCGAAGAAATCCACCTCCAGATTGCGCCGCGTGCCGGAATTTTCGATCAGGAAATCCAGCGCGCGCTTGCCGGTTTCAAAGCTCATCAGGCCCGCTTTGCCGTGGAACTTGCCCTGGGCCGCAAAGCAGTAGCTGCAATTCAGGTTGCAGGTGTGCGCCACATGCAGGCACAGTGCTTTTACGACCGTACTGCGGTTTTTGAAATCGAACGCCTTGTCGGCATACTGATCCTCGGCAAAAAGGCGGCCTTCGGCGCGCAGCTGGTCGATCGCGGCAAGGCATCCTTCGATTTCCTGCGGCGTCACTTCGGGGTTATCTGCATATTTTTCCAGCAGTGCATGGGTGATTTCTTCCTTGGCTGTGCCGGCATCCACCATGGCAATGGCGTCATAGGCAAGCTCATCCACCGCGTGCACACTGCCGCTGTACACGTCGATGACGATATTATATCCGTTCAGCTGATACTGATGAATCATCTTATTCTCCTCTTAAAAACAGCGTGCACCGTCCGCACACGCATAAAAAAACAGCCGGAACGCTTTCCGCTCCGGCTAAAACGCAAATTCTTATTTGGCTTCCTTTTCGCAAGCCTGATTGGCGATACCGCAGCTGGTCTTGCAGGCGCTCTGGCAGGAAGTCTGGCATTCGCCGCAGCCGCCGTTCTTTACGCTTTTCGCCATGTCGCGGGTATTCAGTGTTTTGATATGGTTCATGAAGAGTCCCTCCTTCTGATAGGTTGCTGAGTAAAACTCAATACTATTACTATAATACATACAAAACCGCAGGTTTGTCAAGCAAAATCGCAGGGCTGCGCCTGCAAAACGCGCATCATTCCCGCGGCTTCACTGTGGGAATGATGCAGCTGTGTGCCGGTTCGATCCAGTTCCCGCGTAAAATCCACAAAGGCTTCGGTGATTTCCTCGCCCGGTGCGATCAGCGGCACACCCGGCGGATATGCCCAAACATATTCCGCCGCAATGCAGCCGGCAGCACTTGCACCGGCAATATCCCGCGCGGGATACTGCACCGCCTGCCCTGCGGGAAGCACGGCGCGTCCCGCCTGCGGCAAAGCGCAAAGCAGCGCGCGCGGCGCAGGCACTGCTTGTTCATCCAGCTTGCACAGCGCATCGGCAAAGCGCAGCAGCTGGGCGCGGTCATCGGCAGGGGAGGTCATGGCAAGGGTGATCCTTCCGCATGCCATTTCCGTTTCAAAGCCGAACCGGTTTCGCAAATGCGCTGCCAGCTGCGTGCCGGTATACTCGGTCGCATCCGTGCATACGGCAATCTTTCCGGCATCAAAGCCGAAAAAATCCGGGTGCATCGCAAGCGAATCCGCCCCGTGGCACAGCACGCGCAGAGAACGCAGCCCGCGCACGGCACAGTCAAATTCCGAAAGCATGTTTTTCCATTGCGCAAACAGCTGCGCCCCGTTTTCGCGCAAAATGCCCGTGCATCCGTCCAAGCTTGCCAGCAGCGGATAGCTGGGGGAGCTTGTTTCAAACACGCTCAGCTGCCGTTCCACACAGCGCGGGTCGGCAAGGCTGTTTTTACCCATATGAAGAAATGCCGTCTGTGTCAGGCTGGGCAGCGTTTTGTGCGCGCTTTGGGTGCACAGATCCGCACCACACTGCACCGCGCTTTCACCGAATGTGCCGAACAAGCCCAAATGCGCGCCGTGGGCTTCATCCACAAACAGCGGCACGCCCTTTTCGCGGCACACCGCCGAAATGCCGCGGATATCCGAAACAACGCCCTCATAGGTAGGGCTGGTTATGATGACACAGGCCGCATCCGGCTGCTGCTCCAGTGCCGCACGCACCTGTTCGGGTGCAATGCTGCCGTATACGCCGCTTTGCGCATCCACGGGCGGCATCAGCCAGTGCATGCGGTAATTGCCCAGCTCTGCCGCATGGTAAACCGATTTATGGCAGTTGCGCGCCGCCACTACCGTGCTGTTCGCCGGTGCCAGTGCGCGGATGCCCGCCAAGATCCCGCAGGTGCTGCCGCCCACAAGATACCAGGTGCGCTGCGCGCCGAACAGCTGCGCCGTGCGCTCCATGGCCTGCGCAAGGATGCCGTCCGCTTCGTGCAGATCGTCCACGCCCGGCACCTCCGTCATGTCCCAGCGATAGGACGAAAGCCCCGGCGCGGGCGCCATGCGCCGCTTGTGTCCGGGCATATGCAGGGGATATAAGCCATTTTTTGTGTATTCTTCCAGTTGCGTTTGTAATAGATATCGGTTTTTCAAAATCGTTCTCCGTAATTTTGGGTTGCAGGTATTTCACCGCGCGGCGGTATTTTCCGCGTGCGGCGGGGCAGGGGGCATAGTGCACCGCGCGCAAACGCTTCGCGGCGGGGCAGGGGAACGGTGCTTTTCACACACTTGCAGACCCCGTACCGGCGGGGTGCGGCGCTTCCAGCCTGCGAAGCTCATATTCCGCCTTGCCGTTGCAAAGCGTGATGACCCCATACGTCCCGCGGCCGCACCACTTGGAAAGCGAACCGGGATTGAACAGGGTGATGCCATCGATTTCCTTATGCAGCGGACAATGCGTATGCCCAAACAAAACCGCATCGGCCCCGCTCTGCTTTGCCGCCTGCACAATTTTATACAATCCGTTTTTTACATCATACATATTGCCATGCGTATAAAAGAAGAGCACTCCTTCAAAGGCAGCCAGCCCCTGCACCGGGAAAAACGAGCCGACATCGCAGTTCCCGCTGACGATATAGGTTTTCAGGTTTGGGTATATATATTCCAGATCCTCCAGATCGGATATCCCGTCTCCCAAAAAAATCAGCGCATCCGCATCCGTTTCTTTTTCCACCGCATGTTCCAGCTGTTCGGCATCCCCATGCGTATCGGAAACAACAAGCAGCTTCACGGCTGTTCCTCCTCATCCTGCGCCGTTTCCATGCAGCGCCGGTAAATTTCGCTTTTGGAAAAGCCGCTTTTTGCGGCGGCATATTTTGCGGCGGCTGCCGCGCTTTTTCCCTGTGCCATCTGCGCCTTGGCAAGCTCGGCAGCATCGTCCAGCGTCAGCTCGGCGGGCACTTGCGGCTCGGCGCCCGCCAGGATCAGCACAAATTCGCCGCGCGGGGCATTTTCCTTATAAAAGGCGTTGGCATCACCGATCGTGGTAACGCGCACCTCCTCATGCAGCTTTGTCAGCTCGCGGCACACCGTCAGGCTGCGCTCGGGGCCGAAGGCATTTTCCAGATCCTGCAGCGTCGTGGGCAGCTTATGCGGTGCTTCATAAAAGATCACCGTGCGTTCTTCCCCCTGCAAAGCAGCCAGACGCTCTTTTTTCTGGCGGCGGTTCGTGGGCAGAAAGCCTTCGAACACAAACCGTCCCGTTACCTGCCCGGATACGCACAACGCCGTCAGCGCCGCCGAAGCACCGGGGATCGGCACCACGCGGATGCCGCGCGCATGGGCATCCCTTACGATGATCTCGCCCGGATCGGAGATCGCCGGCATGCCCGCATCGCTGCACAGCGCGCAGTTTTCGCCTGCGGCAATGCGGTCCAGGATATATGCGCCGCGCTCTTTGAGGTTATGCTCATAATAGCTGACCATAGGCTTTTTGATTTCCAAATGGTTCAACAGCTTGAGCGTCACACGCGTATCCTCTGCCGCAATGAAATCCACGCTTTCCAAGGTTGCCGCCGCACGGGGCGTCAGATCGTTCAGATTGCCGATCGGTGTCGTTACAATGTATAAAGTGCCGCTCATGGAGCGTCCTCCTTTGGTTCTTGTCCGTAAATTTCCAGCATTTGCGCACTGGGGCGTCCGTTTTCATCTGCGGTGATCAGCTGCGGCAGCACACGCAGGCCGGGGGCGCGGTTTTTCTGCCCCTCGATCAGAACAAGCCACGGCTGCTTTTCTGGGCGCGATGCCACAAATACCATGCGCTTTGGTTCAATGCGCGCATTTCGCATCGCACACAATACATCGGCAAGACGTTCCGGGCGCTGGCACATGCACAGTCTGCCGCCGTCCTTCAAAAGCAGGTACGCTGCGCGGCACACATCCGCACTCGTGCACGAAAGCTCGTGGCGTGCCGCGGCGCGCTGTTCGTTCGGGCTGATCCTTCCGCCCGTAAAATACGGCGGGTTGCAGCACACAACGTCACAGCTCTGCGCGTGCGATGCAAACAGCGCCGCATCGCGCAGATCGCCTGTCATTGCGGTGATGTGCCCGATGCCGTTTTCGAGCACGGCAGCCTGAAGCAGGGCAACCGCATCCGGTGAAATATCCACCGCAAGACAGCAGCCGCGATGACCGCGGTCATGCAGCCGCAGGGGAATGATGCCGCAGCCGGTGCCAAGATCGCACACGCTTTCGGCGCGCCGCACCCGGCTGAAATGCGCCAGCAGCAGGGCATCCTGCCCAAAACGGTGGGTATCGGTAATTTGAACGGAGGTACCGTTCACAAGGTATTCACGTTGCAAAATAAGGTTCCCTTCTGCGCACAGCGCAGCCTTCCTTATCTGGTTTTTGGGGCGTTGCCGCCCGGATCCATGGGCTTTTTGCAAAAAGCAAGGCGGGCAGAAGCTGCCCGCCTTTTGTTCGCTTTTTTCTGCCTTTCGGCGGGAAGATCACTCCTCGGAAATAGCGGAAACCGGGCACTGATCTGCGCAGGTGCCGCAGCTGACGCAAACGTCGGCGTTGATCTCGTACTTGCCGTCACCTTCTGCAATCGCTTCCACCGGGCAAACACCGGCGCAGCTGCCGCACATGATGCATTCGTCAGAAATCTTAAAAGCCATAGTAATCCATCCTCTTCTCCACGCTGATGTAATAAAAACTGCAAATTCAACCAGCGCGGAATTGGATTTGCAGCTGCCGGAGACAATGCCTCCATGTGCTTTTATTGTATCATAAAACGCGGATTTTTCAAGAGTACTCGTGCACTTTCCCAAAATTCACCGAACCGCCGCCCGGCGCCGGGATGCGGACGGCGGCACACAAAAACCCGCATGGGTTTTCCATGCGGGCCGCATTGCTTCATTCTTCCGGGTCGGGTGCTTTGGGGGCGCGCTTTCCGCCGCGCAGATAGGCGCATTCTTCTTTTGCAAACAGCTTAAAGCCTGCCGCCGGGGTATCCATGCGCACACGCAGCGTGCCGGAAATCACATTCGTTTCCACAACCGTGCCCACGCCCTCCGGTGTTTTCACCACACTGCCCACACTCGGCGTGATGCGATTGAGATATTCATACGCCGGCTGCTCATACGCAAGGCAGCACATCAGCCTGCCGCAGCTGCCGCTGATTTTGGCCGGGTTGAGCGAAAGCCCCTGCTCCTTTGCCATTTTAATGGAAACCGGCTGGAAATCACGCAGGAAGCGGCTGCAGCAGAACGGCTGGCCGCAGATTCCAAGCCCGCCGATCATCTTGCTTTCATCGCGCACACCGATCTGCCGCAGTTCGATGCGCATACGGAACACGCCCGCAAGATCTTTTACCAGTTCGCGGAAATCAATGCGCCCATCGGCTGTGAAATAAAACAGGATCTTGCTGCGGTCGAGTGTATATTCCACATCCACCAGCTTCATATCCAGCCCGTGCTTTTCGATGCGTTCTTCGCAGATCACAAAAGCGCGCTTTTCATCGGCGCGGTTCTGGTTCATGCGGCGCACATCCATGGCATCCGCCATGCGTGTCACGGTTTTCAGCGGTTTTACAACCCGGTAATCCGGCACTTCATGCGCACCCTGGCATACTTCGCCGCATTCCGTCCCGCGGGCCGTTTCCACAATTACATAATCGCCCTGGCGGATCTCCCGTTCGCCGGGGCTGAAATAATACGTTTTCCCGTTCGGCTTAAACCGAACGCCGATCACTGTTGTCATAGTTGTATCCTTTCGCGCAGATGCCTTTGTGCACCGCGTTTTTCATTCTGCGGGGATTTCGCGCGTGATTTGCCCGGCAAGGTTTGTCAGCACCAGCTTGCTGCTGACATTTCCCGCCAAAAGCTGCAGCGCACGGCCTGCGGCCTCGATGCACACGCCGGCCCGCTTTGGGGAAAGCGGCACGCCTGCCTGCGCGCTTTCGCGCAAGGCCGCACTGCACAGCGTGCGCACAAACCGCAAAAGCGTCTGCGCTTTTGCGCGATCCGTTTCATATTTTGCAAACAGCACCAGAATGCTGTATCGATCCTTGTTTTCGATCCATTGCACCGCCTGCATGGCATCGCGCAGAAACGCGCGCTGCACAGGGTCTTCCATACAGCGCTTTGCCGTACCGATCCTGCCGCCGAACAGCGCCGCATAGCGCGCGGCATCCTGCCCGGGGAAGCTGCGCTCCAGATACTGTGCACACGCCGCCTGCGGCACGGGCGCAAGGGTATAGATGCAGCATCGGCTGCGGATCGTTGCCATAACGTTCGCCTCACCGGGGCTTGTCAGCACAAACAGCACCCCTTCGGGCGGTTCTTCCAAAACCTTCAAAAGTGCGTTTGCGCTTGCCTCGTTGAGCCGGTGCGCGCCTTTTATGAACACCACGCGCCCTTTGGCGGAAAGTGCCGTGTTGAAAACCGCGCGGCGCACTTCCCGCACGCGTTCCACGCGGATCTCGCCGGAAGCACCTTCGCCCTCCAGCGTCAGACATTCCGGGCTTTGGCCGGAAAGCACCATGCGCGCGCCGTCCCCGCCTTCGGGATACAGATAATCCGCCGCAAGGCACCGCGCGGCATAGCCCGCACCGGTGCCCTGTTCGCCGCACAGCAGGATACTATGAGAAAGCCGCCCGGCTGCAAG
The DNA here is from genome assembly GCA_020025255.1 of Ruthenibacterium sp. GTDB lineage: Bacteria > Bacillota > Clostridia > Oscillospirales > Ruminococcaceae > Ruthenibacterium. Next base: position 17,419 of record JAHHSK010000027.1, on the reverse strand, counting down.
CGCAGCCGAGAGGCTTTCCTTCAATGCGTCATTACCGATTATGGAAAAAAGCGCCTGCATCAGAGTTTTTCAAACCGTTCGACATTGGTGACAAACACCGTTGCACCGCCGACCGTCACTTCCAGCGGGTATGCCGTGGTAACCCCTACGCCATAGCTTGCCGTGTTGGGCACGACCTCCTTGCGCTGTTTGGAGCACGAGGCAATCAGCTCGATGCAGCGATCGACGTTTTCATCCTGCGTACCGATCAGCAGCGTCATATTGCCTGCCATGAGGAAACCGCCCGTGGTGGAAAGCTTCGTCACCGAAAAGCCGCCCTTTGTCAGCGCGTTGCACACAGCGTTGGAATCCTCTTTATTCACGATGGCAGTGATCATTTTCATAAAAACAACCCCCTCAAGATTTAGCGATGCAAAAAAGCATCTTGATTGAATCATATTTTAGCATAAACAGCCGCAAAAATCCACACTCTGGGCAAAGCCCGCGCGTTTTTTTCTCAGCGCCAGTTATTCCGGTTCTGATTGCGCCAGTTCTGGCGCGTTTTGTAATAGCGTGCCTCCTGCTTTACCATGCGGATGAAATCCCCGCCGAAGAACAAAAGGAAGTTTGCCAGCGAAAGCAGGATCGCGATGCGCATGCTCCAGCTGCCAAACAAAAGGTCGATCAGGCACAATACACCGGAAAGCATCGCCATATACTTCATCTTAATGGGGATGATGAAGAACAAAAGCACCTGAAAATCGGGATACATCGTTGCAAACGCAAAGAACAGGGAAAGGTTCAGATAATAGCTGGTGCCCACGCCGGTGAATACCGAAGCCAAAATCGCGCCCAGCGCGCCGCACAGATAATAGACGTTGAACTGGAAATCGCCCCATGTGTTTTCCAGCGTGTTGCCGATCAGGTAATAAAAATACAGCGTAAGCACAAGGCCTATGGGGTGCATCGTCTGCGGAATGAATAAAAACGTGAACAGCCGCCAGATCTCGCCGTGCGTCACCGCAGGCCAGATCAGTGAAAATTTACCGATCAGGTTCACCGGGCTGATCATGCTTGCCAAAAAGACCATGGCCTGCCCCACAATGATGACCATCATCAGGTGCGGGATGCAGAAATTACCGTATTTTCGTTCGAGTTTATTGACCCATTTCATGAAATGTTCGTTTCCTTTCTGTCCTGTCCGCTTGATGCGGACAACCTCACTTTTTGTTGAATTCTGCTCTTGGGGATTTTCACACTCAGGGATACCGTTATTGTATCAAAATTAAACATAGTATTCAACATTTACTTATGTACAAACTGTAACATTGCGGGAAAGATGTGGAAAATTTCGGGGGTTTTCCCGCTACTTTCAACCTTTTCAACCATGTTTTCAACATTCTGTGTGGAAAAGGCATATACAAAGTGTAAAACTCCGTTGAAAAGTTGAAAGTTCCAACCGATTTCGTTGAAAACCTTCCGCTTCGGTTTTTCGGTTTTGTTTTTCTTTTCCATGTATTTTTGTTTCATAATATGCACCGGCATCTGTATATTTTCATTAAAAAGAGGAAGCTTTGCCTTTCGTTTCCCATTTCTTGGGGCTCAGGGGGCGCAGCAAAGCGCAAGCGGCACAAAATATGGTTTTGCAAAACATGCATTCGTCCCTGCCGGTTTATGGCGGCAGGGGGGGATACCCCCAAAGTCTGCCCGCCGCGGTGCGGGTTTTTCCTGCCGATCATGCCGCGACCCGCAGTCTGCGCCGGGCAGACTGCGGGTCGTTTTCAACATTCTTTGCTTTTTTGTGGAAAACCGCATCACTCATCCAAGGCCGGCATAAAGCCTTCCCCAAACACTTCGCTTGCTTCGGTAATCATAACAAACGCATTGGGGTCGATCTCATATGCCGCGGCGCGCACCTTGGCAATTTCCGCCTTGCCGCACGCGCACAGCACCAAATCGCGGTCTTCGCCCGAATACGCACCCGTGGCCTTGACAAGCGTTGCGCCGCGCTTGATTTCCCGGTTGATCAGCTCCGATGCCGCTTTGCCCTGCGATGTAATGATCAGCGCAAGTTTGCTGCTGCCCGCGCCATACAATATCTTATCAATCACCAGTGACGTGACATAGGTGCTGATGACGCCATACAGCACGGCATCGATATCGCCGTAAACGATGCCGCCGATGCCGATGATGCCGATATCCGTCATCATTACGATCTGCCCCATGGAAAAGCGAGGGCACAGCTTGCGGATCGTTACATTTAAAAAATCCGAACCGCCCGTGGAAGAGCCGCGCATATAGATCAATGCAAGCCCCGCGCCCAGAAACACGCCCATAAATACCGCCGAAAGCAGACGGTTCCCGGTATATTCGGGCGTATAAGGGAAGACCCCGTCGATCAAAAGCGTGGAAATCAGCATGGTTTGAAAGCTTTTCAACAGGAACCTGCGCCCCAGCACCTTATAGCTCAAAATGACGACCGGTATATTGATCAGCAGCGTTGCCAGACCGATCGGCATCTGCCACAGCCGATTGCAGATCAGCGCAAGACCGCTGACGCCGCCCGGTGCAAATTCGCCGGATTTTGCAAAGGTATAAAGCCCGATCGAATACAAAATGCCGCCGATGAGATCGTACAGCGTATCGACGGCCCATACCGCCAGCTTGGAGTGGTGCTGCTTTGCGTTTTTTTGCTTCAAACCCTTTTTCATGCTCCGACATCTCCTTTTCTGTGCCGTGCTGCTTTTCGATTCCTGCCATTGTGCCGGAAAACAGGCCCCGCCGAGCCTGTCCGCGGATCGGCTTTCGCGTGCTGCATGGCGTTGCGCCGCAGCAGCCCCGCCGAAAATCGTTTTGCCCCTGCGCGCTTTGGGCTGCTTTGTGTAAATAAAAACAGGCGATACCAAGGGCCTGCCTCGATATCGCCTGTTTTGCTCTTATTTGCCGCCCTGCCGGGCGGGCTGTTTGCGTACATCCCGTTTGGAACGCACCGGCCAGCCCGCCCGAAACAGGGACGCCTTACCTATAATAAATTGCGAATCGGGCTTACTCGTACAGCTTTGCCAGCTTCGTCAGATACTCATAACGATCCTTGGAAGCGGATGCCGCTTTGTCGAACAAATCGGATGCACGATCCGGGAATGCACGCTGCAAACGGCTGTAACGTGTTTCGCTTTCAATAAATTCGCGGTAATCCGCTGTCGGTGCCTTGCTGTCAATGGTGAACGGATTCTTTCCTTCTGCCTTCTTGCGCGGATCGAAGCGGAACATGTGCCAGTAACCGGCATCCACAGCGCGCTTCATTTCGTTCTGGCAGTTCGTCATGCCGCCCTTGACACCATGCATTTCACACGGAGCATAGCCGATGATCAGCGACGGGCCGTGATAGCTTTCTGCTTCGGCAATCGCCTTGATCGTCTGGTTTTTATCTGCACCCATTGCGATCTGTGCAACGTAGACATAGCCATAGCTCATAGCGATCTCGGCCAGATTCTTTTTGCCGATCGCCTTGCCGGCTGCTGCAAACTGCGCAACCTGACCCATCTGGCTTGCCTTGGATGCCTGACCGCCGGTGTTGGAATATACTTCCGTATCAAAGACCATAACATTCACGTCCTCGCCGGATGCCAGAACATGATCCAGACCGCCGAAGCCGATATCATATGCCCAGCCGTCGCCGCCGAAGATCCACACGGATTTCTTTGCCAGATACTGCTTGCTTTCCAGAATCTTTGCTGCAAGCGGCAGATCGCGGTGTGCTTCCAAAACAGCAATCAGCTTATCGGTAGCAGCACCGTTCAGCTTGCCGTCTTCCTTGGTATCGCGCCATTCCTTTGCTGCTTGTGCAATATCTTCCGGTGCGTCTGCTGCCAGCTCATCCAAAAGCTTTGCTGCGTTTTCGCGCATGGTCTTCTGGCCCAGATACATGCCGAAGCCGTGCTCGGCGTTATCCTCGAACAGGCTGTTTGCCCATGCGGGGCCCTTGCCGGAAAGACGGTTGCGGGTGTACGGCGATGTGGCTGCCGGGCCGCCCCAGATCGAAGAGCATCCCGTTGCGTTGGAAATATACATCCGTTCGCCGAACAGCTGGGTGATCAGGCGTGCATAGCTTGTTTCCGCACAGCCTGCGCAGGAGCCGGAGAACTCCAGCAGCGGCTGGTTGAACTGCGAGCCCTTGACGGTGGTTTCTGCCATCATGCCGGGCTTCTTGGTGACGTTTTCCACAGCATAGTCGAACACTTCCTGCTGCGGCAGCTGGCTTTCCTGGGAAACCATGGTCAGTGCGCCGACAGGGCAAACCCCGGCACACACGCCGCAGCCCATGCAGTCCAGCGGGCTGATCGCCATGGTGAACTGATATTCCTCGCAGCCCTTGCCGATCATCTTCTTTGCCTTGAGTGCATCCGGCGCCGCAGCAACTTCCTGTGCGGAAAGCGCATACGGACGAATGGTTGCATGCGGGCAGACAAACGAGCACTGGTTGCACTGGATGCACTTATTGACATCCCATTCCGGAACGCTGACGGCTACGCCGCGCTTTTCGTAAGCGGATGCGCCCTGCTCGAACTGGCCGTCCACATGATCCATAAATGCCGAAACCGGCAGGCTGTCGCCGTCCATTTTATCGATCGGCGTCAGAAGGGTGCGAACCATTTTCACGGTTGCGGGGTTGCCCTTCAGCTCGGCTTCTTCGCAGGAATCCACTGCATCGGCCCAATCCGCCGGAACATCGATCTTCACAAATGCGTCAAAGCCGGCATCGATTGCCGCCCAGTTCATCTCAACGATCTTCTGGCCCTTCTTTGCAAAGGATTTTTCGGCTGCCTGCTTCATGAAGCGGATCGCATCCTCTTTGGGCAGAACGCCTGCCAGTGCAAAGAATGCGGATTGCAGAATGGTGTTGGTGCGCTTGCCAAGGCCGATTTCGATTGCCTTGTCGATCGCGTTAATGGTGTACAGCTGGATGTTGTTTGCCGCGATATAGCGCTTTGCCTCTGCGGGCATATGCGCATTCAGCTCTTCCGGCGTCCACTGGCAGTTGATCATGAACACGCCGCCGGGCTTAACGTCCTGAACCATTTTGTAGCCCTTGATGACGTAAGAGGGGTTGTGGCATGCAACGAAGTCTGCCTTATTGATATAATACGGGGCACGGATCGGCTTATCACCGAAGCGCAAATGGCTGACCGTGATGCCGCCGGTTTTTTTCGAGTCATACTGGAAGTATGCCTGAATGAATTTATCGGTGTGGTCACCGATGATCTTAATGGAGTTCTTGTTTGCGCCAACCGTGCCGTCGCCGCCCAGACCCCAGAACTTGCATTCCACGGTGCCTTCGGCTGCGGTGTTGGGCGCGGGCTTTTCTTCCAGCGACAGATAGGTGACATCGTCGTGGATGCCCAGCGTGAAGCGTTCCTTCGGCTCATCCTTTGCCAGTTCTTCATACACAGCAAACACGCTTGCCGGCGGGGTATCCTTGCTGCCCAGGCCGTAGCGGCCGCCGATGATCGTGCCTTCGCGGCCCGCTTCCCGGAATGCAGCCATAACGTCGAGGTGCAAAGGCTCTGCCAGAGCGCCCGGCTCCTTGGTGCGGTCGAGCACAGCGATCTTCTTCGCCGTGGCCGGAATGGCAGCCAGCAGCTTATCCGCTGCGAACGGACGGTACAGACGCACCTTGACAAGGCCGACCTTTTCGCCCTTGGCTGTCAGGTAATCGATCACTTCTTCTGCTACATCGCAGATCGAACCCATGGCAACGATCACGCGGTCGGCATCCGGTGCGCCGTAGTACTCGAACAGCTGGTACTTCGTGCCGAGCTTTGCATTGATCTTGCCCATATATTTTTCCACGATGCCGGGAACGGCGTCATAGAACTTATTGCATGCTTCCCGATGCTGGAAGAACACGTCGCCGTTTTCGTGCGAACCGCGCATTGCCGGATTTTCCGGGTTGAGTGCATGTTCGCGGAAGGCCTTGACGGCATCCATATCGAGCATTTCCTTCAAGTCTTCGTAATCCCAGACTTCGATCTTCTGGATCTCGTGGCTGGTGCGGAAGCCGTCAAAGAAGTTGATGAACGGCACGCGTCCCTCGATTGCGGCAAGATGTGCCACCGGTGCAAGATCCATGACCTCCTGCGGGTTGGATTCTGCCAGCATGGCAAAGCCGGTCTGACGGCATGCGTATACGTCGGAATGATCTCCGAAGATATTCAGCGCATGGCTTGCGACCGTACGCGCCGAAACATGAAATACGCACGGCAGCAATTCGCCTGCGATCTTGTACATATTCGGGATCATCAGCAGCAGCCCCTGCGAAGCGGTGAACGTGGTTGTCAGCGCACCGGCGGCAAGCGAGCCGTGAACGGTGCCGGCTGCACCGGCTTCCGACTGCATTTCAACGACCTTTACTTCGGTACCGAAGACGTTTTTCTGGTGCAGGGCCGACCACTGGTCAACCTGATCCGCCATAGGACTGGACGGGGTAATGGGATAGATGCCGGCAACCTCGGTGTACGCATAGGCTACATGAGCCGCAGCGGTGTTGCCGTCCATAGATTTTTTAGATCTTGGCATTTTTCTTCCTCCGGTTCTTTCTTTTATTTTCTCTGCCCGCACAGGCGGTGCAGAGGGGTATTGAGCGGGCCATCGTTTTATGCCGCGAAGAATCCCGCGCTCAGCTCGTTCTTATTGTAGCAAAAAAGAAACGGAAAGTAAACAACGCGCTCTCTGTTTTTACCAGAATTTGTTTTTTTGTCCGCAAAATTTTTCTTTTTAGCATAAAAAAAACGGCTTGCCGTCAATCTTTACATTTATTTTACAGCTTTTGATTTGACACACAGCACAAAACCCGATATATTATAAGGTAAAATAAAAAGGGATAGGTGCGCCCTTGTGCGCAGCCGGATCCCCGCCTTAGGGCAGAAAGAAGGAGTTTTTTTCACATGGACCCTGATGGTCTGAGTACAACGCTTATTTTCCTTTCCGTACTGTGCGCCTGCATCACTGCCTGGCGTGCGGGCATCATCTCCGCAAACGAACCCGAACGCCAGCAGGACAGCATCCTTGGTTTTTCCGACCGGATGGCGGGCATCTGCTGCATATTTGTGTTTGTATGCGGCTTTTTTGTTTTCAGCTGCCTGCGGCTTTTTGCCTGCGCCCCCGCCTGGACGCTTTTGTGCCTTGCGCTTATGCTTGCCGTATGCATCCTGATTTTCAGCCTGGGGCGCGCAAAGGGTCATTTGAAAAGCGGCGGGCGCTTTCCCGCTGCATGCGTGTTCGGCATTCCGCTGTGTTTTCCCGCAAAGCTTTTGTTCCGCTCTGCGGGCATTTCCGCGCAATCCGATGTCACGGCCGAGGATGTGCTTTCCCTTGTGGATGATGTGGAAGAGCAGGATCTGATCGACGAAAGCCAGCGCGAGATGATCAACAATATTTTCGAACTGGATGAACTGACTGCCGGGGATGTGATGACGCACCGAACCGAGATCGTCAGCCTGCAGCAGGATACCCCCGCCGCCGAGGCGATCCGCATTTCGCTTGCAAACGGCTTTTCCCGTCTGCCGGTGTACTGCAAATCGCTCGATGATATCGTGGGCATCCTGTATGCAAAGGATCTGTTCGCCCTGTGGGATTCGCCGGAGCTTTCCGGCGAGCCGGTCAGCCGCTTCATGCGCACGGCCATGTTTGTTCCCGAAGCCTGCCGCGCGCGGGAACTGCTGATCGATTTCAAGCGCACGCACAATCAGATCGCCGTGGTGGTGGATGAATACGGCGGCACAAGCGGCCTTGCCACTATGGAGGACGTTCTGGAAGAGATCGTCGGCAACATCCAGGATGAATTCGATAACGAAGAGGAAATGCTGGTTTCCACCGATGATGGCTTTATTGCCGACGGCAGTGCCGATCTGGAAGAGATCTTCGATGCCTTTTCCTTGGATATGCCCGATGAGGATGAGGACGGCGAGGCCGATTTCGATACCGTCGGCGGCCTGATCACCGACCGCATCGGCCGCATCCCGGCACCGGGGGAGGATATCTGCATTGCGTACGGCGGGCTGCTGTTTACCGTGCTTGCCGTGGAAAACCGCCGCGTGGGAAAAGTGAAGTGTGTTCGTCTGCCGGATGCGCACGACAGCACCGGAAAGGAAGGGAACGTATGAATCATTACGAAAAACAGCTTTCCAGTGAAACGGTGTTTGAAGGGCGTGTCATCCGTGTGACATTGGATCATGTGGAACTGGAAAACGGGCGCACCAGCACGCGCGAAATCGTGCACCACAACGGCGGTGCTGCGATTGCCGCCTTGAACGAACAGGATGAAATTTTTCTCGTGCGCCAGTACCGATATGCCCTGCAGCGTGAATTGATCGAGCTTCCCGCGGGCAAACTGGAAAAAGGGGAAGACCCCTTGTGCGCGGCAAAGCGCGAGCTGAGCGAAGAAACGGGCTTTTCCAGCGATGCCTTTTTCGATCTTGGTTCCATTATCCCCACCTGCGGCTATGACAGCGAAGTGATCTATCTGTATGCCGCCAAAAATCTCACGGCGGTCGGGCAGCATTTGGATGCCGATGAATTTCTTTCCGTTTTCACGATGCCGTTTTCGCAGGCTGTGGAACAGGTTCTTTCGGGTGAAATCACCGATGCCAAAACCGTGGCGGGCATCCTGAAGCTTCACGCCCTGCGTCAGGCCGGGCGCTTTTAAGCTGAAAGCGTTCGCCCGCCGGGGCTTGTTTTTTTCCATGGCGCAGCAGTGGATTTTTGCCTTTTGCTTAAAAAACTGCTTTTTTCACCCCATGGCTCTGCTCTTTCTATTCTATTTTGTATATTAGAGCAGCTTTTATACTTTTTGTATTCTTATTTTCTTTTTCTTTTGCCCGAGGGCTTCATTATTCCCGACATGCGCAAGCTGCCGGTTTCGGAGGATTTTTATGAATATTTTGATCGTCGGATGCGGCCGCGTCGGCCGTAAGCTGGTGCATTCCCTTGAACTTCTGGGGCACGATGTTTCGGTTCTGGATGAGGATGCCGCCAATCTTTCGCTTTTGCAGGAGCTGGAACCGCCGTTTTCCGGTATGGCCGTAGCGGGCGTTCCCATTGACGGCGATGTGCTGCGCAGTGCGGGCATCGAAGCCTGTGACGCCGTGGTTGCCGTCACACACGATGACAACATCAACCTTATGGTTTCCCAGATCGCCTCGCAGCTGTTCGGGGTAAAAAACGTTTTGACGCGCGTTGCCGAGCCTTCCCATAAAGAAATGTATACCGAACATTTCGGCCTGCGCATCCTGTGCAGCACCAACCTTACCGCGCAGGGGCTGCTGGCCGGCCTGCTGCACGAAAACATCACCGAAGACCAGCGGCTTTTGTTCGGTTCTTCCACCAGCAATTTCACCGCTATGGAAGTGCCGCCCGAACTGATCAACCGCCCTTTGACGGATGTGGTTCCATCGCGCAAATCCATGATGGTTTTCGGCGTTCTGCATGCCAGCGGCACCGCAGAGCTTATTGTAAAAAACCCTGTGCTGCACGTGGGGGACAAGATCCTTTTTGCCGAGATCGCCGATTGATCCCGTGCGGATTTTCACATCATAAGGAGATACGATCATGCGTATATGTATTGTAGGCGGCGGCAAGGTGGGCTATTATCTTGCCAAAACATTTTTAGAGCACGGCCACACACCGGTGCTGATCGAAGACGATCCGCACATGTGCCAAAAAGTAGCGGATAGCCTGGATATGACGGTTGTGTGCGGCGATGGCACCTTTGCCGAGGTGCAGAAAAGCGCGGGCATCGAAAATTGCAGCGCCATGGTTGCCGTTACCGGCCGGGATGAACAGAACCTGATCATCTGTCAGCTTGCCAAAAAGGTATTTCATGTACAGCGTACCGTTGCGCGCGTCAACAACCCCAAAAACGCTGCCGTGCTCAAGGCACTGAGCGTGGATATCGCCTTGAGCGCAACCGATAACCTGACCCATATGATCGAGCGCGAAGTGGAAACCGCTGCGATCCAGCAGCTGTTAAGCCTTGCTTCGGGCACCGCTTCGCTGACCGAGGTGAATATTTCCGAAAACTTTCCCTTTGCCGGCAAGACCCTTGCGGAGCTTGTGATCCCCAAGGATGCCGTGGTCATTTCGATCACGCGCAACGGCGAACTGATCATCCCGCGCGGCAATACGCAGATCCTTGCACAGGATAAGGTGATCCTGCTTGCCAAAAACGAGGCTTTCCACGAGCTTGCACAAAACTGGAACCTGACAGACGTACGCTGAACACCTGCATTTTTCGTTCCGGGAAGGGAGGAGCCATGGAATTTTCCGTCGACCGTAAGGGTGCCCTGCTTGTAAGCGGATGGTTTGCCGCGGCAGGCATCGTGCTGTGTCTTCCGTTTTTAAGCCTTTTTTCCGTTTCGCCGCTTATCGTGCTTGCGGTATGGCTGTTCCTTTGCTTTGCCGTGCTGGCTCCGCGGCTCATTTCCGCCGCGATCCGGGTCGGGGGCAATCACCTTACGGTGCGAAAGGGTGTTTTTTTCCCGGTCACGCGCCGCATCCCTCTGCGCTTTCTCTCCGGGTGCCACATCCTGCAATCCCCTTTGCAGCGCATGACCGGCACCTGCCTTTTCATTCTGTATTCTTCCGGCTGCACCACCGTTCTTGCCGGGCTTCGCAAGGAGGATGCGGAATTGCTGAGTGAAAAGCTGTCGTACGGAGGAAAGCTGCTTTGAATAAAAAAATACGCTTTCACATCGTATTCACGCTGCATTATCTGCGCTATGGTCTGGTGCTGTGTCTGGTTCCCATGCTGGATGCGCTGCTGCGCTTCGATCTGCACAGCCTGTGGGTCGCGCTGATGCAGGATGCGGCAATTGTGCTGGCCAGTGCCGCGGCTGCGCTGCTTTTGTGGCGTGCCGCCTGGCTGTGTGTGCACAAGGATATGCTGCATGTGCATCAGGGCATTTTTTTCAAAAATTCGTTTTCGTGCAGCCGCAGCAGCATCGCTGTGGTGGAGATCGTGCGCCCGCTGTACTGCCGCCTGCTTGGGGCAAGCCGGATGACGATCTATTTCAAAACCAACGCAAACCGCCGTTCGTTCACGCTGTACCTAAGCAAAAAGGATGCCGCCGAAGTGGCGGATCTGCTTATGCCGCTGCGCACGGATACCGCACTGTTTGCGCCCACGGGGTTTGAACGGCTTGCTTTTGTCATGCTCAGTGCCAATATCCTCACCAGCACCCTGTTCGGCCTGTGGGGGCTTAAGCAGCTGGACGGCGTTCTCAACTCGAACCTTCAGCGCATTGCGCTGGATACCTTTTATGAAGCCGAATTGTTTGCCGCGCGCTGGATGCCCGCGGGGCTTGCGTTCCTGGTCACGCTCGGCTTTGCCGTTATGGGCTTTTCCATGCTGTATTCGCTGATGCAGACGGCGCGCTTCACCGTATGCCGTGCGCACGGGGTCATCCTCAGCAAGGGCGGGCTTTTGCGCCATACCGAACGGCGCATCCGCGTTTCCTGCGTATCGGCGTGCGATATCTGCACCACGCTGCCCGCGCGGCTTTTGCGCCGATACCCGGTATATCTTTCTGCGGGCAGCTTTCGCGGGCGCGATCTGCCGGTTCTTGTCATGAAAAAAGGGCAGGCACAGCAGGTGGAAACCCTTTTGCCGAATTTCAGCCTGCCGGACGGCGAAATGTGCTGCCCCGAACGCAAAAGCCCGGTGCAGTATCTGTGGAAGCCCGGCGCCGTGCTTCTCTTTTCGCTGGCGCTGTGCGGCGTTGCCTCGTATGTGATGCCCCCGATTCTGCCGATGCTGTTCCTTCCGGTGGTTCTGTCGCTGCTGTGCCTTGCCGTTTCTGCGGAAGGCTTTTTCCGCGAAGGGCTGCACAAAAATAAAAACCGCACGCTTTCGGTATGCTATTCGCGCGGCTTTACGCGCCATGATCTTTGCGTTTTCACGCCGGATCTTGCCTATACCCTGCGCGAAAATCCGTTTTCCGTCAGCCGGGGACGCTGTGATGTAACCGTGCACCTGCCATGCGCTGTGCACGTTACCGTGCGCAGTGTATTAAAATATCTTGCGCAGGAGATCCCCTTTACCTTATAATAAAATCAACCGCTTGTGCGGGACACGAACGGCGCGCTGCGCCGTTTTTTTATGCTTTATCTGAAAAGGACGTGACTTTTTGTACCAAGCTGTTATTTTTGATTTGGACGGTACGCTGCTCGATACGTTGGGCGATCTGGCGCATGCCGCAAACCATGCACTTTCCGTTATGGGCTTTGCGGAATTTCCGGTTAAGGAATACTGCCGCATGGTCGGCAACGGCATCCCGAAGCTTTTGGAACGCTGCCTGCCCGAACACTGCCGCACACCGGAGAATGCCGCCCGCATGGCAGAGCTTTTTTATCCTTATTATAACGAACACAAGCAGGATACCACAAAGCCCTATCCCGGTATCCCCGAACTGCTGCGCAGCCTGAAGCAGCAGGGCTTGCAGCTGGGGATCGTTTCCAATAAGGAAAATTCGCTGACACAGCATATTGCGGCACACTATTTTCCCGATCTCTTCGATGCCGTTTCCGGGCATATTCCGGGTACGCCCACCAAGCCGGACCCGCATCTTGTGCACGCGATGCGCCGTCAGTTCGGGCTTTCGTGCGAACAGGTGCTGTTTGTCGGTGACAGCGATGTGGATATCCTGACGGCGCACCATGCCGGCCTTGCCGGCTGCGGGGTGCTGTGGGGATTTCGCAGCCGGGATGAGCTGTGCCGGGCCGGGGCGGATTTCCTCGCCGCCGATACCGCACAGCTTGCCGATATCCTCTTGGGGAAAATACAGCCTTCCTCCATGCGGTGAACCGGATTTTTTTCTGCGGATGACTGTACGCTGCACGCGGGCTGTGCCGCACACTGATTTGTGAAGCACGCCCTGCTTTGCGCCCTGCTAGGCAAAGGGGTTTGCGTCATCCCTGCCAGCCGTTTTTGCGCTTGCCTCCGCAGCGCTTTTTCCATTTTTCCCCGCATGGGTCTGGTTTTGCAAAAAAGAGCGTCGTTTTTTAAAAAAACGACGCTCTTTTTTCTTTCCTTTTCCGCACAGGCTCTCACAGCGGCTGTGCAGCTCTCTGTTCGATTTTTGCATCGAGACGATATCTATCCTTACCACATCTTGTATAAGCGATTACAGCGCATCATTTTTTTGCTGTTTTTCCTTCGTTTTTACCGCTTTTGGGTGAAAGCGCACACCCCGGCGATCCCCGCCGCGCTGATGTCCTGCCCTTTGCTGTTTTTATCGCAGGGTGCTTGCACGGGCGGCAGGGAAGGGAGGGGCTTTTTTATTTTTCCATTTCCTGTTCGATCCATGCCATCAAAAAATTCACGATTTTCTGCTGCTGCAGCTCGGTCAATTCCACACCCTTGCGAACATGATACCATTCGTTCAGACAGCCCCGGCAGCAGCAGGCACAGGCATGCTGTGCCACAAAAACCGGGTGTCCGCGCATCGGGGTCTGGCGGCCATCGTTCGCAGGAAAGCTGGGTGCAAGGCGTTTTCGCACAAAATCCTGCGCATGGGTGCGGATGACATCATATCCCTTTTCGCGCACATATTCACGTTCCTGCTCGGAAAGATGAAAACCGGCACGGAACGATGACCGGGAAAGCCGCAGGAACGCTTCCTGTTTTGTCATATTGTTTACCTCCGCTTAGGGGATCGAACCAGGATTTCATTCGGGCATCGCCTGCATCGGCACGCCCGCCGGAACATCCGCCGATCCTATAAAAAAGGGCAGGGGAGATCCCCCTGCTCCGAATAAAGAAAAAATCCGAACCAAAACTGGTTCGGATTTTTTTATGGTGACCCGACCGGGAATCGAACCCGGGATACCGCCGTGAAAGGGCGATGTCTTGACCGCTTGACCATCGGGCCATATACAGGCGCTTGCTCATGTCTTTATCGCAGGTCTCCTGCCTCTGCAATCACTGCGATGAAGATATTAAGTAAGACCTGTGTAAGTTGGTAGCGGTAACTGGATTCGAACCGGTGACACTTCGGGTATGAACCGAATGCTCTAGCCAGCTGAGCTATACCGCCACGTTTGCACGCGCATTTCATCAGTGCATTTGCTATTATAAAGCACTTTAAGGGAAATGTCAATGCCTTTTTTAAAAAAATTTTTATTTTTCTTTTCTTTTTTTGAAAACGGCACGTTGCGCGCCGTTTTCTGCCGTTTTTCTGCAAAAGCCCTGCCGCCGAAACCGGCAGCAGGGCAGAGATTTCCAATATTTTCCAGTTATTTGCGTTCCAGCTTTTCTTTGCCGCCCATATACGGACGCAGTGCCTCCGGGATGCGCACGCTGCCATCGGCCTGCAAGTTGTTTTCCAAAAAGGCAATCAGCATGCGGGGCGGGGCAACGCAGGTATTGTTCAGCGTGTGCGGCAGATAGTTTTTGCCATCCTCGCCCTTGATGCGGATCTTCAGACGGCGGCTTTGTGCATCGCCCAGGTTGGAACAGCTGCACACTTCAAAATACTTCTGCTGGCGCGGGCTCCACGCTTCGATATCGCAGCTTTTTATTTTCAGGTCTGCCAGATCACCGGAGCAGCATTCCAGCTGACGCACCGGGATATCCAAGCTGCGGAACAGCTCCACACTGTAACGCCACAGCTTTTCATACCAGTTCATGCTGTCTTCGGGCTTGCAAAGCACGATCATTTCCTGTTTTTCAAACTGGTGGATGCGGTATACGCCGCGCTCTTCCAAGCCATGGGCGCCCTTTTCCTTGCGGAAGCAGGGGGAATAGCTTGTCAGCGTCAGGGGCATTTGTGCTTCGGGGATGATCTGATCGACAAAACGGCCGATCATCGTGTGTTCCGAAGTGCCGATCAGATACAGATCCTCGCCTTCGATCTTATACATCATGGCATCCATTTCCGGAAAGCTCATAACGCCCTGCACCACGCTGCCGTGCATCATAAACGGGGGGATCACATAAGTGAAGCCCTTATCAATCATAAAATCACGCGCATAGGCCAATACCGCCTCGTGCAGACGGGCGATATCGCCCAGCAGATAATAAAAGCCATTGCCTGCCACACGACGTGCGCTGTCCAGATCGATGCCGTTGAAGCGTTCCATGATTTCGGTGTGATACGGGATTTCAAAATCCGGAACCACCGGCTCGCCGTAACGCTGCACTTCAACATTTTCACTGTCATCCCGGCCAATGGGCACGCTGGGGTCCAGCATGTTCGGGATCATCAGCATACGCTCGCGCAGTTCGGCCTCCAGGGTTTCTTCGCTTGTTTCCAGCTCTGCCAAACGGTCTGCCTGCTGCTTTACCTGTGCTTTCACCGCTTCGGCTTCTTCCTTTTTGCCCTGTCCCATAAGAGCGCCGATGCTTTTGGAAAGCTTGTTGCGCTGGGCACGCAGGGCTTCTGCTTCGGTTTTTGCCGCACGCAGCTTTGCGTCCAGCTCGATCACTTCATCCACAAGGGGAAGCTTTGCATCCTGAAACTTGTTTTTGATGTTCTGCTTCACCTGTTCCGGGTTTTCTCGTACAAATTTAATATCCAGCATTATTGATTCCACTCCTTTTCATACTTACCCAAGAGATTTGCAAATGCTTTCAGCTGTTCATCCGAATAAAAATGCACATTCAGGCTGCCTTTTCCTTCCTTATACTGCACATGCACTTCGGTGCCGAGTGCTTCTTTTAAGCTCAGCTCCACTTCACACGGCAGGGCAGGAAGCACCATTTCCGGCTTGCGGCGCGGCTTTTTTGCCATTTTTTTGCACAAAGCCTCGGCCTGCCGCACATTAAGCCCTTGTTTTACGATGATATCCGCCGCCTGCTGCTGCATTTGCGGTGTTTCCAACGAAAGGATCGCCTTTGCATGCCCCTGCGTCAGTGCGCCGCTTTTCAGCGATTCCAGTGCCTTTTCCGGCAGATTCAAAAGCCGCAGGCTGTTTGCCACGGCACTTCGGCTTTTTGCCAGCCGTTTTGCCGCCGCCTCCTGCGTATAGCCGCATCGTTCCATAAACTGGCGATATCCCAGTGCCTCTTCCACCGGATCCAGGTCTTCGCGCTGCAGGTTTTCGATCAGCGCAATTTCCATGGCTTCGCTGTCCGTCAAATCGCGTATCATGGCAGGGATTTCCGTCAATCCCGCCAAGCGCGCCGCACGCCAGCGCCGTTCGCCCGCAACGATCGTATATCCTCCCATAGGGGAAGGACGCACCACGATCGGCTGCAGCACCCCATGCTCTGCAATGCTGTCTGCCAGTTCGGAAAGCGCACCGTCATCAAATGCCTTGCGCGGCTGGCTGCGGTCGGGTTCGATTTCCGTCAGCCGAAGGGTGTTTACCCCTTCTTCACTGCCGGCACCGGTATCCTGAAACAGCAGATCCAGCCCTCTGCCAAGCCCGCCTTTCTTTGCCATGCCTTTGCACCGCCTTTCTTACTCTTTTTTATTGTTTTTAATAAATTCCGCTGCCAAATAGGCGTATGCCTCGGCCCCGCGGGAGGCGCCGTCATAGAAATTGATCGGCATGCCGTAGCTGGGTGCTTCGGAAATGCGCACATTGCGGGGGATCGTGGTCTTGTACACCTTGTTGCCGAAATACTTTTTCACTTCCTGCACGACCTGCAATGTCAGATTCAAGCGTCCGTCATACATCGTCAGCAGCACACCTTCGATACCGATATACGGATTATACCGGTTTTTCACGTTGCGGATCGTATTCATCAGCTCGGAAAGCCCTTCCAAAGCCAAAAATTCACACTGGATCGGCACCAAAACCGTATCGCACGCGCACAGCCCGTTCAGCGTCAGCAGATCCAGGGAAGGGGGGCAGTCAATGAAAATGAAATCGTAGTCATTCAGGATCGGTGTCAATGCTTCCCGCAGACGCGCTTCGCGGTGATCAAGGTGAATCAGTTCAAAGCCTGCACCGGAAAGCTGAATGTTCGTGGGGATGATATCCACACGATATTTGGTATGGGCAATCGCGTCCTTAGCCTGTGCTTCGCCCATTAAAAGCTGGTAAACGCTGGTTTCCACACTGCGTTTTGTCACGCCGAAACCACTTGTGGTATTGCCCTGCGGGTCAAGGTCGATAATCAGCACATGCTTGCCCTGTGCCGCTACACTGGACGCAAGGTTGACGGCGGTTGTCGTTTTGCCCACGCCGCCCTTTTGGTTTGCCACTGCAACTACTTTTCCCAATGCTATGCCTCCGGTCTTTTTTATGTAAAAATGGATTGTTCGTGTTTCAGTATAGCACAGCATCCCTTTTTTTAAAAGTGTTTTGCGGTAAAATGTTCCATGTGGAACATTTTGCTGCCCGCCTGTGTTCCAAAAAATGTTCCACGTGGAACATTTTTCTTCCTGCGTAGGCTTTTATCCCTGCGCACGGTCCGCTGTACAAAAAAGGCGCGGGA
>JAHHSK010000026.1 GCA_020025255.1 Ruthenibacterium sp. | reverse complement strand
ACTCGCTACCTCCACCTTGGCAAGGTGGCGCTCTACCAGATGAGCTAAATCCGCAGGTTCGTCGCTTTCTCTCAAGCGACGATATTTATTTTACAACTTTTGACTTTAGTTGTCAATAGGTTTTTGATATTTTTCTTTTATTATTTTATCCCGGCAGAATACTCTGCGCAAAAAGCGTTTTCATTCCTTTTATCTGCCAGCTTCGCGAACAAGGGCCGCTATATCGACGCTATACTTTTTATCGCAGAATTGGCAGCACACTTCAACCGGCTTTCCGTCAGCTGCCATTTCAGCAAGATCCTTTTTCCCAAGCGAAAGCAGTGCGCGTTCCACGCGATCCCGGCTGCAGTTGCACTGATACGTTACCTCCTGCTCATCCAGCACATTCGGTTGAAAGCCCTCCAGCGCGCGCTCCATGATTTCCTCCAGCGTGATGCCATCTTCCAGCATGGACGTCATGGACGGCAGCGCCGCGATGTTCTTTTCCAGATGCGTGATTTCTTCTTCACTGGCACCCGGCAAAAGCTGCATCAGGAACCCGCCGGCTGTGCGGATCGAAAGATCCTCATTGACCAGGACGCCCAACGCACAAACCGTCGGAATCTGTTCGCTTACCGCATAGTAGGTTGTGATATCTTCGGCTATTTCCCCGCTTGTAATCGGGATCTGCCCCACATACGGCTCTTTCATGCCAAGATCCTTTACAACACTGAGCATGCCGTTATGCCCTACCGCGCCGCCGACATCCAGCTTGCCGTCAAGGCGGGGCGGGATTTCCACAATGGGATGATCGACATACCCGCGCACATTTCCGCAGCCTTCCGCCACCGCTAAAACGGTGCCTGCCGGTCCATCGCCTTTGATGCGCAGCGTCAGCGAATCCTGTTCGTTTTTGAGCATGGAGCCCATTAAAGCAGCCGCTGTCAGCATACGCCCCAGTGCCGCCGATGTTACAGCCGATGTTTTATGGATGCGCTCGCTTTCGCTGACGATCTCGGTGGAATCGACAGCGC
Organism: Ruthenibacterium sp.; assembly: GCA_020025255.1. GTDB lineage: Bacteria > Bacillota > Clostridia > Oscillospirales > Ruminococcaceae > Ruthenibacterium. The sequence continues at coordinate 25,238 of JAHHSK010000026.1, read as the reverse complement.
AAAAAAGCACACCGCCATTTTCAGAAATAGCTCGAATCAGTCTGGACATTTTCATTCTCCCTCTGCGGATTGTTTCACCGCGGTAATCAAATAGCGCGCACTGTCCGGCCGCAGCGGGCCGAAATTTTCCCCATCCACCAGCTGCACGATCGAAAGCCCCGCTTTTTCGCAGGCGTGCCGGATCTCCTCCAGCGAATAAGCGTATTCCAAAAAGCTTTCGGTATCTTTTTCTTCCATATCCGGGTAGGTGATTTCCAAATCCATGCGCGTCGTTTTTTCTTTGGCATCATATGTATTGCGCCATACGCAGTAGGCATCATCCGCTTCGATTTCATATACATGATCCGCAAGAATCGTTTCATGCTTATACGGCGTATTCATATCAAACAGCAGCAATCCGCCCGGTTCGATAAAAAGTGCCGCCCGATAGACCGCACGCTCAAATTCTTCCCGCGGGCCGATATGATTGAAGGTGTCGAACGTGGAGACCGCCGCGCGCACCGTACCGTACAGATCGAGCTGAGTAAGATCCTGACACAGCAGCAGCACATCCTCCTGCCCCAGCATCGCCGCTTTTTCCCGCAGGACGCTGAGCATTTCAGGGGAAAGATCCACACCTATCATATCATACCCCACCGATGCAAGCATCAAGGTCAGTTCACCGGTGCCGCAGCCCAGATCTGCCACAATGCCTTGCGAAATGCCATACCGATTCAGGGTATCCGTTACATATTGAAACAGGGAATCATAGTTTGCATCCTCGTTGAACGCATCATACACCCCTGCAAACGCTTCGTATGCCGCCATGTGTTCCTCCGCTTGTTTTCCTCTGCGTGTGCACAGGAGATTATTGTTCTGCAAACCGTTCGATGATTTCTGTCAGCTCGGCTATCCCATCCCCTTTTTCAGAACTGGTCAGCACAACGCCGCTGCACCCATACGGCGCACAGATCTCGGTAAAATGCGTTACAACGGCTGCATATTGGCTTTTTTTCAGCTTATCTGCCTTGGTAAGCACTGCAACGAACGGAATTTGGTAGTGCGCCAGATATTCCAGCATCATTCTGTCATCGGCGCTTGGGTCATGCCGGCTGTCCAGCAGCTGCAGCAGCAGCGTGCAGCGTTCCGGGCTGCGTTCAAAATAGCTGTTGATCAGCTCATCCCAGCGCTGGCGCTCCCCGCGTGCTGTCTTGGCATAGCCATAACCCGGAAGATCCACAAAGAACAGATCACCGATCTCATAAAAATTGATGGTCGCCGTTTTTCCCGGTGTACTGCTGACCCGTGCAAGATTTCTGCGATTGCACAGCTTATTGATAATGGAAGATTTGCCTACGTTGGAACGTCCGGAAAAAACGATTTCCGGACACACCGGATCCGGCAGCTGGGAAGAAATGCCGTAAGCCGCTTTGAATTCCGCCTTTGCTGTATTCATATCCGTTTCTCTCCTTACATGCCAATGGGAACTTCTGCCGCATGCGGCTGCATCGGCGGAATGACATTTTCTTTTTCTTTTGCCTTCTTTTCCGGCTTGGGCACAGCATGTTCTTTCTTTGTTTTCGGCAGCAGAACCGTATCCAATACCTCTTCCAATGTAGAAACCGGTTTGAAGGTTACATTTTCCTTCACTGCTTCATCCACTTCATACAGATCCGACTCATTGTCCTTCGGAATCAGCACAAGCTTCTTGCCTTCCCGGTAAGCCGCCATGCTTTTTTCCTTCAAGCCTCCGATTGCAAGCACCTGACCGTGCAGCGTGATTTCACCGGTCATGGCCGTATCGCTGCGCACCTTGCGCCCGGAAAGGCTGGAAATCAGCGCCGTGGTCAGCGTTACGCCCGCCGAAGGGCCGTCCTTTGGGATCGCACCTTCCGGGGCATGGATGTGGATATCCAGATCCTTGAATACTGCCCGGTCATAGCCATATTTTTCCGCATGCACCTTTGCATAGGTAATCGCAAGCTTTGCGCTTTCTTTCATGACCTCGCCAAGCGAACCGGTCAGTTCCAAACGGCCGGAGCCATTCGGGATGACCTGCACCTCAATGGGAAGAATTTCGCCGCCGATACTCGTCCATGCCAGACCATTGGCTACCCCAACCGCATCCTTTCGGCTGCAGAAGGAAGGCTTGACGCGCTTTGGCCCCAGCAGTTCTTCCAAATTTTTACCGCTGACTGAAATCGTCTGCGCTTCCCCCGCTGCAATGCGTTTTGCACATTTACGCAAAAGCTCGGTAAGCGTGCGTTCCAGATTGCGCACGCCCGCTTCCTGCGTATAGCCATCGATCATTCCATACAGTGCCGACTGCGCAACGCGCACATGTCCCTTCAAGCCGGTTGCCGCAAGCTGCTTTGGCAGCAAGTGACGCTTTGCGATTTCAAACTTTTCCTCCCGCGTGTAGCTCGGCAGTTCCAGCACGTCCATGCGATCGAGCAGCGGCCGCGGGATCGTATCCGTCGAATTTGCCGTTGTGATAAACAAAACATCGCTCAAATCAAACGGGATATCCAAATAATGGTCTTTAAATGAAACATTCTGTTCGGGATCCAACGCCTCCAGCAACGCCGCTGCCGGATCCCCGCGGAAATCATTTGCCATTTTGTCCACTTCATCCAGAAGGATCAGCGGATTTCTGCTTTTTGCCGTCAGCATCGCACTGATTATTTTACCCGGCATCGCGCCGATATAAGTACGCCGGTGTCCGCGGATTTCCGCCTCGTCCCGAACACCGCCCAGTGACATCCGCGCATATTTTCGTCCCAGACAATCGGCAATGGAATGTGCGATCGATGTTTTGCCCACCCCGGGAGGGCCGACCAAACAAATGATCTGTCCCTTTACTTCCGGTGCCAATTTGCGCACGGCAAGTATTTCCAGGATCCGTTCCTTAACCTTTTTTAAGCCGAAATGCTCTTTATCCAACCGTTCCGACGCTTTGGCTATATCCAAATTATCCTGCGTGGTCTGTTCCCACGGCAGTTCGAGACATGTATCCAAATAGGTGCGTATAACGGCAGCCTCCTGCACACTGCCTTGCATTTTAAGCAGACGCTCTGCTTCCTTGTTCAGCTTTTCGCGTGCTTCCTGCGGCATACGAAGTTCTGCAATTTTTTTCTGGTATGCTTGTGCCTGCGCACGCGTATCATCGGCATCATCCAGTTCGTTGGAAATCGCGCGCATTTGTTCCCGCAAATAATAATCCCGCTGGTTTTTATCCATTTGCTCGTTGACCTTGCCCTGAATATCTTTTTCGATTTTCAGGATCTTATTTTCACGCAGCATCACATCCAGGATTTTTTCCAGCCGGCTCAGGATCGTGCCCTCATTCAGGATATCCTGTTTTTCTGTGTATTTCATCATTAGGTTTGCGGGTATATAATCGCAGAGGAACCCCGGGTCATCGTTCGTTGCGATATTATAAACCACATCTTTTGCCATGCGGGGATTCATCGCCAAATATTCATCAAAGGCATTTTTGATGCTGCGCACCAGTGCTTCTGCCTTCAGCGAATCCGCCGCTTTCACTCCCCGCAGTGCCGCCGCTTTCGTGGAAGCCAGCAGAAAACGCCCGCTGGAATCCAGCGTCAGCAGCTTTGCCCGATATTTTCCCTCTACCAGCACGCGCACCAGATCATCCGAAACCCGAAGAATCTGCTTTACTTCCGCCACAACTCCATACGAATACAAATCCTTAAAGCCCGGATCCTCTACGTCTGTATCCTTCTGCGCTGTCAAAAACACCGCATTGTTGTTATTCATTGCCCAGTTGATTGCTTCCACCGATTTTTTTCGTCCCACTTCAAAATGGATGACGTTTCCCGGAAAAGCAACAAGCCCGCGCAGCGCGATCGCCGGCAGACGCAGAATATCCGCATTTTTATCCAAAATAATTTTCACTCGTTCCGACATGTGTGTTCTCTCCCTTCCCATGCCTGACGGGTAAAATCCCGTAAAACCATTGTGAAATTTTATTATATACGAATTTTGTTAACTTTTCAATAAAGAGGAAGCGGAACCGGGCAAAATTCCCGCGTTCCGCTTCCGTTTCATTATCCTTGTGCCGTGCTGTCTGTGTAGATTTCGTGCGCGGCGCCATGTTCCAGCTTTGGCTTGCCGCCGTTCACGGTTTCCTCGTCGATCGTCACCTTTACAATGGTGGGATCGCTTGGGATTTCAAACATGATGCTCAGCAGCGTTTGTTCCATAACACTGCGCAGGCCGCGCGCGCCGCTTTTGAGTTCGATCGTCTTTTTTGCGATCGCATGCAGTGCCTGCTGCGTGATATCCAATTCCACCTTATCCAGACCCAGTAATGTCTGATACTGCTTGACAAGGCTGTTTTTCGGTTCCTGCATCACGCGGACAAGCGCATCCTCGTCCAGCGGATCGAGCACCGTTACAACCGGGATGCGCCCCACCAGTTCCGGAATCAGGCCAAAGTGAACCAGATCATGCGGTTCCACCAGGCGCAGCAGGTTCTGCTTTGTTTTTTCGGGGTCTTCACGCAGTGTGCTGCCAAATCCCAGTGCCGATGTATCGGTACGGCGCTGAATGTGCTTATCCAGCCCTTCAAACGCACCGCCGCAGATAAACAGGATATTCTTTGTATTGATTTGAATGAATTCCTGCTGCGGATGCTTGCGGCCGCCCTGCGGCGGAACATTGCTGACTGTACCTTCCAGTATTTTGAGCAGTGCCTGCTGAACCCCTTCGCCGCCGACATCCCGCGTTATGGACGGATTTTCGCTTTTGCGCGTGATTTTATCGATTTCATCAATGTAAATGATGCCGTGCTCTGCACGCTCAATGTCAAAATCCGCCGCCTGGATCAGCTTGAGCAGGATGTTTTCCACATCCTCGCCCACATAGCCCGCTTCCGTCAGCGTTGTGGCGTCCGCAATAGCAAACGGCACATTCAGCATGCGCGCCAATGTCTGCGCCAGCAAGGTCTTGCCAACGCCGGAAGGGCCCAGCAGCAGCACATTGCTTTTCTGAAGATCCACATCCGAATCCTTATTGAGCAGGATCCGCTTATAATGGTTATAGACCGAAACCGCCAATACGATCTTGGCGTTTTCCTGTCCGATCACATACTGATCCAGCCCGGCCTTGATTTGAGCCGGAGTGAGGACATTGATCGCTTTCGATTCACTGTCCTTCGGTGTGCGGCGCCGTTTGCGGGGCGTAGCTTCGGGGATGTTGTCGCCTTCATCCAGCAACGAATGACACAGTTCGATACATTCGTTGCAGATGTTGACGCCCGGCCCGATGATCATACGCTCTACTTCATCCTGGCTTTTGCCGCAGAAATTGCAGATGATCGTTTTTTCTCTGCCGTTATCTCTATTTGCCATATAACACCTTTACCGTTTTATCGTTTCGTAATCACTGCATCCACAAGACCGTAGTCTTTTGCCTCTTGTGCGCTGAGGAAATTATCGCGCTCGGTATCCTGGCGGATCTGTTCGATTGTTTTGCCGGTTTCCTGTGCCAGAATCTGGTTGAGCCGTTCCCGCGTACGCACAATGTGATCGGCATGGATCTTGATATCGGTTGCCTGCCCCTGCAAGCCGTTCATCAGCGGCTGGTGGATCATGATTTCACTGTTCGGCAGAGCGAAGCGCTTACCCTTCGCACCCGCTGCAAGCAGGAATGCCCCCATGGAAGCCGCAAGACCGATGCATGTGGTAGACACATCGCATTTGATATAATTCATTGTGTCAAAAATAGCAAAGCCTGCGCTGATCGATCCGCCGGGGCTGTTGATATACAGATTGATATCCTTATCGGGATCCTGCCCTTCCAGATACAGCAGCTGTGCAACAACCAAGCTTGCCGTTGCGTCATTCACTTCATCGCAAAGCATTACAATGCGGTCGTTGAGAAGACGGGAAAAAATATCGTAGGAACGCTCGCCGCGTGCGGTCTGCTCTACAACGTAAGGAACCAAACTACTCATATAATTGCCTCCATTGTTTTAGGGTAACAGATGACCGATACGCGCACCAAAAGCGGGTATCGGTCATGCTTCGTCGTTATCCGACAAAAAGGCCTTGCCTTATTCTGCCTTTTCGTCCTTTTCTTCGGTGATTTCTGCGTTTGCCTTAATGAAATCGATCGCCTTATTTACAGCCAGATCCTTTTTCACTTCTGCCTGCGGAATGATGCCGCGAACCTTTTCTTCTTCCATATTGTAGGCTTGCGCAATGCGTGTTACTTCTGCGTTGAAATCATCATCGCTGGCTTCGATGCCCTCTGCCTTGGCAACTGCTTCCAGTGCAAGGCGGATCTTGACCTGCTTTTCAGCCTGTTCTTTAAAGCCTTCGCGGAACTTTGCCATATCATCGCCCATGTACTTGACATAGTCTTCCAGGCGCAGGCCCTGGCTCTGCAGACGATACGCAAAATCATTTACCATTTCGTCTACACGCTGTTCGATCATGCATGCCGGGATATCGCCCTCCAGCGATGCAACGATCTGATCGACCAATGCATTTTCCACATCCAGCTGTGCACTCTGCTCATTGCGGTCTTCGATTTCCTTGCGGATGCTTGCCTTGAGCTCATCGATCGTATCATATTCCGATACGTCCTTAGCAAATTCATCATCTGCCTGCGGCAGTTCTTTCATCTTTGCTTCATGCAGCTTCACCTTGAAGGTTGCCGCTTTGCCTGCAAGCTCCTGTGCCTGATACTGTTCCGGGAAGGTAACATTGACATCAAATTCTTCGCCTGCTTCGTGTCCGACGATCTGCTCTTCAAAGCCGGGGATGAACTGACCGGAACCCAGTGTCAGGGAGAAATGCTCGCCCTTGCCGCCTTCAAACGCTACGCCGTCAACAAAGCCTTCAAAGTCGATATCGGTGATATCGCCGTTTTCCGCCTTGCCTTCACGGGTCAGCATACGGGCATTGCGGTCACGCATACGGTCGATCTCTGCATCGATTTGTGCATCATCCACAGTATGAACCTTTTTTACTGCCTTTAAACCTTTGTATTCGCCCACTTTTACATCGGGCTTTACCGTGACGACTGCCTTCAGCACGACGCCTTCTTCTGTGCTGGCCGAAACGATATCGGCCTGCGGACGATCGACCGGCTCGATTCCGCTTTCAGCGACAGCTGCTTCATATGCTTCCGGGAAGAGTTCGTTGATTGCATCATAATAGAACACATCCTGGCCGAACATCTTTTCGATCATATGACGGGGAGCTTTGCCCTTACGGAAACCCGGGATATTGTATTTACGCGCATCGCGCTTGAACACTTTTGCAATTGCTTCGTTAAACGCTTGCGCGTCAATGGAGAATTGCAGTTCATGGCTGTTGTTTTCAAGTTTTTCGTTTTTGACGAGATTCATTAACCTTTCCTCCAATATTGAACTTACAGAGTATAAGTATACCACACGTTTTTATAAATTTCTATATTATTTCAGCATAATTTCCGCAGAATATCAAATTTTATACGGAAAAAAGTGAAGTGCATCGGCACTGATCAGCCGATATTCCACTCCACCGATATTTCCCTGTACTGCCCGTGCGATCGAAGCGCCGTGAAGATGCCCGTAAAAGCATTGCTTGACCCCGAATTCGTGCAGGATCTGTATGATTTCTTTCGCATCCGCATTCGGATACACCGGCGGATAATGCAGGAAAACGATTTTTTCCGCATCCCCTGCCGCGGTGAGGGAAGCTCGCAGACGTCCGCACTCGCGCTTCATCACTTTTTCATCATGCGGCTGCCCCACATCAAAAAGCCAGCTGCGTGTTCCGCACAAGGCCTTTCCCTGTGCAAACACACAATCATTATGCAGGAAGGAAATGCTTGTAAAATGGTTTTCTTCCACATACCGGTTCATTTTGGAAAGCGTGGTCCACCAGTAATCGTGATTTCCCTTGATCAGGATCTTTTTACCCGGCAGCCGTTCCAAAAAAGCAAAATCCGCAGCACAGTCTGAAAGCCGCATCGCCCACGATGTATCCCCGGCCACAAGCACGGTATCGTTTTCGCCCACAGCGGCAAGCCAGTTTTCCTGCAGCCGTTCCACATAATTTTCCCACCCGCGGAAGATATCCATAGGCTTTTCCCCGCCGAGCGAAAGGTGCAGATCTCCGATTGTAAATATTGCCATAGCATCACCTGACTAAGCGGCCGGTTTGCGGCCATACTAGATTTCAAACGCCGAGCTTCGGCGCTTGTAATGGATAGGAGGTTGGAAGGATATGTATGATGAAAAAATCCTGAAAGGCATCCGCTGCGATGTAGAAAACTGTGTGCACAACAACGGGTGCTGCTGCTGCACTGCACCGGAAGTGCACGTCAAGAACCGCATGGCCGTTCTGGGAGAAGAAACCATGTGTGAAACATTCGAGGAATCCTGACGCACCGGATCGCTCTATTCTGCCGTGATCCGGCACTGCGGCATGCTTTGCACGCCGCAGTTACTTATAATTCCAGCGCGGCTGCACGCACATCCTCTTTGCCCAGCACTTTGGAAAAACGCACCGGCTGCTTTGGCAGCTTCGCAAGGCAGGACGGAATCGGCACACCCGTTTTTTCATGCAGAAGCTGCATCGCCTCAAACTCATCCTCCGGCGCGCCGCCTGCGATCGCACAAAGCACTGCGCGCGGGAACTTGTACGGATCCGCCGTAGAAAGCACCACGCAGGGCTCTTGCTCCGGCACCGCGCTGCGAGCCGTATGCAGCGCCACCGCCGTATGCGTATCGCTCAGATAACCGTTTTCCTGCCAGGTGCTTCGTATTTCCTGCTGCGTTTGCACATCATCGGCACAGCCGCAGGCAAACACCTGCTGAATTTCGGCCAGGATATCCTGCGGGATGCGATAGACCCCTTTTTCGGAAAGCTCGTGCATCCATTGCGCTGTCTGCACGCTGTCTTGCGTGATATGATACAAAAGACGTTCCAGATTGGAGGATACCAAAATATCCATGGACGGCGAGCTTGTCTTATAAAACGCACGGCGGGTATCGTACACACCGGTACGGATGAAATCCGTCAGCACGTTATTTTGATTGGATGCACAAATCAATTTTTTTATCGGCAGCCCCATGCGCATGGCGTAATATCCCGCCAGAATATCCCCGAAATTCCCCGTTGGCACGCAAAAGCTGATTCGCTGCCCGGAACGCACCCTTCCGGATGAGACAAGCTGCGAATAGGCATAAAAGTAATAGACGATCTGCGGCACAAGCCGTCCCCAGTTGATCGAATTCGCACTGGAAAGCGTCTCGTTTTTTTCTGCAAGCTGCTGTTCCAGCGTCCGATCGGCAAAAACCTGCTTCACCGCTGTCTGGGCATCGTCAAAGTTTCCCCTGACGGCATATACCTGCACATTATCGCCGCACTGCGTCACCATTTGCAGCCGCTGCACCTCACTGGTGCCTTCCTGCGGATAAAATACCGCAATGCGGATTCCTTCCAGCCCTGCATATCCCTCCAAGGCCGCTTTGCCCGTATCCCCCGATGTTGCGGCAAGGATCTTCGTTGCAGCAGTGACGCCAAGATTTTCCTTCGCCTTTACCAAAAGGCGCGGCATCAGCTGCAGGGCATAATCCTTAAACGCGCGCGTGGGTCCATGCCAAAGCTCCAGCGCATAGGTGTTTTTGCGAACCCGGCAAAGCCTCCCTGCTTTTCCGTCGAAGCCGGCGCCGTAAACTTCCTGCACGGCACTCTCCAGAAAATCCGGGTCATAGTCTGTCAAATACAGTTCCAGTATCTTTTTTGCCGTTTGCGGATAGGTCAGCCCGTAAAACTGTTCCGGCCTCACCTGCGGGAACTCCTGCGGCACAAAAAGGCCTCCGTCCGGGGCAAGCCCCATGACGATCGCCTGCGATGCACAGACTGCTGTTTTGCCGCGTGTGCTTTGATACAGCATGGTTCTTTGCCCCCTTTACAACGCCCGCATGCAGAACGCATAGGCGTTTTCAAAAAAAATCTTGCGCAAAAGCGATTCCGATAATCCCCGGCCAAGCAGATAATCATACAGAGCCGGAATCCCGGAAATATCCGAAATATCCTGCGGCACATCCGCCCCATCGAAATCCGTGCCGAAGCATACCGTATCCTGCGCCCCCAGTGCAAGGAAAGCATCCAGATGACGATACACATCCTCCCGCGAAGCACGGCAGGGATCGCTGTTGAGGAACGAACGATACAGATTGATCCCAATGATGCCTTTGCGCCGGACGATCTCTTCGATCTGGCGGCGCGTCAGATTCCGGTGATGTCCTGTCACACTGCGTACATTGGAATGGGTTGCCGCAAGCGGGCCTTCATAGAGTTCAAACACATCCGCAACTCCCTCATCCGAAAGATGCGAAATATCCGGTATGATGCCGTACTGCGGCAGAGCCTGCACGACACTCCGCCCGAATGGAGTGAGCCGGCCGCCCACAGAGCTGCCGCCCCCGAGTTCGTTTTCGCCGAACCATGTCAGCGTCAGAAAGCGCACGCCATCCTCTTGCAGCTGACGCAGGCGTTCGATGCGCCCGCCCAGAACCGCACCGTTTTCCACCGAAAGCACCGCAGCGCGTTGATTGCCTTGCATTGCAGCATCCAGCTGCTGCGCCGTGCGGCAGAGAGTGATCCGATCCGCATGTTCCCGCAGCTGCGCCCGAAAAGCGGCAAGCAGCCGGCAGTATTCCTCATACGCACAGTCGGTTCCCGGCGGATCATCCTGCACAAACAGAGCAAACAGCTGTACCCAGCGTTCGATTTTCTGTGCCTTATCCAAGGTGACCTGTGCGTTTCCGTCTGCAAGGCTTTCGCCCTTCGCCATGCAATGCACCGTATCGCAGTGAAGATCAAAAAAATCCATAGCTATGCCCTCTTTTCCTGAATCGTTATACGGTAAACGCGTTTTCGATGCATTGCAGCTTCGGTCTGCCCTTTTCGGCAAGCACCACTTCCACCACATCAAAACGCAGCCGCAAATTTTCCGCTTGCGGATTCTGCATCAGATATCCCTTTGCTGCCAGAATCAGGCGTTTCTGTTTTGCCGGTGTCACAAATTCACGCGGGGCAGCGATTGCATTTTCCGCGCGGGTTTTCACCTCTGCAAAAATCAAAAATTCGCCGTCCCAGACGATCAGGTCGATTTCCCCCTGCCGCGTGCGGAAGTTCTGTTCCAGAATCGTGCCTCCCTTTTTGCGGTACCATTTGGCAGCAAGCTTTTCGCCCTGTACTCCGGGATCGGCTTTTTCCCGATTAAACATAGCCGCGCTTTTTCAAAAAGGATTTGCGGTAAAACGGCTGAACACCATATTGATCGAGCAGGGCATAATGTTCCTTGGTCGGATATCCCTTGTGCTTTTCCAGCTTGTATTGGGGGTATTCCTGTGCAAGCTTCTTCATATAGCGGTCCCGCGTCACCTTTGCCAAAATCGAAGCCGCCGCAATGCAGGCGGATTTCGCATCGCCCTTTACCACGCTCTGCGCCGGTATTTCCATTTGCGGGCAGCGATTTCCATCGATCAGTGCCAGCTGCGGCCGGATCGAAAGCCCGTTGACCGCATCCTTCATTCCAAGCATCGTTGCACCCAGAATATTCCGTTCATCGATCGTTTCGGGGCCGACCATGACAATATGATATGCAAGTGCTTTATTCAAAATTTCCTCATACAAGGCTTCCCGCTTTTTTTCGGAAAGCTTTTTTGAATCGTTTACGCCCTGGATGAGCTGTTCCGGGTCCAGCACGACCGCCGCAACGCACACCGGGCCGCACAGCGGGCCTCGTCCCGCTTCATCCACGCCGCATACGATCCCCGCAGAGGCACGATATTGTGCATCAAACGCATACATTTCTTCCGTCATTTCATTCCGGCCTTTCCAGCGACACACGCCCCATTTTCGCACCGCGGAATTCATCCACCAGCATGATTGCCGCGCGTTCCGTATTGACTACGCCGCCCGACATCAGCATGCCGCGCTTGCGCCCGATTGTCTCCAGAAGGTCATATGCATCCTGCTGCAGATCCTCTTGGGAAAGATGATACCGTTCGATCAGGCGTTCGGGATACATCTTCTGCATCTCACTCAACAAACCGGTTGCCAGGGATTCGATATCCAGGATATCATCTTTGATCGAACCGATAAACGCAAGATTGCTTGCCGTTTCGAGCGTATCAAATTTTTTCCACAGCACACCGGGCATATCCAGCAGATCATAGTTTCCCACCGTGACCCACTGCTTGCCGCGCGTGACACCCGGTTTATCGGCTGCCTTTGCCCGCACGGAACCGGCAAAGCTGTTGATGAAGGTCGATTTTCCAACGTTGGGGATCCCCACGATCATCACACGGATCTTCGCGCCCGCCATGCCTTTTACCGCACGGCGCTCCAGCAGATCGGCTAACTCCGCATCGATCGCATGCTTCACGCTTTGTACGCCGCCGCGGTTTTTGCTGGAAACCGCAAGGCAGCCATCCCCGTCTTTCCGAAAATGCGACACCCATTGCGCTGTTATATCCGGGTCTGCAAGATCGGATTTATTCAGCACATACAGGTGGGGCTTGCCGCGCGTGATCCGCATGATCTCCGGATTCAGGCTGCTGTACGGAATGCGGGCATCCAACAGCTGCAGCACAACATCCACGTTGCGGATCTCCTTTTCCATGACCCGCAGTGTTTTTGTCATATGTCCCGGAAACCATTGAATGGGGCGGGAATTCAAACTTTCATTCATAGCACCTTACCAAAACTGCCAAAGGGCGCAAGCCGCAGCAGAACCTTTCCAAAAATTGCTTTTTCCTCTATAAATCCGACATCCGTACACCGGCTGTCCAGCGAAGCGTTTCGATTATCCCCCATAACAAACACACAGTCTGTGGGAACCGTAACCGGAAATTCCACATCATATTGCAGATGAGTCGGCTCGGAAATGTACGGTTCTTCCACTCGCTGTCCGTTTACCGTAATCATTCCGCTTTCAAAATCAATATCCACGGTATCGCCCCCGGTTGCAATGATGCGCTTGACCAAGGTTTCACCGTATTTTGTAAGGCTGTCCGTTACCACGATATCGCCCCGCTTGGGCTTATACCCCAGAATCTGCACAGCAACCCGATCCCCCCAATGCAGTGTAGGTTCCATAGATTTGCCGAACACCTCTGTGATGCGCACGCCAAATATCAGCACGATCATCACAACAGCCAGCGCAAAGACAAGCGAATCATACCAATCAAATACAACCTGTGTTTTTGAACTGCGCTGCTTCATCTCTTTGCCTCCGTTTCCCTGCGAACAAACAAGCCGCGCGCCTCCTTTTTGCGCGGACGCACGCGGCTGCAAAATTCGTTTCAATATGCAAAAAAAGGGACAATGTACATTGTCCCTTTCGCTATCTTATCGAAGCTGTTCTTTAACCTTCGCTGCCTTACCGGTGCGTTCACGCAGATAGTAAAGCTTTGCACGGCGAACACGACCCTTGCGCACGACTTCAACCTTTTCCACAAACGGAGAGTTTACCGGGAACACACGTTCCACGCCTACACCGTAAGAAGCGCGGCGAACAGTGAATGTTTCGGCAACGCCGCCGTGGCGCTTTGCGATAACGGTTCCTTCAAAAACCTGAATACGCTCGCGGTCGCCTTCCTTGATGCGAACGGAAACGCGAACCGTGTCACCGATGTTGAATTCGGGACGATTCTCTTTGATCATGCCTTCGGTAATAATTTTCATTGCGTCCATGATTACAATCCTCCATGTTTTATTAGACATTCATACCCGGCCGAAAAGCCGACAGAGGACTGTCCGTTTAATGTTCTGCCATTAACCCCGCTGTTGGCACAGTGGATATAACGCCTTAGTATAATACCATAAACAAACGCGAAATGCAAGCTGTTTAGGCAAATTTTTCATGATCCTTTGTATAGACCCCTGTCCGCAGGATATTTCCCGCTGTGATCGGCAGCCCCTGCGTTTCTTCCAGCCAGCCCATAAGCAGCACCGGATTGACATTCAGCGTATTGCCGGTGGGCAGGTTCATTCGAACGCACAGTGCATCGTCTTCTTCGATCAGCTCTGCCTGCGCAAGATGCGTTTTCAGATCGATCGTTTTCTTCTTTCCGCGTTTTCCTTCCTTGATCACCTCGGCAGAGGGCGCATCGTTATACGCCTGCCATGCCGCACGCGCCGCCGCAGCATTCTGCGCACGGTAGCGCACCTCGTAAACCGAATAGGCAATTCCATTTGCATCCAGATCCGCGGGCTTTATGCGCACAACATCCACGCCGCGCGGCAGGCACTCGGTCAGCACAGCACAGGCAGCATCCCAATCATACTCCTCTGCCTGCGTCTTGAAATCAACCGTTTCCGCAATGCTTTCCTGTCCAAGGGAAAGCGGTGCCGCAAACGTCATATAGATATGCGGGTTGAAGCCCTGTGTATACCACACCGGCAAACCGGAACGCTTGAGCGCCCGCTGCATCACGCGCTGCAGATCCAACAGGGAAATATACGAAGCTTCCCCTGTTTTGGTAAACCACACTCTAATGGTAGTCAAAGCACGGACCTCCCAAAAGTGAATTTGCACCGCAGCCGCTGCATGCACGGTTACACGGGGGTGTTGTTTGCGCTGCAAGTGCTTTTTTATATTCCCGCACAAGGTATTCCTTGGTTACGCAATAATCCAGATGACTCCACGGCACCAGCTCATCCAGCCCGATCGTGCGGTTTGCATAGAAAGCGGGATCCACCCCAAGATCGCGGAAAACCTCCAGCCATGTATCATATTTGAAATGCTCGTCCCAGCCGTCAAAACAGCAGCCGCGGCGATACGCTTCCACCAAAACGCGGGAAAGGCGGCGGTCGCCCTTTGCAAACACGGCCTCCAAAAAGCTTGTGTGGCTGTCATGATAATGCACCGTGATCTTGCGGCTTTTTACGCTGCGCAGCAAATGCTGCTGCTTTTCGCGCAGGACAGCCTCTGTATCCTGCCCCACGAATTGAAACGGTGTCATCGGCTTTGGCACAAAACATGCGACGCTGATCGTCACCTGAACGCCGCGCCCCTTGGGCTTGTTTTCATTCTGGTAATACAAATCCACAATGCGCTGAGCGGTATCGGCAATGCCTGCAACATCCTCAAGTGTTTCGGTCGGCAGCCCCAGCATGAAATAAAGCTTTACGCTTGTATATCCTGCATCAAATGCAAGCTTGCAGGTGCGCATGATTTCCTCTTCCGATACATTTTTGTTGATGACGTTGCGCAGACGCTGGGTACCGGCCTCTGCTGCAAATGTCAGGCCGCTTTTGCGCACCTTCGAGGTTTTCTGCAAAAGCGACTGCGAAAAGTTATCCACCCGCAGCGAGGGCAGCGACATGCTGACATGTTCCTTCGGTGTCCATTCCAGCATATCATCCAGCAGGCTTTCCAGCTGGCTGTGATCGCTTGTTGAAAGTGAGGTGAGCGAAATTTCATCATACCCGGTATTGCTGCACAGATTGCGCCCCGCTTTGGAAAGCATATCGGCATCGCGTTCGCGCATCGGGCGGTAGATAAAGCCCGCCTGACAGAAGCGGCAGCCGCGCACACAGCCGCGCAGCACTTCGATCTGTGCACGGTCATGCACTGCGCCGATCATCGGAACCACAAAATTTTCCGGCAGCGGCTGTGTATTCATATCCCGTATGATCGCTTTGCGGATCACCTGCGGCGCACCTTCGGTTGCCGTAATGGACGCAACGCGTCCGTCCTCTTGATAGGCGACCTCATAGAACTGCGGCACATAAACGCCTTCCACATGGCTCAGCTGCTTTAAGATTTCCTTTTTGGTCAGCCCCTGCCTGCGTCCGTTTACGATAATATCGCACACCTGCGGCAGCTGGATCTCACCTTCCCCCAGCATCATCAGATCAAAGAAATCCGCAAGCGGTTCCGCATTGCAAACACACGGCCCGCCGGCAACGATGAACGGATCTTGTTCGCTGCGATCCTTTGTATAAAACGGGATATGGGCAAGATCCAGCATCGCCAGGATATTGGTATAGGAAAGCTCGTATTGCAGCGTAAAGCCCACAACATCAAATTCCCGAAGCGGGCTTTTGCTTTCCAGCGCATACAAAGGAATATCCAGCTTTTCCATTTGTTCCTTCATATCGACCCACGGCATGAACACCCGTTCACACCACATGTTTTCGCGCTTATTGAGGATTTCATACAGGATCTTCATACCCAGAAACGACATGCCCACTTCATAGGTATCCGGAAAGCAGAACGCAAAACGCAGATCCATTTTTTCCTTTTCCTTATAGACGCAGCCCGGTTCACCGCCTGTATAGCGCCCCGGCTTCTGCACGGCGGCCAGCGCCTGTTTCAGCTTTTCATCCAAGCCTAAAAACATCCTTTCCCTTTGGCTTTTTCATGCCTCTTTATTTTACTGTATTTCATGGAATATTGCAAACGAAAAAACTCTGCACGCAGAAAGCAGCGCGTGCAGAGTTATCTTATCGTTCGATTTTTTCTTTCACAAGCAGATATCCCGGCCCGAGCAGCGCAGTGATCCGCGCACAAGGCGGCATGGGGCAAAGCAGCGCCAAGCCCACTGCGGCCGCACAAAACAGGCACAATGCGGCGCGTTGAAACCGGTACAGCGCACCGATTTTTTCCGCCGGGATCAGATTTTGCAGTATGCGGGCACCGTCCAGCACCCCAAAGGGCAGCAAATTGTAAAGCCCGGTGCACAAACTGACAGCCGACATAAAATAAAGCCCATACCGCGCCCTTCGCTCGGCCAGAGCCAGCAGCACCGCGGAAAAAAGAAAATTTGCGCACGGACCGGCTGCAAGAACAACCAATTCCGCCGTGCGGGACAGCAGATGCGTCCCCCACATCCCGATGCCGCCCAGTTCAAAGCGCAGCTCGGGCAAACGGCGTGTGCATACGGCAAAGGCCAGCACATGGGCACATTCATGCACCACCGCGCAGACCAAAGCCATGCGCAGAAAGCCCATAGGGTCAAACAGCAGCCCGCATGCAAGGCAGGCACACAGCAGCACCGACTGCACCGACACATGCCGCCCGTTCATTGCTTCAGCTGCGGAAATGCATACAGGGGATTTGTGCACACCCCGTCTACCAGCACTTCCAAATGAAGATGCGGGCCGGTTGTCATGCCGGTACTTCCCACCTGCGCGATGCATTGCCCCGGTCGGATCATTTCCCCGCCGCGTACAAAGCTGTAAGATAGATGCTGATAGATCGTCTTTACCCCATAGGGATGGCGCAGCACAACAAACGAACCGCGCAGCCGATTATACCCCGCCTGCACGACCTGTCCGGCCTGTGCCGCATACACCGGGGTTCCCTCCTGTGCCGCAATATCGATGCCGGCATGGAAATCCTGCTCTTGTGTCACCGGATTTTTGCGAAATCCGTATCCCGATGTAATCCTTCCCTTCAGCGGAAGCTGAAGCTTCTGCCCAAGCGGAAGTTTTTCAAACGTTGCGCCCACCGGCGGTTTTTTGGTATCGGCCACCGCCCATGCGCCGCCGCTTGCATTGGGGGAAGCCGCACGATCCAGCGTATCGGCCAGGTGCTGCACACCCATGCGAAGATCATGCACTGTGCTTTGCGCAAAGCGGGCAAACCGGTTTTCCGCTGAAAACTCGACCCCCTGCGTAAGCATCCTTTCGTATCCGCTGCGAAGATCTTCCAAAAACGGAGCGCCCGTGCTTTTGGCGAACAGGACAAAGCCGACGATCAATGCGCATAAGAGCACCTGTACCAACAGCAAATGGCTGTCGCCTTGTGCCGCCTTTCGCTCCTGCTCTTGGCGTCTTTCTCGTTTCGGATACCGCACCGAAGCAGACGCATCCCGGATGGTTTCGTCCTTTTTTTCGCCCGATCCCGCTGTTTTTTCCCGGCTGCTGTTTCCGGCATCCGTTTTTTTCGCAGCAGGCGGGTGCGGCTGTGCTGTATCCTGCTCGGCTTTTCGGCTGCTTGGCTCATGCTTTCCAGCGGGTTCCTCCGCTGGCTGCGGCGGATCCGACTGCAGCACCGCCGCAAAATCCGCAAATGAATTTTCTTTTTCCCACACCGACGTCACGCACCTTATCATCCTTGATTGCAGGATTTTTATCCCTGCTTTCCATTCTTATGCGCCGTGCTGTGGGAACATTCCGGGCGGGCGTCTCTCTTATGCCCTCCTGCGGGAACGTTGCTGTATCGACAAAAACGATTTACTTTTTGAAAAAAATCCGAATCGTTTTAAACAGCGTGTTGGATCGCTGCGGAGCTTTTTTTCTTTGCTGTGCCGGTTGTGTTCGCTGTGTTCGCAGCTGCGCCGGCTTTATTTTCACCGTTTCCTGCGCTTGTTTCTTTTGTTCCGCCGTTTGGGGCACAGCCTTGCCCTGCCCGCCTTGGGATGTACGCGGTGCCTTCGTCTGCAATTTACGCAGTAATTCTTCTGCTGTCAGACGTTCCGCCTTCTGCTGGACTTTTTCCGATGTTTGCAGTGGTTTTCCCGAAATCCTTTTCGGTTCGGCCTGCCGTTTCGGCAGAAGCTTTTGTTTTTGCTGCATTGCGTCCGCCGCTTTTTGCTGTTCTGCCTTGCGCGGGGACATCCCCGGCCACTGATTTTCCAGGATCCGGTACATATCCCCCTGGCTGTCAACCGGCAGCTCGCCCTCTGCGCGCTTCACCTTCGGATAAGTGCCATCGGCCTGCATTTCACGGGCGTTCACGTTATCCTTCAGCTGCATTTCCAGCATCTTCATCAGCTCGTCAGCAATCCTTCTGTCACGGATGCGCACCCCCGCCTCGACACGCCGTTCTGTGTTGCGGGTAAGGAAATCGCCGGATGCAATATACACCCGCTCGTGTCCGTCGGTGCCGAATGCATATACGCGGCTGTGCTCCAAATACCGGCCCACAATGCTGCGCACGGTGACATTTTCTGTCAGGCCGGGCACGCCTGCCTTCAAACAGCATATCCCGCGCACAATCATCTGTACCGGCACCCCGGCACAGGATGCCTGCGCGATTTTGCATATGATTTCCTTATCGCTCACCGAGTTGCATTTGATGACTATGCGCGCCGGACGCCCTGCCTTTTTTGCTTCGATTTCCGCATCCATCTCTTTCATCAGCACGCTTTTGAAGCAAAGGGGTGCAATCAGCAAATCGCCCGTGTTTTCGGAAAGCCGTTCTACGGCAAGGTTGTTGAACACCGCCGCAAGATCAGAGCCGATCGTAAAATCGGTCGTAATGAAGGAAAGATCGGTATACTGTTCCGATGTTTTTTCGTTGTAATTTCCGGTGCCGATCTGCGAAATATAGCTTAGCACCCCTGCTTTTTTCTTTGTGATGAGCGTCAGCTTGGAATGAACTTTATAGGCTTCAAAGCCATAAATCACGGTACAGCCCGCTTCTTCCAGCAGCTTGGAATAATCAATGTTGTTCTGTTCATCAAATCGGGCACGCAGTTCCACAATCGCCACAACTTCCTTGCCGTTTTCAGCGGCACTGATCAGTGCTTCGATGATTTTGGATTCCTGTGCCACGCGGTAAAGCGTCATTTTGATTGAAACCACATCCGGGTCATGCGCCGCTTCGTGCAGCATGCGCAGGAACGGGCGAATGCTTTGATACGGATACGAAAGAAGCACATCCTGCTGTTCGACCGCCCGTGTCAGGCTGAACTCAGCCGGCGGCAGCATGGGGCGGTGTACCGGATAAAACAGGCTTTTATCTCCATCCTGTGCCAGCCGTGACGAAAGCTTGAAGCCCACCGAAAGATCCAGCGGCGAAGATTGCTCAAACATCTGCCCTTCCGGCAGATCCAGCTTTTCGCGCAGCAACCGGGTGATTTCCCGCGGGGCGTGCGGCGAAACCTGTAAGCGCACCGCTGCAAGGCGGCGGCGCTTTTTCAGCAGATCACTCATGATATCGCGGTAATCGACATCCTGATCGAACATTCCTTCATCTACCGAAATATCCGCATTGCGCGTCACACGGAACACACAGCTGCCCTGCACTGTGTTTTTTCCAAAAACAAGACCCGCAAAGTGTTCAATCAATTCTTCGGAAAGCGCAAACGACACCCCATCGCCTGTCGGCATGAACACGACCCGCTGGAACTGACTGTTGATCGGTATGATGCCAAGGGATGCGTGTTCTTCCCCTTTATGGCGCAGCAGCACCCCGACGTACAGATCGTTATTGCGCAGGAACGGGAATGGATGACGGATATCAATTACCTGCGGTGAAAGCACCGGAAAAATTTCCTGCATAAAATATTTTTTCCAAAAACGCTCCTGCTCTTTTTCCAAATGCTCGAAATTCACTTTATGGTAGCCTAAAGCGCCGATTTTTTCGTACAGCTTCGCCACGATCTTATCACAGTGCTGCTGCAGTTCTGCCGCTTTGGGCATGATTGCATCCAGCTGCTGACGCGGCGTCATACCGGTTTTGTTTTCCGCTTCCTGCGCTGCAACCAGAGTACGGTCATGCAGCGAGCCCACGCGCACCATAAAAAATTCATCCAGATTGCTTGCATAGATTGCAGCAAATTTCAGCTGTTCCCCCACCGGCACGGTTTTATCCTTTGCCAGATCCAGAACGCGGCGGTTGAACTCAAGCCAGCTCAACTCTCTGTTGATGAAAAGTTCACTCTCGGATACCTGTTCCATAAAAGCACCTCCATACTAAACTGTGTACCCCTGCATTTTATGAATGCTTTCGAATGATACATTAACTATCTTCTTTTCCCGATTTTATTTTCAAACCGCCCAAAATAGAAACGGACAGGAAACGACGCAAAGCGGCCTGTGCTGTATGCGGCAAAACGCTTTTACGTCATTTTCCTGTCTGTCAGACATCCTGCGCATAAAGCGCCGTACCGAGCTATTATTTTTTTTCAAACAGCCGCACCAGGCCGTACAGAACCTGCGCCACACCACCCTCAAGACAGCTGCCTGTTACCGCATTTGCCGCCAGCTTCACTTCTGTGGGTGCATTGCGTACCGCAATCGAATATCCTGCGGTTTTCATCAGTTCCATATCGTTATAATAATCACCGATCGCAATTGTATTTTCGATCGGGATTCCCATATATGCACACAATTCATGCAGTGCGCTGCCTTTGGTTGTGCCTGCGGGCATGATTTCATAATAATTGCTTCCGGTTGCAATAAAATCCACACCGGGATAACGCCGCGGGTCTAAAAACTGTTCCAGCTTTTTGATCACTTCCGGCCGATCGGCAAAAAGCACCTTGTTCCATTCTGTTTCCAGTTCTTCCAATGGTGCCATGCGATAGGAAAGCCGTTCATATTTTGTATGCAGATAGCTGTATTCATTTGCACGCACAATGCTGATCCCGCCATTATCCGTCATCACTTCGACCCCAACGGACGGGAAACGCCCCATTACGTCAAAAATCGCGCGCCGCGCCGCCGCCTTGGAAAGCAGCGTATTGCGGATGCGAATATCATGTTCATAATCATACAGCACCCCGCCGCCGTACAGGATCGCGGGTGCTGAAAGCGAAAGCGACCCAAGATGCCTGCCGGCGGATTCGATCGTACGGCCCGTTGCAACCGTAAAACGCCCGCCCATTTCCTTGAACAAACGCATTGTCACTCGGTTTACGTCAGGTATCCCGTTTTCTGCTGTAAGAAGTGTATTATCCATATCCGAGACAACTAGGATATCCTGAAGCGAACGGATCATAACGTTACAATTCCCTCTTTAACCGGCTTTCAAACGCCGTAAAATATTTCGGCAGCACGCTGTCAAATTCCATATATTCCTGCGTAGCAGGGTGAACAAAGCCCAGCGTTTTTGCATGCAGACACTGCCCATTTGTCTGTGTGATGACCTTTTTCGGTCCATATACCGCATCCCCCGCAACCGGATGCCCGATGCTGGAAAGATGCACGCGGATTTGGTGGGTACGGCCTGTTTTCAGGCGCACCGAAAGATGCGTAAACCCTTCATAGCGCGCTTCGACATGATAGCTGGTATATGCATATTTACCGCCCTGCGAAAGCACTGCCATGCGCTTGCGATCCGCCGGATCCCGGCCGATATTCCCTTCCACGAAGCCCTGATCCTGCCGGAAACCGCCATACACGATCGTATGATACACACGCGTGATGCTGTGCACCGCAAACTGCTGTGCCAATACCTGATGCGCCTGTTCTGTTTTGGCAGCCACCAATAAGCCACTGGTATCTTTATCGATCCGATGCACGATGCCCGGACGTTCCTGCCCATTCAGGCCGGAAAGCCTGCCCTCACAATGATGCAAAAGCGCATTGACAAGCGTTCCATCCGGATTCCCGGCCGCAGGATGCACCACCATGCCCTTGGGCTTATTGACGACGATGATCGAATCATCCTCATAAACGATATCCAGCGGAATGTTCTGCGGCTGCGGGACGCTCGATTCCGGGTCGGGCAATAATACGGAAATAATATCGCCCGGCAAAAGCTTTGTGCTCTTCGTGATCTCTTTGCCTGCACGATGCACCTTTCCCTGTGCTATCAGTGCCTGAACCGCACTGCGCGTGAGCATCTGCGGGAAAGCGCGAGCCAATGCCGCATCTGCGCGGCAGCCAGCATCGTGTTCCAGCGCCGTATACTCAAGGCGTTCCATTGCCAACTTCCTTTTCGGATTCCTTTTTTTCTTCCTTGGCTTCTTTTTTCATTTCCACAAGCGCTATCAGGATCAAAAGTGCCGCGCCGATGCAGATATAGCAATCTGCTATATTGAAGGCAGGGAATTCGATAAATGTGGTAGAAAAGAAATCCACAACATAGCCATGCAGGATGCGGTCGATTAAATTTCCGATGCCGCCCGCCAAAATCAGGATCACAACCGCCGCTTCCCATTTACTCTTTGGCTTTTGTTTGACCGAATATACTATAAGTACTATCAAAACGATTGCCGTTGTGCAAATGAAGAAGATCCTGCTCCATTCCTTATCTGCAAACAGGCTGAAGGCAGCGCCTTCGTTGAGGACATAGCGCAGCTCCATAACGCCCGGAATAAACGGCATTGTGCCGGCCGGCGCAAGATACGCTGTTGCAAAATACTTCGAAAGCTGATCGGCCGCAACAAGAACGGCTATGATTACAACAGAACTCAGCAACGTGCCTTCCCTTCCTTTCCGGCATTTTTTCAAATACCCTAAACCGTAAATAGCGGCGCTCGCTTGAAACGCCGCTATGCCGTATCTGATTATTATTCGTCAAAGCTTACATCTTCATAAACCGTAAACTTCGCATCGGAATCCGTCTGCTCCGGCTCAAGCTGCTCTGCCTGTGTTTCCGGTGCTTCCGGTTCATTTGCCTGTGCTCCGGTCTCATCCGGCTGCTCTTCCGGCTGCTCCGGCTCTTGTGCCTCTTTCTTTTTCTTTTCCTCCACGCCCGGAATCAGGCTGAGGGATTCGATATGCTGTTTATACAGATTGAGCACTTCCCCTTTGAAATGCGCCACTTCGGCTTTCAGCCGCGCCAGAAGCATTTCCTGCTCCTGAACCTGCCCGATTGCTTCTTCCCGCGCCTGATTTGCCCGGTTTGTTGCATCGTAAATGATGGTATCGGCTTTCTGCCGAGCTTCCCGGATGACGCTTTCCCCCATGCGCTGGGCATTCAAAAGGGCCGTTTTCAGTGTTTCCTCATCATCGCGATACTGATCCACTTTTTCCGCCAGGATATAAATTTTCTTTTCGGTATCTGCTTTTTCCGCATCTCTGCGTTCCAATTCCGCGGCTACCTTTTCCAAAAACGCATCCACTTCTTCCGGACGGTAACCGCGCATGATTCGATCAAAGGATACACTGCGCACGTCTTCTGCATTCATAGCAATTACTCCCTCTGTTAATATTCGATATAAGAGACAAAGATACGCCCTTTGCGGCTTTGCGCCCCTGCCTCGCTCAATTTAAATTTTCCTCGTCCACGGATGCTGAACACATCGTTTTCATACACTTCGTAATGCACGCTTGCGGTTGCAACGTGGTTCACTTCCACCATGCCGCTTTTGATAAGCTGTGCCGCACCCGAACGGCTGATGTGCAGCATGGCCGCCAGCACAGCGTCCAGCCGCAGGGATGAAACCGTTGCCGTCCGCGCCTGCTTTTTTTGCTGCAATGGCACGTTCAAGCCCTGCCCCTGCGTAATGCGCACACTGCTGCGCCCAACGCTTGCAAGTTCATCGTACACAAGCGACGCAACGGAATCCAGTACAAAAAAATATGCCCCCGCATCATCCGGGATAATATCCCCGATGCATTCCCGCTTGATGCCAAGCGACATCAATGCACCAAGGTAATCGCGGTGGGTCAGCGTTTTTTCAGGACGCACAAGCTCCAGCCGAACACACTGTGCCGGCCACTCCTCCTGCCCATATTCCCCATGCAAGGTAAGGATACGACGTTCCGCATCATCGTATCCCCCGTTCCATTGTGCATTTTCCAAACAAAAGCCCGCCTTGGATAAGGCTGCGCGCGCCAGTTCCTGCTGCCGGTCACTCAAAAAGCCGGTGCTGCGGGATATCCCGCGCGATTCCACTGCGCGCACAAGATCCGCGATCCTGCGCACAAACAGGCGCTCTTCTTCATCGGCGGGCGGTATATATCCTCTCAAAATCAGAAGAATACGCCGTTATTTTCCAGCTCGTCCAAAAGATCACCCATAATATTCACGTTATACGGCGTGATGATAAAGGTGCTGTTGGCAACCGGCTTGATCTGGCCGCCGTTTGCATAGGCCACCCCCGCAAGGAAATCGACGATGCGGCGCGCCGTATCTTTGCCTACGGTTTCAAGGTTCAATACAACCGTGCGCTTTTCGTTCAGGTGATCGGCCACTGCGCTTGCATCCTCGAAATGTTCCGGCTTTACAAGCACGACCTGAAGCTGCATTGTGGAATTGATGTTGACGATTTTGTTGCGTTTGGGCACAACATCCTTTTCGGAAGGGATGTAATCGTTATCCCGCTCATACCCTTCTTCCTCGTTCTGGTATTCGTAATCCTCGCCCTCGTAATCCTCATCGTCGGGGACACCCATCATATCCTTGATCTTATCAAACATTCTCATCTGAAAATCTCCTTTGTATGGCAGGCGTCCGCAGCTCAATTTCCCATAGACGCCGTTGATTCACAATTCGTGTATTGTGCATTACCTGTAAACAGATAATATCACTTATATTATCCTTGTTTTTGTTGCAGATGTCAATAAACACTTGCAAATTTACAGCAAAAGGCT
>JAHHSK010000025.1 GCA_020025255.1 Ruthenibacterium sp. | reverse complement strand
CAACGCCGGTTGAGGAACAGACGATTTTTGAAGTACAGTAAGCGCCCTTGCCCGCCTTCGGGCAAAGGCATGGAAAAGGGCATAAGGTGATACCCATGGAACATAAAATTTATGATGTCATCATCATCGGCGCGGGGCCTGCGGGGCTTGCCGCCGGGATGTATGCCGGACGCGCGCGCCTGGATACGCTGATCGTCGAACAGGAAAAGGACGGCGGGCAGATCGTTATTACCGCGGAAATCGAAAACTATCCCGGCGGCATAAAGGACGAAACCGGCCCTTCGCTGGTAAAGCGCATGTCCGAACAGACGCAGCACTTCGGTGCGCAGAGGGTGAAGGATACGATCATCGACGTGGAACTGGAGGGCGACGTAAAGCACCTTGTCGGCCGCAGCGCCGATTATTACGCAAAAACGGTCATCATCGCAACGGGCGCAAATCCGCGCCCGATCGGCTGCCCGGGCGAACGGGAGCTGACAGGCAAGGGCGTTTCGTACTGCGCGACGTGTGACGCGGCATTTTTTGAAGATTTTGATATCTATGTCGTGGGCGGGGGCGACAGCGCCGTGGAAGAAGCGCTGTATCTTGCCAAATTCGGCCGCAGGGTGACGATCATCCACCGGCGCGATGCACTGCGCGCGGCAAAATCCATTCAGGAAAAGGCGTTTGCGTGCGATAAGATCGAATTTATGTGGAACAGCCGGGTCGCAGAACTTTCCGGCGACGGCATACTGGAACGCATGGTGATCGAAAACACCGTGACGGGCGAGCGCACCACGATCGAAGCGCCTGAGGAGGACGGCACGTTCGGCGTGTTCGTGTTCATCGGCTTTGACCCGCACGCGCAGCTGTTCTGCGGAAAGCTTTCCATGGAAAACGGCTATATCCTGACGGATGAGGATATGCGCACGAGCATCCCCGGCGTTTTTGCCGCGGGGGATGTGCGCAAAAAAAGCCTGCGTCAGGTCGTGACGGCGGCGGCGGACGGCGCGATCGCCGCAAGCATGGCAAACAAATATCTCGAAGGGCTGGAAGGCTGAATGCCGCAGCCCGGCAAAGAAGGAGAGGAACCCCATGATCGAACTGGATAAAACCACATTCGAGGACGAAGTGCTCAAAGCAGAGGGCTATGTCTTTGTTGATTTTTACGGCGACGGCTGCGTACCGTGCGCAGCGCTGATGCCCTTTGTGCATGCATGTGCCGAAAAGTATGGTGATAAAATCAAATTCACGGCACTGAACACCACAAAGGCGCGCCGTCTGGCCATTGGCCAGAAGGTGCTGGGTCTGCCCGCAATGGCGATTTACAAGGCGGGCGAAAAGGTGGAGGAGGTCGTAAAGGACGAAGCCACCGAAGCCAACATCGAGGCAATGATCCAAAAATATCTGTAAAAGCGCCCGGGCGGCAATCGCCGCCTGTACGTATTATGCAAGAAAGGAGGAACCCTATGAGCATCCTGAAAGGCAAAAAGGTCGTTATCATCGGGGACCGTGACGGTGTCCCGGGGCCTGCCATTGAAGCATGCGTAAGTTCTGCCGGCGCGCAAGCGATTTTCTCCGCAACGGAGTGCTTCGTCTGAACAGCGGCAGGGGCAATGGATCTGGAAAACCAAAAAAGGGTCAAAGAAGCTGCGGAGCAGTACGGCCCCGAGAATGTAGTTGTCATTCTCGGCGCTGCGGAGGGTGAGGCATCCGGCCTTGCCGCCGAAACTGTCACAGCCGGCGACCCGACGTTTGCCGGACCGTTGACCGGAGTCCAGTTGGGACTGAGTGTGTATCACATCTGCGAAGAGGAAATCAAAGCAGAAGTCGATCCTGATGTGTATGATGAACAGGTCAGCATGATGGAAATGGTCTTGGATGTGGATGATATTGCATCCGAAATGTCCGAGATCCGCAGCCAGTATTGCAAATATTGAGATCATACCGAACGGGTGACAGGGTGAGGCTTCGCCCTGCCGCCCGTTTTTTTGATACCGGGCAGCCCGCGCGGTGCGGGTGCATCCACCCATTTTAAAATAAAAGCCGGAAAGGCGGAAACTGCAATGAACAGTGTAATCAAGGGCACAAGCTATGTGCTGGTGCATACGCCGGATCTTGTGCTGCAAAGCGGCACGACGCAGACGACCGAACGCATCGTAAATCCCGATTCCGAATATCTGAAAGCGCTGCCGGGGCATCTGCGCAGCTATGAACAGGCGGTGGGCTATCTGCCCAACCAGACCTACATCGGCAACATGACGCCCGAACAGCTGGGCGCGGTGGCGCAGCCGTGGTACGAAGCCCCCGCACAGGGCGGCCGGGAAGGGCGCTTGGGCGAGATCATGCCGGAGGATGAATTTTATCTTCTGATGCAGGCGTGCGATGTGTTTGACCTGATGTTTCTGGAAAAGGGCTTTGTCGAAGCCGTAAAGCCGAAGCTGGAGCGTCATCCGCTTGTGACGCAGGAATTGCTCGGGCGCATCCGCGCGGGCGTGGAGGCGGCGGAAATCGAGCATTTCGTGAACGAAGAACACGCCGAGCCGATCGTGTGCGAAGGGCGGCTTGCGGGCTACATCAAGCGCGCGCATGATGTGGACGTCAACCTTTCGGCGCATGTCATGCTGGAAAACATCGTTTCCAAGGCAACGAGCGTGCTTTCGCTTTTGCATCTTGTAAAAAACGCGGGCGTGGAAAAGGAAAGCATCGAATACGTCATCGATTGCTGCGAAGAAGCGTGCGGCGATATGAACCAGCGCGGCGGCGGCAACTTTGCCAAGGCCGCGGCAGAGATCGCCGGCCTTTCCGGTGCATCCGGCTGCGATGTGCGCGGCTTTTGCGCAGGGCCGGCACATGCCGTGATCACCGCGGCATCGCTTGTCAAAGCGGGCACCTACAAAAGCGTTGCCGTGACGGCGGGCGGCTGCACGGCAAAGCTTGGCATGAACGGCAAGGATCATGTGCGCAAGGGCATGCCCATTCTGGAGGATATGCTCGGCGGCTTTTCGGTGCTCATCACGGCAAATGACGGCATCAGCCCGGAAATCGACACCCGGTTCTGCGGACGCCACACCGTCGGCACGGGCGCGTCGCCGCAGGCGGTGCTTTCGTCACTGGTGCTCGATCCGCTGCAAAAGGCGGGGCTGAAGATTACGGATATCGACCGCTATGCCGTGGAAATGCAGAACCCCGATATCACAAAGCCGGCGGGCGCGGGCGATGTTCCGCTGGCAAACTATAAGATGATCGGCGCGCTTGCCGTGAAAAACGGCGAGCTTGACCGCAAGGAGCTGGCGGATTTTGTCAGCCGCCACGGCATGTGCGGCTGGGCACCCACACAAGGGCACATCCCCTCCGGCGTGCCGTATCTGGGCTTTTGCTGCGATGACATTCGGGCGGGGCGCATCCGCCGCGCGATGATCGTCGGCAAGGGCAGTTTGTTCCTCGGCCGCATGACGAACCTTTTCGACGGCGTTTCGTTCCTTGTGCATGAAAATACCGCCGCCGAGGCGGAAAGCGGCATTTCCGAACAGCAGGTGCGCAGGCTGATCGCGCAGGCACTGCGCGAATTTGCAGCAGCGCTTTCAAGCGAAAAGGCGGGGGAAGAAGCATGAACGAGAGTGCAGTTCGAAACAGCATTGCGCAAACCTTTTTGGATATGGCGTGCGCGCTGGAAACCGGCCGCTGTGCGCGCAGGCCGTGCATTGCGCTGGCGGGCATAGAAAGCGAACACGGCGAAGCGCAGGTGCTGCGTGCGGCAAAGCAGGCGGCAAAATGCGGCGCAGAGGTTTTGTACATCGGCACGCTGCAGGATGACGAAGTGGAAACCGTGTATGCCGAAAATGCCGACGAAGCGCACCGCAAGATGCAAAAGCTGCTGGAAACCGGGCGCGCGGACGGCGCA
Organism: Ruthenibacterium sp.; assembly: GCA_020025255.1. GTDB lineage: Bacteria > Bacillota > Clostridia > Oscillospirales > Ruminococcaceae > Ruthenibacterium. Next base: position 22,673 of record JAHHSK010000025.1, on the reverse strand, counting down.
GTAACGATGCATTACCCGTTCCCGATCGGCACGGCGACCGTCGGGCGCGTGGTGACACCCGCGCGCGGCAAAGAGATGTTCCTTGCCACCACAACGGGGGCGGCATCCGCAGACCGTGTGCAGGCCATGGTGCGCAATGCCGTCAGCGGCATCATTGCAGCCAAGGCGTGCGGGGTGGAACAGCCGACCGTCGGCATCTTGAATGTCGAGGGCGCGCGCAAAGCGGAAAGCGCGCTGCGCCGCCTTGCGGCAAACGGATACCCGATCACATTTGCCGAATCTGCCCGCGCAGACGGCGGCTGCGTGATGCGCGGCAACGACCTGCTTGCCGGTTCGTGCGATGTCATGGTGACGGATTCCCTGACGGGCAATCTGCTGATGAAAATGCTTTCGGCCTTTACGACGGGCGGCAGCTATGAAGCCGTGGGCAGCGGCTACGGGCCGGGCATCGGCGGCGGGCAGAAAGAGCTTGTGCTGATCGTATCACGCGCATCGGGCGCGCCGGTGATCGCAAATGCGGTGCTCTATGCTGCGCAGCTGGTGCAGAATGATTACCGCGCGGTGGAAAAAGCACAGCTTGCTGCGGCAAATGCGGCGGGGCTTTGCGAAATACTCGAAAGCTGCCGCCCCGCGCCTGCGGCGGAAAAGCCGAAGGCAGCCGCCGCACCGCCCAAGGAAGTGGTGACGTGCGCCTTTGCGGGCATTGATGTCATGGATCTGGAGGACGCGGTGCAGTGCCTTTGGGCGCAGGGTGTGTATGCCGAAAGCGGCATGGGCTGCACGGGGCCTGTGGTGCTGGTAAGCGAAGCGAACCGCGAACGCGCAAAAGCGCTGCTGACGGCGGGCGGCTGGCTGGGCTGATTGCAGGATATACAAAAAAGCAGGGGGCGTTTTGTGCGCCTGTACAAAAAGGATGCCGCACCGGCTTTCCCGGTGCGGCATCCGGTGTTTTCGGTGGATTTTTGGGGGCGTTTATATTATACTGAAAGACAATAGATTTTTTCTATAAGGATTCCGGAACAAAGCATCCCGGAACGGGGAGGAGCGGACACAATGCCGGTGGAAAAAAATTTGCTGCGCAGCATCCCGAAGGTGGATGACGTGCTGACCCAGCCCGCGGTGCAGGCAATGGAAGAAAGCGTGCCGCACACGCTGGTGCTTTCGGCGGTGCGCGCGGCACTGGACGGCCTGCGCGCGGAAATTCTGGCGGGCAAAAGAAGCGAAGCGCCCACAGCGGCACAGGCGGCGGCGCTTGCCGAAAAAGAACTGGAACGCGCACAGCGCCCGAGCCTGCGGCGTGTCATCAACGCGACGGGCGTTGTGCTGCACACAAATCTTGGCCGCGCGCGGATGTGCCGTGCGGCGGCGCAGGCGGCATACAATGCGGCGTGCGGATATTCCACACTGGAATATAACGCCGAGGAAGGCTGCCGCGGCAGCCGGTACGACCATGTGGAAAAGCTGCTGTGCACGCTGACGGGCGCGGAAAGCGCGATCGTTGTCAACAATAATGCGGCGGCGGTGATGCTGGTGCTCAACGAGCTGGTGCGCGGGCGCGAAGCGGTCGTTTCACGCGGGGAGCTTGTGGAGATCGGCGGTTCGTTCCGCGTGCCGGAAATTATGGAGCAAAGCGGCGGCATCCTGCGGGAGGTGGGCACCACGAACAAAACGCATCTGCGCGATTACGCTGCGGCGATCGACCCCGAACGCACCGGCGCGCTGCTGAAGGTGCATACCAGCAATTACAAGATCGTCGGCTTTACCGAGGATGTCCCGCTGGAAGAACTGGTGCGCCTTGGCGCACAGCACGGCGTTCCGGTGATCTATGATCTTGGCAGCGGCGCGATGATCGATTTTTCGCAATACGGTCTGCCGAAGGAACCCACGGTGCCGGAAAGCGTGCGCGCGGGCGCGGACGTGGTGTGCTTCAGCGGGGATAAGCTGCTGGGCGGGCCGCAGGCGGGCATCCTGGCAGGAAAAAAGGAAATTCTGGACCGCGTGCGGAAAAACCCGCTCACCCGTGCGCTGCGCGTTGATAAAATGACGCTTGCGGCACTGGAGGCAACGCTGGCGGTCTATCGGGACGAAGCCGCCGCCGTGCGCGAGATCCCGACGCTTTCGATGCTGCTGCTTTCGCGGGAAGAGCTTTGCGCCCGCGCGCAGACGCTGTGTGCGCTTTTGCAAAAGGCGGTGCCGCAGCTTTCCCCGCAGGTGGTGCACGAAACCGAGCCGGTGGGCGGCGGTTCGATGCCCGCACAGCTTTTGGAGGGCTATGCCGTAAGCCTTGTGCCGCAGGATTCCGCCGCGGCGCTGGAAGCGCGCATGCGCTGTGCGTGCGAAACACCGCTTGTGGGGCGCATTGCGCATGACCGCGTGCTTTTGGATGTGCGCACGATCGACCCCGGCGAATGGGAACAGACTGCGGCGATCTTGAAACAATGCGTATAAAAAGGGGCGGGCAAATATGAAAAACAGCATCATCGGAACGGCAGGGCATGTCGATCACGGCAAGACCATGCTGATCAAGGCGCTGACGGGCATGGATGCCGACCGTCTGCGCGAAGAAAAAAAGCGCGGCATCACGATCGAACTGGGCTTTGCGTGGCTGGAACTGCCCGACGGCGGCCGTGCGGGCATCGTGGATGTGCCGGGACACGAAAAATTCGTAAAAAACATGCTGGCGGGTGTCGGCAGCATGGATATCGTGCTTTTGGTGGTTGCCGCAGACGAAGGCTTCATGCCGCAGACGCGCGAGCATCTGGATATCCTTTCCGTGCTGGGCATAAAGCGCGGCATCATCGTGCTGACAAAGACGGATCTTGTGGACGAAGAATGGCTTGAGGCCGTGCAGGACGAAGTGCGCAGTGAAGTGAAGGGCAGCTTTTTGCAGGATGCGCCGATGCTGGGCGTATCGTCGTACACGGGCGAAGGCATCGAGGAGCTGCGGCAGAAGATCTTTGCACAGCTGCGCGAAGCCGAAGGCAAGAATGAAGCGGCACCCGTGCGCATCCCTGTGGACCGCGTGTTTTCCATGGATGGCTTCGGCACCGTCATCACCGGCACGCTGTCGGAAGGCATCCTTTGCGAAGGGGAGGAAATGATGCTGTATCCCGCCGGGATCGCCGCGAAGGTGCGGGGCATCCAGGTTCATACACAGCCCGTGCGCCGCGCGTATGCGGGACAGCGCGTTGCGGTGAACCTTGCCGGGGTTAAAAAAGAAAAGGTGCAGCGCGGGGACTGGCTGGCGCAGCCGGGCTCGCTTTCCGGTTCGCTGATGCTGGATGTGCGCATCCAGACCCTGGCGCACACAAAGCGCACGCTGGCAAACGGTTCGCGGCTGCATTTTCACCACGGGGCGGGCTGTCAGCTTGCAAAGCTGGTGCTATTGGATCGCGACGTTTTGCAGCCCGGCGAACAGGCATTTGCCCAGCTGCGCTTTACGCAGCCCGTCACCGTCAAGCCGGATGACCGTTTCGTTGTGCGCTTTTATTCCCCGATCGAAACCGTAGGCGGCGGCGTGGTGCTGGATGCACACCCCGCGCGCCACAAACGCCATGATGCAAGCGTGCTGGAAGGGCTTGCCGTCAAGGCAGAAGGCTCGGCCGAAAGCCGGGTGATGCAGAAATTCCGCGAAATGGGCATGCAGCTGCCAAGCGTGCAGCAAGTGTGCGAAGCGGTCGGCTGCCCCAAGGCGGAGTTTGACGAGATCGTGCAGCGGGCGTGCGCTTCGGGGGAATTGATCGAACTTTCGGCAAAATGCAAAATGCACCGCGATGTTTTTGCAGCACTGTGCCGAAAAGCGCAGGAACTGCTGACGGAATACCATGAAAAAAATCCGCTGCAGGCGGGCATCCGGCGCGAAGAGCTGCGCAGCCGCCTGCTTGCCGGGTGCAGCCCCGCGCTGTGCGACAGCGTGCTGGCACAGATGATCGAATGCGGCACACTGGAACCGGCGGGCACGCGGCTTTGCAAAAGCGGCTTTGCCGTGCAGTACACCCCCGCGCAGAAAGCGCTTGCGGATGCGATCGAAGCGCAGTTTTTGAAAAGCGGCTTCGAGCCGCCCGCACTGGATGAGCTGGAAAAGCAGTATGCAAAGAACCGCGATGCAAAAGCGGTGCTGACAGCGCTTTTGGATACCGGCGTGCTCATCCCGCTTACACCGCAGCTTGCCATGCACCGCACGATATGTGAAACCGGGCTTGGGCGGCTGCGCGAACACTGCGCACACAGCGGCAGCATCACGCTGGCACAGTTCAGGGATGCGATCGGCACTTCGCGCAAATACGCGCTGGCACTGCTGGAATATTTCGATCGGCAGGGCGTGACGCGCAAGGAGGGCGATGCCCGCGTACTGCGCGGGATACACAGGTAAGGAAAGAGGAAACAACATGGATCTCAAACAGCTGGAGGTTTTTCTCGCGGTGGCGCAGCAGAATTCGTTTTCCAAAGCGGCAAAAAAGATGTTTCTGACGCAGCCGACCGTCAGTGCGCATATCCGCGCACTGGAAAAAGAGCTTGGCACACAGCTGATCGTCCGTGCACCGAAGGGCGTGTTTCTGACCGAGGACGGCTGTGTGCTGATCGAATACGCGCGGGATATGCTTGCCCTGCGCGACAGTGCGCTGACGTGGTTTCAAAGTAAAAAGCAAAACGAAAAAAGTACGGTGCGCATTGCGGCATCCACCGTGCCGGCACAGTACCTTCTGCCCCACGCCATGGCGGCACTGTGCCGGGAAGACCCCGGCGCACGGTTTGAGATCCTGCGCTGCGACAGTGAAGGCGTTGTGAAAAACGTGGTTTCGCGCAAGGTGGAATTCGGCCTTGCCGGAACGCGGACGGAGGATGCACGTTGCCGTTTTGAGGTGCTGTGTGAAGATCGGCTGGTTCTCATCACACCGGATACCGAGCACTACCGTCAGCTCAAAGCGCGCGGCGCGCCCGCACAGGAATTGGCGCGCGAGCCGTTTCTGGTGCGGGAAAAAGGTTCGGGAACCCAGCGCGAAGCGGAACGCTTTTTAAAGCAGCTGGGTGTGGATGCCGAAAAGCTGCACATCGTAGCGCAGCTCAATGATCCGGAATCGATGAAACAGGCCGTCAGCCAGGGTATGGGCATTGCCGTGGTTTCCGAGCTTGGCGTGCGCGATTACGAACGCTTCGGCATGGTGCAGGTGCTGCGCTTTGAAACAAAAGCATCCGCGCGCAGGCTGTATCTTGTAAAAAGCAGCGAGCACCGTCTTTCGGATGAAGCGCAGACGCTGTGCCGGCTGCTGCGCAGTGCCGCCGGGGTAAAAGAAAAATCCCAAGAGGGTGCGCTTTGATGTTTTGCCGTGTGACTGCACAGCAAAATAAGCCATGCCTGCGGGAAGGGATACAGCCCGCAAAGAAGAAAACATCATTTCGGAGGGTCACTTATGGAAAAACTATTGTCCCAGCTGCTTGAAACCGTTTCGGTTGCAGGCTGTGAGGAAGCAGCGGCACAGGTCGTTGAAAATTTTGCGCAGGAGAACGGTCTTGCGGCCTATCGTGCGCCGATCGGGTATGTTGCGGCAGGGGATGTGGATGTACAGGGGGGAATCCTGCTTGCAGCGCACATGGATGAAATCGGGCTTATGGTCAGCTGCATCACGCCCGGTGGCATGCTGCACGTCTGTTCGGTAGGCGGTATTTATATCCCGATGTATTTCGGGCACACCGTGCGCGTGCATACCAAAAACGGCGTTTTGCATGGCAGCGTATCGGTAAATCGGGAATTGTTCCGTAAAGAGGCAAAGGCAGTGGATATCCTTGTGGATATCGGGGCTTGCAGCGGCGAGGAAGCGGCACAGTGGGTCGAGGTCGGGGATATCGTCACCTTTGATTCCGATTACCGCATGCTGAAAAACAACCGTCTTGCCGGGCGTGCGCTGGATGATAAAACCGGAGTATATGTGGTTATGGAAGCGCTGCGCCGTGCAAAGGCTGCCGGAGTGCGCACCTGCGCGGCAGCGTGTGCAACCGTGGGGGAAGAAACCGTGAAAAACGGGGCTTACGCCGCCGCTTCCCGCCTGAGCCCGAAGCGTGCGGTCGTGGTGGATGTGACGTATGCAACCGATTACGAGCACAGCATACCGCAGGCAGAATGCGGCAGGATCGAGTTGGGCGCAGGCCCGGTGATCGCAATCAATCCCATTTGCAGCCGCAGGGAAATCGAGGTCCTGCGTCAGGTTGCCGCCGAACGCAATCTCCATGTGCAGTATGAAACTTCCGGTTCAAGAACCTGCACAGATGCCGACTGCATCCACCAGACAGGGCAGGGCGTGGAAACGCTGGTCGTTTCGATCCCGATGCGCTACATGCATTCTGCGTGCGAAACAGTTGATCTGCGGGATCTGGAAGCCTGCATCGAACTGATTGCAGGATATCTCAAAGCCTGCGAAGGGCGCTGAAAACACAATAAAAAAACAGCCTGCATGCATTTGCAGGCTGTTTTTGCGAAAAAAAGCCGATGCCTCCCTGTGCCGGCCGCTACCAGGAAAGGACACTGCGCGCATTGATCGGAAGGGTCCATGTTTTGGCCTCGCTGCGAACAAAACACGCCGAGCCAGTGACGGTGATATCAAACACCGTGCCGCAGATATGGATATCCGACAGCTGCCAGCGATCGGTATTCGGCAGCGCACGGGGCGTCAGGGAAAAGCAGCGTGTGCCCAGCGGTTCAAAGCCAAGCAGCCCTTCGGACAGAATGCGGCAGAACAGTGCGCTTTCGGCACTCAGGTGACGCATGCCGCCTTCCGGCCAGGCTTCAATCGGAAACGGGACGCGTTCTCCCAAAAGGCGGTTTTCGGCATAGCCGAGCAGCTGCGGCCATACGGCCTCAAGCTGTCCGTGCATCAGCGCACCGCGCATGGCGTAAAGCGCAGCGCGATCCCAATAGGTGCTGTCGCCTTGGGCGCAAAGCATGCCCTCGATGCTCCAAAGCGCAGGGGAAAACAAGGCTTTCACGGTATCCTGTGCCCGATCGGAAAAACCTGCGACAAGCGGCCAGCAGATCCATGAACGCAGGATATCACAGCCTTCGTAATAACGATAGGTGTGCAGGCCGTTCAGCTCGGCACCGAAATAGGCTTCGATCGCACGTCCCAAAGCTTCGCGTTGTGCTTCCAGCCTTTGGGCCTCCGTCAAAAGCCCGGCTTCCCGCACGACCGCCGCCGCCGTGGCAAGCCCGGCGTAGCACAGGCAGTTGGTGGAAAGATTGGCGTGTCCGCAAGGAAAGCGTCCTTCCAGCTCATCGCTGTCGGAAAGCACAACGCCCTGTGCCGATGTTTTTCTGCGGCAGTATTCTGCGCACCATAAAAGAGGCTGTGCAAATTCCGCAACCAATGTGCGGTCGCCGCAGGTCAGCACATAGCGGCTGCACCCATATAAAAACATGGCGGCATCCCCGCGGTCGCCCGCGCCCTCCCAGATATCCTGCCCCTGTGCGATGACAGAGGTGGGGATCGGCACGTACTGCGGGCCCATAAAAGGAACATATTGGCGGTATGCGTTGACGGATGCTTCCTTTGCAAGCGGATCGCCGGCAAATGCAAACCATGGACCGGCGTATTCAAGCTGGTCGTTTGTCCAGCTTGCGGCATAATATTCACAGCCGCCGGGGCTGTGAAGCGGGCCGGCAAGGGTATCGAAAATGCTTTCGCCCGCGTGGATCTGACACAAACGGTACAGAGTATCCAATATCGGATTGCCGGTTTTCAATACGGCCTGCTCGGTCAAGGCCTGAATGCGCGTGCGGCGCGCACAAAGCTCTTCCTGCCAGCCCTTGCAGGGCAGCTGCGGGCGATGCAGGATGCCGCCCGAGGTGTGAGCGCGCAATGTGGTGTGCCCGCCGGGGGCAAGCACGACCGGACAGGCATCCTCAACGGCGGTTTCCACTTTGTATATGCCGTAAGCACCGCGCCCGTAGCAGGGTTTCGGTGCACCGTTTCGGCAGGGGGTGACAGCAGCGGGTTCGTGGCCGACATTTGTGATATGCAAAATTTCCCAAAACCCAAGTGCGTGGGAATCGGGAAAAAATGTCCGCCGCAGTTCAAGCGCACCGCATCGGCTGGTGATCGTCAGAAGCCCGTCATAGAAAAAGCCTTCGGCATATTCCGGCGCACCGTCCAGGGAAAGCGCGCTTTCTGCGGGGATATCGCACAGGAAGGCGGCTTCGGTTACATTCGGGGTAAGGCGCAGTGTCGGAAATACGGCACGGCGTTCCAAAAGCAGTCTGCCGCTTTCATCGGTGCCGTAACGCACGACCACACTGCATCCGCGCCCGGACATTTCAATGGAATCGGTATGTGCGCTGCCCGATGCATCCCAGAAGATCCCGTTATCCCGAATCTGCCAGCGCATAAAAAAACCTCCGTTTCGGCTGCCCTGTGCGTGGACAGGGCGTTTTTTTCAGTATAAGCCCCGAACGAGTACGATGGCAAGAGTGTTTTTCGTGTCCCGCATCTCCCGGTGCAGCCAAACGGCCCGCGCAGCACCGTCTTGACGGAAAAACAAAAAAATGCTACCGTAAAAATAAAGCCTGCGGAAAGGATGTGTGCGCAGATGGAGCGGAATTTTGATGAGCTGTGTCCCTATATTCGGGATGCAGGGATGCAGCGGCGCGATTCATGGAAAAGCTTTGCGCGGCGCATTTACGATCACCAGTTTTTCTACTGCTTTAAGGGAACGGCCAATTTCTGCATTGAAGACCGTGCCTTTCGGGTGGCTCCGGGGCATCTTGTTATCATACCGCCCAATACGCCGCATCGATTTTGGGTGGAAGAAGATGTGGAAGGCGAGCTTTATTGGTTCCATTGTGATTTTTTTTATTATGAAGACAGACAATGGATCACAGATTTTTACAAAGGGGCACCGTATGTCCGGCTGTTCAGCCCGCGGCTGCCGGAGCCGCAGCACATCCGCGAAAATCCGGTGTTTGAGGGCGGGTACTGCCTGCCGGAAACGCTGGTGTTTGAAGGCACTTCGGAAATGGAACACCTGTTTTATCTGATGCAAAGGGAATATAATCAACAGGCACCCCATTGGGAACTGACGACCAAACAGCATTTTTTCGAGATTTTCAAAATGATACTGGATAAAACACACGCCGCAAATTCCAAGGTGTCGGCACATTCCCATGTGGTGCATCAGATCCGGCAGGCGGTGGAAAACAATTATTACCGCAGGCTCAGCGTTGCGGAAATCTGTGCAGAAACCGGGCTGAATACCGAATATGCCAGCAAGGTGTTCAAAAAGGAGACCGGTTCGCGCCTGGTGGAATTTGTGAATCGTTATCGGCTGCACAAGGCAAAGACTCTTTTGCTGGAGACAGACCTCAGCGTTGCGGATATTGCGGAAATGGTCGGCTTCAGCACCGAAAACTATTTTTGCAGTGTGATGAAAAAGTATGAAGGAAAAACTGCGGATGCCCTGCGCAGCGAGCTGCTGTGCCTGATGCGGGAGGGCGAGGAAAGCGATTGAAAAAAATTACAGCATTCAGGATCCCACGGCTGCAAAGCTTGCAGCTGCGGGATCTTTTCTTTTTTTAAAACAGCGGGGTTTGTGAAAAAACGCGGCAAATCAAGCCTTCGGGCGTTTTTTCAAGATAAAAAAATAGGGTAAAAACAGAAGAAATGTCGATTTTTTATAAAAAATCACTGTTTTAAAGTTGATAGGCGGGAAAGCGGATGTTATTCTGATTACAGAAACAAGCAATAGAAAAACACGGAATCAACAGCATAATTTTGTGCAAAAACGCAAAAGAGGCCGATCCGTTTTGCGAAGAGAGCAGGGGAACGCGGCAAGAAAAACAAAGAACGGGAACGGGCGCAATGACAGGCGTCCGAAAATTTATAAAAAAGAAAACGGAGGAAAAACAGATGACCAAGTGTAAGAAACTGCTGGCCTTTGTGCTGACCGGCGTAATGCTGCTGTCCATGGCAGCTTGCGGAGCCGAAAGAAGTGAAACATCGTCGCAGGCGGGAACACAAAGCGCACCTGCGCAGCAAAAACAGATTTTGGGCCGAGCGCTTCAGTATGATACAAGCGTTCCGGTCAACAACGGCGAAGAGATCGAAATTTCGCTATGGACAGACCCGGAGGTAGAACCATTTTATCGTGAGCTGGCAGAAAAATATCACGCGATCCATGAAAATGTAACGATTAACGTTATGGCGCAGCCGTGGAGTGATTACTGGAAAAAGCTGCCGCTTGCCCTGGATGCAAAGCGCGGGCCGGATCTTTACCGCGGACATGCGGGATATATCAACAATACGGAAAAATACACCTATGAGCTGCCGGAGGATATCTTCCCGCGTGAGCTGCTGAACGAGGATTTTTCTATGGTAGAGGGCTGTGAATACAACGGCAAGCTGTATTCGGTGCCGCTTGGCATGTCCACCGGCGCAGGCATTTATTACAATAAAAAGATGTGGGCGCAAGCCGGGCTGACGGAAGCCGATATCCCCAAAACATGGGATGAGTTTGAACAGGTGGCAAGAAAGCTTGTAAAAAAAGATGATAAGGGCAATATCACGCAGTATGGTTTTTCGATCGATCATGCGTTTGAAGGCTTTATTGATACGATGAACTATTCTTCCGGACAGAAGATGTTCCGAGACGATTTGTTCACATACAATCTGGACAGCGAAACCACCTACAAAAACATTGCCCGCATTGCAAAGTGGAAGGACGATTTCATGATGTATTCCGACGGCGATGCCGAGGATGAATTCGGCCACGAGCAGGTTGCCATGTGCGGACACTGGATGTGGGTTGGCGGTTATTGGAACGAAGAATTCCCCGATGTGGACTGGGGCTTTTTCCTTTGCCCGACGGAAGACGGCGAAGAACCGGCTGCGTATGACCAGACCATGATGGAATGGACGCTGTGCGTTTCAGCGACAGATGAGGCAAAAAGAGCCGTTGCCTTCGATATCCTGAAGTATTATATCTGCGAACAGAGCAGTTATCTGGAGCACTGTGTGCGGCTGGGCATGGTGTGCTGCAACAAGGCCCTTGTCAACGATGCAAAGTTTGATGATCTGCCCAACATCAAAACGATTGCGCAGGTGACCGATAAACTTGTGTTCCTTGGCATCAATCCGATGCAGGAAGCGCGCAATAAAGCCGTGCGTGCTGCCGGCAGCGATATTTTCATCAACGGCAAAGACCCGAAGGAAGTCATCCGGGCAACGCTGGAGCAGCTGGCCCGCGATGCGGAAAAAAACCATGTGGAGTTCCGATCGGTGGAACCGGAATTTGAAGGATATGATAAGCTGCACGATTGATTGTGCACAACGGGCCGCGGCACAGCAGGGCGGCGGCCCATTTTGCAGCAGCGAAAAAAACAGCTGTCGGAGGCGATGACGCTTTCGGTACGAAAGACGGGTTAGAGGTGAACAATGTGAAAGCAAGAGCAGCGAAAGGTCAGGCCCTGCGTCAGCCCGGCAGGAAATTGATGATCGGCGGAACAATGGGCTTTGTTATCGTAGTATACAGTCTGTTTGTGTTTTTTCCGATCCTGTACGGATTCGTCACAAGCTTTTTTAACTGGAATCCATTTCAGGATCAGTTTGAATTTGTGGGCTGGGGGAATTACAGCTATGTGATCGAAAGCCCGGAATTTTGGACATCGCTGAAAAACACGGTGGTGTTTACCGCGGGCAGCCTGCTGCTGACGGTGGGCTTCAGCCTGCTGCTTGCTGCGATGATGCAGGCGGTGAAAAAAGGAACCGGCTTTTACCGCGGAATGTTTTTTCTGCCGGTGATCAGCTCTATGGTAGCCACATCGATGCTGTGGAAGTTTATGTTCAGCTATGATGATGGGGTGTTCAACTCGATGCTTATGCAGCTGGGGCTGGGCAAAGTGCCTTGGCTTCAGGATCGAAACATCTCGCTGGCGGTGCTGATCATCGTACAGGCGTGGAAGGACATCGGCTATGCACTGGTTTTGATCCTTGCAGGCATCAACAATATCGATGTTTCCATTTATGAAAGTGCGGATATCGATGGGGCAAGCAAGGCACGCCAGTTTTTCAGCATCACGATGCCGCTGATCCGCAATACCATGACAATACTGATCATCACAAAGCTGATCGATTACATGCAGATCTATACACCGGTGAAGTTCATTACGCAGGGCGGGCCGGGAAAGGATACCTGGACGATGTCCTTTTATATTTTCGAACAGGCCTTTACCTACTACAATTTTGGGTTTGCGTCGGCGGTTTCGTTCCTGCTGTTTGCCATAATATTTGTGCTGTCGCTGGTGCAGATGCGCTTTGACAAGGAAAAAAACTGAAGGGGGAGCGTTATGAATCAAAACAAAAAACGCAGGCCGCTCCGATGGAGCCATGGGTTCTGTCATGTGTTCCTGATCCTGAATGTATGCGTGATGCTGTTTCCGTTTTTATGGATGCTGCTGTGCAGCCTGAAAACCACCGCAGAGATCACGCGCATCCCCCCGGCGTTTTTTCCGGAAAACTGGACGTATATAAAAAATTTCACAGAGGTATTGGATAAATACAACTTCGGCATCTTTTTTATGAACAGCCTGAAATACGCTGTGATCAAAACACTGATCGTTTTGTATGTTTCGGCCATTATCGGCTATGTTCTGGCAAAGTTCCGGTTCCGGGGCAACCGTTTTTTGTTCATCATGATCCTTTCCACCATGATGATCCCTTGGCCTGCAACCTTGATCCCAAGCTACCAGATGATGGTGTGGTTCAACTGGCTGGATACGGATATTTCTATTTTGTACACCTCGCTGACAAGCGCATTCGGCGTGTTCATGATGCGGCAGTTTGCGTTTTCCATTCCGGATTCCCTGATCGAAGCAGGGCGGCTGGATGGAGCAGGAGAGCTGAAGATATTCCACCGCATCGTTTTTCCGATGATGCTCAATGCGATCGGCGCACTTGCGATCTTCACCTTCCTATGGGAATGGGATAATTACCTGTGGCCGTACCTGATGCTCAGTGACATGAACAAATACACGCTTCCGATCGGCCTTGCCATGACGACGGGACAGTTTGTTGCAAATTACGGCCCGATGTTTGCCGGCATCACGATCTCGGTCATCCCGGTTCTGATTGTATATCTGCTGTTCCAGAAAACGTTCATTCAGGGGATCGCGCTGGGCGGCGTGAAGGAATGACCCTGCACCGCAAAGGTGCAGCGATAGGCGGGCGGCCCTTCCTCATCGAAGGGCCGCCTTTGCCGTAAGCAGCAAAAGCGAGCCGGAAAGAAAGGAGCAAAGCAATGGAGCCTTTGGAAATCATCCGAAGCATGACGCTGGAGCAAAAGGTGGGCTATCTTTCCGGTGCGGGGGATTGGCATACAAAGCAAATGGAATCACCATGCATTCCGGCAATTTCAATGGCGGATGGCCCGAACGGCCTGCGCATCGAAACCGACAGCCGCACCCGCGCAAGCCTTCCTGCCATTTGCTATCCCGCAATGGCCGCACTGGCGTGCACATGGGATACACAGCTTGTGCGCCGGCTGGCACAGGCCCTTGCCGAAGAATGCTGTGCAGCTTCGCTGGATCTTCTGCTGGGGCCGGGCGTGAATATCAAGCGCAGCCCGCTGTGCGGAAGGAATTTTGAGTATTTTTCAGAAGACCCGTATCTTACATCGGAAATGGCCTGTGCGTATGTGGAAAGCCTGCAGGAAAACGGAACGGGCGCATGCCTGAAGCATTTTGCGGTAAATAATCAGGAATACTGCCGCATGACGGTGGATGCACGGGTGGGCGCGCGTGCACTGCATGAAATTTATCTGAAAAGCTTTGAAAAAACGGTTCGCAAAGCACAGCCGGAAACGGTGATGAGCGCGTATAACCGCGTGAACGGGATACAGATGTCCGAACACCCGATGCTCCGCGATGTGCTGCGCGGACAATGGGGGTTTCAGGGGGCTGTTATCAGCGACTGGGGCTCGGTGAACAGCCGGGCAGGCGGTGTGCGCATGGGTATGGATTTGGAGATGCCGGATTCGCACGGACGCTTCGATCCGGAAGTGTACGATGCGCTTGCCGACGGCACGCTGACGCAGGAGGAGCTGGATGCCTGTGTGCTGCGCCAGCTGCAGCTGACGGCGCGGCGGATCGCGAAGCGAAGGGCTCCCGTGCCGTTCGATGCAAAGGCGCATCAGGCACTGGCATCGGAAATCGCCGCGCGCGCCATGGTGCTTTTGAAAAACGAGGATTCACTGCTGCCTGCCGCCCCAAAAACCCGGATCGCGGTGATCGGTGCATTGGCAAAGCAGCCGCGGTATCAGGGCGGCGGCAGTGCGCATGTCAGAGCGCAGGGGCTGGAGATCCCGCTGGATTTTTTGCAGCGAACGTTTTCCGGGGCGACATACAGCGAAGGCTATCTTTTGAACGGGATTCGCAGCGAGACACTTTTGATGCAGGCACAACAGGCGGCAGCCGGCGCGCAGATCGCGGTTGTATTTGCGGGCTTGCCGGAACACTTTGAGGAAGAATGTTTTGATCGTGCCGATTTGAAGCTGCCGGATGTGCAAAATGAGCTGATTTGGCGTGTTGCACAGCACAATCCGAATACGGTCGTTGTTTTGTTTGCCGGCTCTGCGGTCGAAATGCCATGGGAGGGGCAGGTCAAAAGCATCCTTATGGCATACCTTCCGGGGCAGGCGGCAGGCTCTGCACTGGCAAAGGTGCTGTCGGGTGAAGCAGAACCGACCGGGCGGCTTGCGGAAAGCTTTCCGGTGCGCCTTGAGGATACCCCTTCGTTCGGGAATTTCCCCGGCAATGGGGATACCGTCGATTACGCGGAAGGCATTTATGTCGGATACCGCTGGTATGATAAACGAAAGATCGAACCTCTTTTTGCGTTCGGACAGGGGCAGGGATATACAACATTTGCTTATGAGGGCATGCGCGCCTCCCGAAAAACGCTTACGGCAACCGGTTCGCTGGAGCTTACAGTTACGGTGCGCAACACGGGCAGCAGAGCCGGGCGCGAGGTGGTACAGCTTTATGCTTCACAAAAATCCGGGCAATGGGGCTATGTGCGGCAGCTCAAGGGGTTTCAAAGCATCGAGCTTGCCGCAGGAGAATGCGCACAGGTTTCCTTTTGCATAACAGCACAGGATCTTGCGGTTTGGTCGGAAAAGGAAAATCGTTTTTGGGTCCAGGATGGATCGTACTGTTTTGAAGCGGCACACCACAGCCGGGATATCCGTGCTTGGGTTGAAGTGCAGGTGACAACGGGCGATTACGAACATGCGGTGCTTGATCAGAACGTTGCAGTGCGTCATCTTTTGGCAGATGTGCAGCTGTGCGAAGTGGGAAAGCATATCCGCGATGTGATGATCGCAGACCGGAAGAAAAATGACCCTTGCTTTGAGGAAAGCCGGATCGAACGCATGGGGCAATCGCTGTTTTTGAGCTATCCGGCACGGAATTTTATCGATCTGTGCTCACCGGATACCGCAGCGCAGCTGGAGCAGCTGCTTGCAGCACTGGCGCAGCAGCGGCATCCGGGGAAATAAGCCGTTGGAAATCGGCACACAAAATAGAAAAAGGGGCAGACATTTATGATAAGGTTGGAGCAATTTGACTGGAATAACCACAAGGTACTGGAACGCGGGCGTCTTGCACCGCGGGTGCATTTTTATCCGTATGAGGATGGGCGGCAGGCCGCAAACGGCGGCGCATCATCCCGTGTGCAGTGCCTGAACGGGGAATGGAGCTTTCACTGGTTCGATTCTCCGCTGAAGGTGCCTCAGGAGCTGCTTTCCAAGCCGTGTGAGCCCAATGAACCAAAGCTCCCGGTGCCGCTGAACTGGCAGTTTTCCGGATATGGCAAAAGGCACTATACCGATCTTCTGTATCCGTTCCCCGTGATGCCTCCGCATGTGCCGGCGCACAATGAAACCGGGGTGTATCGCCGCACATTTCGGGTGGAAGAATCGGGGAACGGGCGCGTGATGCTGCGCTTCGAGGGAGTGGAAAGTGCGTTTCATGTGTTTGTAAACGGCAAAGCGGCAGGGTATTCACAGGGCAGCCGGATGCCAAGCGAGTTTGATATTACCGCGCTTTGTCATCCGGGGGAAAATCTGCTGACGGTGGAAGTGTATCAGTACAGCGACGGGTCGTATCTGGAAGACCAGGATATGTGGTGGCTGGGCGGGATCACGCGCGACGTGCTGCTTTTGCACCGTCCGGCCTGCCGTCTTATAAACTGTGTGCTTGACCCCGATTATGACACCGAAACCGGCGAGGGCATCCTGCGCCCGGTGCTTCCGGTTTCCGAAGAAGGCGGACGCACGGTGCTGGAAGTGCGCGGCGAAACAGGAAAAATCCTGGCAAGGGCGGAAAACGGTGAGAGCGAAGTGCGCGTGAAAGGCGTATCGGCATGGACGGCAGAAACACCGCAGCTGTATACCGTGATCGTTTCGGTTTACAATGCCGCAGGGCAGCTGACCGAGGCGGTGCCGCAGAAGGTCGGCTTCCGGCATATTGAGATCCGCAGCGGTGTTCTGACGGTGAACGCGCGCCCCATTTTCATGCGTGGAGTGAATCGGCACGAATTCAATGCGAAAACAGGCCGCGCTGTCACAAGGGAACAGACAGAACAGGAACTGCGGCTGATCAAGGAGGCTGGACTCAATGCGATCCGCTGTTCGCATTATCCAAACAATCCGTTTTTTTATGATATCTGCGATGAGCTGGGGCTTTATGTGATCGACGAATGTGATCTGGAATCCCATGGGCTGGAGCCGCTGGGCCGGGATCGGGAGCTGGCCGGCAGTGCCGAATGGAAGCAGGCCTATCTGGATCGGGTGATCCGCATGGTGGAACGGGACCGCAACCGCGCGTGTGTTGTAATGTGGTCCCTTGGCAACGAATCGGCATACGGGCCGAACTTCAAATCGATGTATGAATGGTGCAAGCAAAACGAGCCGAGCCGTCCGGTTCATTATGAAGGGGATTTTAAAAACGAGGCGGTGGATGTTTCCAGCACAATGTATTCGACCGTAGGTCAGCTGGCAGAATTGGATGTGCAGCTGGAACCCAAGCGCCCGCATATCCATTGCGAATTTGCCCATGCCATGGGCAACGGGCCGGGCGGCTTGAAGGAATATTTCGATATCTGTGAACATTCCAACCGGATCCAGGGTGTTTTTGTGTGGGAGTTCAAGGATCACGGAATCTATGAAAAAAGAGCCGATGGGGCCGAGCTGTACCGGTTCGGCGGCGAATACGGTGAGGAATTCCACAACGGCAATTTCTGCATGGATGGCCTTGTCCGCTCGGATGGCGTGCCGACGCCGGGCTTTTGGGAATATTCCCGCGCGGCGCAGCCGATTCAGGTACAGCACTTCGATTTGGAAAAGAATACCTTCACCCTGAAAAACCGTTTCGACTTTTTGGATCTTTCCGGCTTTGCGTGTACGGCATCCGTCACATGTGACGGAAAAACGGTGCGGGAGTGTCCGGTGGTGCTGCCGGTGATCGCACCGCGCACCACAGCCGAAGTACAGCTGCCGCAGGGGCTTGCGCAGGGATGCAAAGAAGGCGCACTGGTGGTGCTGGATCTGCGCTTTGAAGATACGCGGTGTGTGCCGCCGCGCATGGGCGGAAGGGCATCCTGTATTCTGCGCGAGGAAAAGGCGGCGGAAAAACAGCCGTCCGGGCCTGCCGAATGCGAACAGACAGACTATACGCTGAAAATTTCGGGGCCTGATTTTTCCTTCCTGCTCGATCCGGTTTATGGGCGCGTGCGCGATTACCGCGCAAACGGGGTGCAGCTTCTGGCGGATGGCCCGATGCTGAACTATAACCGCGCATATACCGATAATGATATGCGCAACAAGGCGATGTGGGATGAAAAGCATCTTCATTCGATGCAGATGTGTGTGGAAAGCATCGAATGGCAGAAACAAGAGGATGCGCTTGTCATCACGGTAAAGGGAAAATTTTCACCGGCGGCACTGGATTGGGGCACCGATGTTTCGATCGAATACCGCGTGCAGGAGAACGGCGCACTGACGGCGGCCTTCACAGGTGATTTTTATACGACAATGGCCCCGCGCGAAGCACCGAAGATTCCGAGGGAGCTGCCGAAAATCGGTACGGAAAGCCATATCCCTGCTTCTTTGCACCGCGTCGTATGGCGCGGCTTCGGGCCGGGGGAATGCTATTGCGACAGCCGGCAGGCGCAGTCGGATAACATCTGGCAGCAGGATGCCGCGGAAATGGGCTTTGCGTATTCCTGCCCGCAGGAAAATGCAAACCGCACCGGCGTGCGCTGGGCGGTGCTTTCGGATGAAAACGGTGCCGGCTTTGCGGTTGCCGCCGACAGGCCGATCGATCTTGCCGTGCGCCCGTACAGCGACGATCAGCTGCGCAAAACGCAGCACAGCTGTGACCTTGTGCCGGAAGACCGGCTGTATTTGCAGCTGGATTACCGCAATTCCGGCCTTGGCAGCGGAAGCTGCGGCCCGTCGGCTTTGGAACAGTACAAAGCGCTGCCGATTCATTTTGCGTGGAAAATGGCTTTTGTGCCGCTGCGCAGCGGGGAAAGGGCGGCCGAAGCCGGACGCCGTGCCATGAGCTGCCTTTGACCGAAAGCCGGATGAAGGACAGGATAGGAAAGGAGAACCCAAAATGTGGAAAGATCGTTTTTCGGCTTCGGTCAGACCTCTGCTGGCAGAAGATGAATGGCTGGTGGCCGAGGAAGGCTATCACCCGCGCGAACAGATCGTTTACGAGAGTATTTTCGGGCTGGCAAGCGGCTATATGGGCAGCCGCGCCAGCGCAGAAGAAGGCTTTTGCCGCCGCACGCTGCCGGCAAACTATGTGCATGGCGTATTTGACCGCTCCGAAGCTTTTCAAAGGGAGCTTGCCAACACGCCGGATTGGTGCAAGCTGAAAATGTATTATCAGTGCGAGCCGATCGCGCCCGAAGAAGGCAGCGAGCCGGAGGACTATATCCGCGTTTTGGATATGAAGCACGGCCTTGTGGCAAAGCACTATATCACACAGGCCGATGACGGCCGCCGCACACAGGTGGAGATTGTGAAATACATCAGCCGAGCACACGGCTGGTGCGGTGCGTTCAAGGTGTGGCTTACCCCGCTGAACTACGGCGGATTGCTGGAGTTTGAAAACATAATCGATGCAACAGTGACAAACTTTATTGATTTCCCGCGTTTCCGTGTCAAGCACATGCGCACAAAGTGTGTGGAGGCCATGGACGGGGGCGGGTGCTATGTGGAAAGCGAAACACGCGATTTCAAGCTTCCGGTCGGAACGGCAGCAGGAGTGCGCATCTGCAATGCACAGGGAAAGGATATCCTGAAAAGCCGCATGTTCCGCCCTTATGGGGAAACGGCGTGTGAATTTGTTGATGCCTATTGCAAAGAGGGCGAGACGATCTGCATTGAAAAATACGCTGCGCTGTGTACGGGCCGCGATACAAAAAATGATAGGGTGCGCAGCGAAACCGAACATCGTCTGCGTGGATTTATGCAAACGGGCTTTGATGCAGAGCTGCGTGCGCACATCGCGGAATATGCGCGTCTGTGGAAGCGTGCGGATCTGGAGATCACGGGCGATGCCCCGCTTCAGAAAGCGGTTCGCTTTAATATTTTTCACCTGATGTCCACACCGAGCCAGACGGACAACCGCACCAATATCGGTGCAAAGCTGATCCACGGCGAAGAATACGGCGGCCATGCGTTCTGGGATACGGAGTTGTTCTTACTGCCCTTTTTTGACTATGTATTCCCGGAGATTGCACGCAACCTGGTGGATTACCGTTATCTGCTGCTGGATAAAGCACGCGAAAATGCAAAGAAAAACGGCTATGCGGGCGCAAAATATCCGTGGGAATCGGCGGATACCGGTGACGAGGAGTGCCCGCAGTGGACGATCGAACCGGACGGCTCCTGCTACCGATGCTATGTGGCGGATTACGAGCATCACGTCACGGCGGCGGTCGCATACGGCGGTGTACATTATTATGAGCTGACGGGTGATGACGATTTCTTTGAAAATCACGGAATGGAGATCCTGTGTGAGACGGCGCGCTTTTGGGTATCGCGTCTTGAGTACAGCAAAGAAAAGGATCGTTACGAGATCCGAAAGGTTACCGGGCCGGATGAATGGCACGAGCCGGTGGACAACAATGCGTACACAAATTATCTTGCACGCTGGAACATCCGCAAGGCCGCAGAATATCTTGAAAAATACAAAGAGGAAAAACCGGAGGTCTATGCGGCGATTACCGGAAAGCTGGGTATCACCCAAAGCGAAACAGATGCATGGACCGCACATGCGGATAAGATCTATCTGCCCGATACATCGGGCGTTATAGAGCAGTTCGAGGGATATTTCAAGCTGACGGATGCCGTGATCGACAGCTGGGATGAAAACAATATGCCGCTGTGGCCGAAGGCGTTGGAACACGTGCCAAGACAGCAGCGCTGCATCCTCAAGCAGGCGGATGTGGTGATGCTGATGTATCTTATGGAGCATGAATTCAGCCTGGAAACCCAGCGCATCAATTTTGATTATTATGAAAAACGCACGCTGCACCGATCTTCGCTCAGCCCAAGCATTCACTGCCTTATGGGGCTGCGCGTCGGGGAAAGCCGCCACGCGTATGAATATCTGTGCCGTTCGGCGTATGTGGATATCACGAACAATCAGCGCAACACGCGGGAAGGGATCCATGCGGCATCGGCAGGCGGTACATGGCAGTGTGTGACGCTGGGATACTGCGGCATGACGACAACGGCAGAAGGCGAGCTTTCGTTTGAGCCGCATCTGCCCGAACAGTGGTCGCGCGCTGCGTATCATATCCGCTGGCGCGGGGCAGACCTTGCCATTACCGTAACGCATGACGGCGTCCGAGTTGAGCAGGAAAGCGGCGGGCAGCCTGTGGTGTACTGGTATGGCGGAAAGAAACGGACGGCAGAAAGGAAAAACGAAAAGGAGCGGCCCTGAAATGCTGAAATGTGTTATTTTTGATTTGGATGGGGTGCTTGTTTCCACAGATGAGCTGCATTACCGGGCGTGGAAGGCGATTGCAGCAAAGCTGGGGGTCCCGTTCGACCGCAGTGATAATATGCGTCAGCGCGGCGTCAGCCGAATGGAATCGCTGGAGGTCGTGCTGGAAAAAAGCAGCCATACTTTTACGGAACAAGAAAAGCAGGCACTTGCGCAGGAAAAAAACGAACGGTATCGCAGCATGCTGTCGGGCCTTGGCCCGGACGCTGTGCTGGAAGGTGTGTGCGATACGCTTGCCATGCTGGAACGGCGGGGCATTGTGCTGGCTGTCGGGTCATCCAGCAGAAATGCCCCGGAAATTTTGGAGCGCACGAAGCTTGCCGATCGCATGGATGTTGTGGTCAGCGGGCTGGACATCACACATTCCAAACCGCATCCGGAGGTGTTCTGCAAAGCCGGACAGCGCGCAGGCGTCCTGCCAAGGGAATGTCTTGTGGTGGAAGATGCTGCAACGGGCGTCCAGGCAGGCAAGGCAGCGGGCATGAAGGTGCTTGCCGTCGGTGCGGCAAAGGATAACGCGCAGGCGGATTTCCGCTTTGCCGATTTGTCCGAAGCACAAAGCAGTTGGAACGGCATTTTTGCCGCATTTGAAGATTCCTGCCCCGAACCGGGGGCGGGATAGGATAAAGGAGAAACAAACGGTGCAGGAAAATAAAAAACAAAAAACGGCATGGCTTGCGGACGGGCTGTGCCTTGTGGTTGCGGCGATCTGGGGTTCGGGCTTTATTGCAAGCCAAATGGCAATCGATGCGCACATGAGCGCAGCACTCATTATGGCAGTACGCTTTTTGATCGCGGCGGTGGTGATGCTGGCGGCATGCATCCCGAAGCTGCGGGGCTTTCGGCACCAGGAGATCGTGGTTGGTGCACGCGCAGGGGTATTCCTGTTTGCCGGGTTTTACACCCAGATCGTGGGACAGCAGAATACCACGGTGTCACACTGTGCGTTCCTTACGGCAACAAATGTTGTCATGGTGCCGTTCATCGTGTGGCTTTTCAGCCGCAGGCGCCCGCCGACATCGACGTTCCTGCTTGCAGGCACGACGCTGCTCGGCATCGGGGTGTTGAGCATCACACCGGGCAGCTTTTCGTTTTCGTTCAACTTCGGCGACGCCATGACGCTTTTGTGCGCGCTGATGTTTGCTTTGCACATCACATCGCTTGGCAGTATCGGTAAGGAAGCAGATGTCATGCGCGTCAATCTGGTACAGCTGACAGTTGCCGCGCTGATTTCACTTGCGGTATTCCTGCTGACGGATCTGGATTCCGTATCGGTGGTAAATTGGCACACCGGCCTGCCTGCCGTGCTGTTCTTGGGGCTTTTCAGCACATGCCTTTGCTATTTCCTGCAAACACTTGCACAAAAGCATACAACACCGTCAAAGGCAGGGGTGCTGCTTTCGACCGAAGGGCTGTTCGGAAGCCTGCTTTCCGTAATGTTCGGGTATGAGAAAATGACAGTCCAGCTTGTGATCGGCGGCATGATTATTTTATGTTCCATTATAGTTATGGAGCTTTTTACAGGAAAAAAGCCGGAATAAGACAAAGCGCGGCCGTGCGGCTGCGCAGCAGCAGAAAATGCTCCCGGATGCATGCGTGCACAGCGCAGATC